>JAUSJA010000025.1 GCA_030647905.1 Gemmatimonadaceae bacterium | reverse complement strand
TGTCAAACCAAAGTAGAAATGTCCCCCCTCTTAACAAAGTAGAAATGTCCCCTTGGGTTCATGTTGTTATTGGAAGGTCTGATTGCTCAGTTGGCGTGGTCTGAAAGGCCATCAGCCGTTGCCGTCGTATTGCTTCAGCAGCGGCTCGATTGTAGTTCGCCTGGCGCCACGGATGGTTGTCCGATGGCCGCCGGTTAACTGAATTATGATCAGGCACCCGTTCGCCGGGTCTTGTCATCGCGCTATCGATGACCTCGGTCCAGGCGAGCTCGATGCCCGATGCGAAAATCCGCACACTCCCGTCTCTCGACTCCTCCACCGAGACCTTCTGACCGGCGAGCAAACGTGTTGTTCTCGTCAGCTGGAAACGGCGGCGATTGTAGCAGACCACAGAATCAAGGCTCACCCGGCGCTCTGAATGAATCGAAAAAACGCGTGACAGAGCAACCGAACTGTCCAGTGGCAAGTGGAAATCCGCCTTTTCTCTTGAGGGCACGGCGAAGCGCGCGTTGTGCTCAACCAGGTAGTCTTTGAGAAACCGGTTTGCATCCGTGTAATTCGATATTCCTGCCAGACGCATCTTCTTGATCAAGCGATCCTGATGCGTTCCGTGGACTCTCTCAACTCTGCCTTTGGCTTGCGGCGAACGAGCGTGAATGAGATGAGTGCCGAGCTGTTTGCACATTCGCCCAAACTGCGTAGAACCACCTGATTTCCGCCGCGCCGGCGAACCAAAGACACCTCCACCGTCAACATAAAGCGCCCTCGGGATGCCATGCTCCACGATCCACTCCTCCAGCACATCGGCCACCGCCCACGTCGACTCGGCATCAGCAAAACGTGCCAATGACTCGCTCCTTGAGTCGTCAACAAAGGTGATCAGCCAACCCTTAGGCCCACGACCTTCCAGCCATGCGTGGAAGCTCCCGTCGGCCTGCACCAACTCACCAAAATGAGCCCGCCGCTCCCGGCGCTGGCGGTAGGGCTTCCTCCGCCTCGACAGCGACCACAGCCCCGCTTCGAGCATCCAATGCCTCAACGTCTCCGAACACACTTTAATCCCGTGATCCGATTCCAGATGCTCGGCCGCCAACGCCGGACCGAAACGCTCATCCGGCGGCCCACTGTAGTGCGCTCGAATCAGATCCAGAGCCTGCACACGCATCTCTTCCAGCGGTTTCGAACGATTCGACCGCCGTCCCAGATTTCCATGTGCCAGACCGGCAGTCCCTCGCTTCCGATAGCGTCCGAGAAGCCGCTTCATCTGCCGATAGCTGATACCCAGCCGCGATGCAGCCTCGGAAAGATTGAAAACCCCTGAAACCACTCGCACGCACACCTCCGCGCGCATCAGCTCAATTGCCGACATTCTCGTCCGCTCCACCGGCTCAACCCTCACAAAGGATCAAGCCGATAGGGGACATTTCTATCTTGGCATCAAGGGGACATTATCTCTTTGGTTCAACACATTGTGCAATGAGATTGTGCAATGAGATTGTCAATGAGATTTTGGCCAATCCCGGCCTCGTTATTTGACGATGTATGGGGAAAACATCGGCTGCCCCCGGAACCTTCGACCTACCGGTGGATTCGGGGGACTGAGAAGCTCCGGGCCAGGAGCGTCGGCATCATCGCCACGAACTTCCCCCTCTTCCCGGGTGCGACCGGCACGGGTCACGGACTACGCTCCAACCTGCATTTTGTTGTCGAGAAACCACCGGTAGGTGCGCTCGAGACCTTCGCGCAGGCCAGTCGCCGGCCGCCAACCCATGTCGCGCAGCTTCGACACGTCCAGCAGTTTTCCTGGGGTGCCGTCGGGCTTCGAGCGGTCGAATGCGATCTCACCTCGGAAACCGACGATTGCCCTGACGGCGTCGGCTACTTCCGCGATCGAGACGTCCTCACCACAGCCGATGTTGACTATCCCCTCTCCGTCGTAGCGTTCCATGAGAAAGACGCACGCCTCCGCGACGTCGTCCACGTAGAGAAACTCGCGGCGCGGGGTTCCGCTGCCCCATACGGTAACGCTCGGCTCGCCGGTAATCTTGGCGAGATGAAAGCGGTGCATGAGTGCCGGCAGCACATGCGCGTTCTGCAGATCGAAGTTGTCGCCGGGGCCGTAAAGGTTCGTCGGCATCGCCGCGATGAAGTTTGTGCCGTACTGCCGATTGTACGATCGGCAGAGCTCGATCCCGGCAATCTTGGCGATTGCGTAAGGCCGGTTGGTCGGTTCGAGCGGTCCGCCGAGGAGCGCGTCCTCGCTGATCGGCTGATCGGCAAGCTTGGGATAGATGCAGGACGAGCCGAGGAACAAAAGCTTCGTCACGCCGGTCCTCCATGCGGCCTCGATTACGCTCAGTTGAATCCTCAGATTGGTGCGGACGAAATCGACCGGATAAGTATTGTTGGCATGGATGCCCCCCACTTTGGCGGCCGCCAGGATGACGTACTCCGGGCGCTCCCGCTCGAAGAAGGCGAGCACCGCCGGCTCGTCTTCGAGATCCAGCTCGGCGCGCGAGCGGCCCACGACATTGGAGAAGCCCTTTCTGGTGAGTGCCCGATGAACGGCCCCTCCGACGAGACCGAGGTGGCCGGCGACGAATATCCTTGCGTCCGCTTTCATTTCAGGATGCGGGTGTCAGCCGGCCGCAGTGCTGTTGAGGAGGGCGCAGAGCTCGCCGATGCGATCGGGCTCCAACTCTGGATAGTTGCCGATGTAAAAACCGAAAAAGTGCACATGATCCACTTCGGGGAATTCAGCGAGGGGCTGGTCACCGAGCCGACCTCTCACCAGCGGTTGTCTCAACTGGTTCCCGCCTCCGGACGCGCCGCGCCGGTACTCGATGCCATGCTCGCGAAGCGCCGTCATCACCCGCTCGCAAAGCGCGAGGTCCGGCTCGCGCAGGATTAGCGTAAAGGCGTAATTGCAGCTTCCCTCGACGGCGAAATCCGTGCGGTAGAATCTTGAATCGAGCTGATGCAGGAAAAGCCGCAGGTTGCGCGAACGCAGCGCATTTCTGTCGTCGAGCCGTTTCAGCTGCGACCGCCCCATCACCGCGTTGATCTCCGTGCTTCGCACATTGTAGCCGGGAAACGCGAAGATGAATTCGGGATTCAGGTCGGGGTATTTGCTGATATACCTCTTCCTCACCTCCTCCGATTTCGCCTCCCGCACCATTCCATGCGCCCGCATCATCCGGGTCACCTCGTAGAGCTCATCGTCGTCGGTGCAAACCATTCCGCCCTCGACGGTGGTCATGTGGTGCGCATAGTAGAAGGAGAAGTTCGACATCAATCCGATCGTTCCGAGCTTTCGACCTTCGAACGTCGCACCGTGCGACTCGCATACATCTTCGATGAGCGGCACGTCGGCCGCCCGCAGACCATCCAGCAGGCGGCGGTCGAGCGCGTTGTAGCCCAGAACGTGGGTAAGGAAGACCGCGCGTGTCCGAGAGCTCAGCTTGTTGAGCACCTGTGCGGTATCCATTCCCAGCGTCCGCGGGTCAATGTCCACGAACACGGGGGTAAATCCGACCTGAATGACCGACGCGATATCGGAGGACCAGGTCAGGGTCGGAACGATTATCTCTCCGAGCTCACGGGTTTCACGCAACGCGGCGATCGTGATGAGATTTGCCGAAGATCCGGAGTTCACGAACACGCTATGGCGCACGCCGAGCCACGCCGACCACTCGCGCTCGAATGCTTCCACGTTCCGCGACTGCGTCAGAATGGGATCGTTCGCCTGAAGGAGCTCGATGACGGCATCAAGGTCTTCCCTCGCGATGTTGTTCTGCATCAGCGGCCAGGCAGTCGCCTTAGCGGCCGGACGCGGGGCGATCGCGTTCATTGTTTCCTGTTCCACTAAAATGGTCCCTTGAATTCGATGTTTTTCCATTCTTTCCGCTCTTCCGGGACCCATCCGGTCGGGCGGCCGAGGACGAGATCGTTCACCCCTGCGGCGATTGTGCGGCCGTTGGGATAGTACAGCGCTTCGAGCGTCGGGGTCGGCGGGCAAGTCACCGGCGCGAAACCCAGCCTCAGGATCTTCACCTCGCGCACGGACTGGAGGCGCTCCATTACGCGCGCGATTATCTCGGCGCCTGCACCGCAGGTCGTCCAACCGTTGTCAACCACGCAAAGGCGCCCGGTCTTGGCGACCGAGTCTGCGATTGTCTCCACGTCGAGAGGCGAGAGCCATATCGGATCGATCACCTCCGCGCTGATTCCGACAGCCTCGAGATATCGCTGCGCCTGCAGACACTCCGTCTGCGCGTATGATATGCCTACCAGCGTCACGTCCGTACCGGGGACGGTGACGCGCGCTTTGCCGAGTGGTGTCGCGTACAGAGCCTCCGGAACGGGCCCCTTCTGGAAGTGCAGAAAACGGTGCTCGACGTAGAGCACCGGGTCGTCGGTCCGAATGGCCTCAACGAGACAGCCTTTGGCGTCGTGAGGATTGGTCGGCGCAACGACTCGAAGACCCGGAACGCTCATGAAGAACGAGTACAGCCCCTGCGAATGCTGGGCGCCCTGTCCCCAGCTCCTGCCGATCATCGCGCGAACTACTAGTGGAATCTGGACCTGCCCACCGTACATGTACCGGCTTTTTGCGGCGACGTTGATGAGCTGGTTCATCGCCAGCATGACGAAGTCCATTCGTATGTGCACGTGTATCGGCCGCAATCCCGCCAGCGCCATGCCGATTCCAACCCCGGTCATCGCATCCTCCGCAAGCGGAGTACCGAAAACGCGACCGGCGCCGAACTTTTCCAGGAGTCCGGCGGTGGTGCCCTGAATCGCCTTCGGATCATCGACGTCGAGCCCATACACCACTACGGATTCGTCGCGCTCCATCTCCTGCCTTGTCGCTTCGCGAATCGCCTCGACGTAAGTCGCCTCTCGATTCATGCCGTGGACGCACCGTACACATCTTTCCACAGCTCATCGGCAGAGGGGAACGGACTGTTCTCGGCGAAGGCGAACGCGTCGGCGATTTCGGCTTCGACCTCGGCTTCGATGCTCGCGCGCCGTGGCGCCCGCAGCCGCTCTCCGGCAACACGGACCTGATCGTTGTCGATCCATTTCGTCGCTTCTTCGCGGCTGCGATAACCAAGATGATAATCCTCGCCCGGACCCACGTGCTCCTTCCAGCGGTACGTCATGCACTCGAAGAAGAAGGGACCGCCTGCTCCTGAGCGAATCGCCTTCGCCGCCTTGTCGATCGCCGAGTATACGGCGATCACGTCATCAGCGATGACCTCCGCCGGAATGCCAAAAGAGGCCGCGCGCTCCGCGATGTTGCTAATCGCCTGGCGTTGGTTTTGGTGGGTGTGTATCGCGTAGGAGTTGTTCTCGCATATGAAAATCATCGGTAGCCGTTTGAGCGCCGCGAAGTTCAAAGATTCGTAGAACACGCCCTCGTCGGTCGCGCCGTCACCGAAGAATGCCGCCACGAGCGCATCGGACCCGCGAAGTTTGAGCGCATAGGCGTACCCGGCGGCGTTCGGGATCGTCGTGCCCACGACTGCGGATGAACCCATGACTCCGTGAGCGACGTCGATCAGATGCATCGAGCCCCCTTTGCCCTTCGCGCATCCGGTAACTCTGCCGTAGAGCTCGGCGATCATCCGGTTCAGATCTCCGCCCTTTGCCAGGTATGCCGCGTGACCGCGGTACGACGCAAACACGATGTCCTCGGGCTTGAGTGCCTCGCATACGCCGACAGCTACCGCCTCCTGCCCGATAGACAGATGTACCGGGCTTTTGATCTTGTCACTCGGATAAGCTTTGGCGACCTCTTCCTCGACCCTGCGAATACGGTACAATGCGCGATAAAATCTTTCGTTCATGATGTACGATGTGGTTGGAAATTCCGGTCACTCGGGATCAGGATCGATCTCGAGCTCCCTGAATGGGGTCAGGCTTCGCGAGGCGCGGTCCGCTTCCTGGCTGGAAAAGTCTTCCTGTGTCTCATAAAAGATAATCTGACTGCCCCCGTATTCGAACCGGAACGGCACGTGTATCAGATGTGACAAACGCTGGCGCACGAACTGTTGCCGCTCCGGTGGCACGAAGAGCAACAGAAAGCCGCCGCCGCCTGCGCCGGTGATCTTGCCGCCAATCGCTCCGGCAGCGCGAGCCGCATCGTACACTTCGTCGATATGAGCGTTTGAGACGTGCTGGCCGAGACTCCGCTTGATCTGCCACGCTTCGTGGAGCAGCTCGCCGAACCGGCTCAGCTCCGTGTCGCTATTCAGCATGGAAAGCCCTTCATCTACAAGCTGCCGTGTCGCCTCGAGCTGGACACGATTCGCGCCGAGATGGTTCACATAGCTCCCCGCGATCCGGGATGCGGTTCGCTTCACCCCGGTGAAGAAGAGCATCAAATTGGAGGTGAGCTCGGATACCCGATCGGTGCTCAGCGTGAGGGGCCGGACATCGATATCGCCGTTCGTTCCGAACACAACGTGGTTGAAGCCGCCGTAGGCTGCCGATACCTGATCCTGGGAGCCGACCGTTTCCCGGATCAGTTCCTGTTCGATATGAATGCTCTCTTCCGCAAGCTGCCGCTTGCTTGGCATGCGTCCCTTCAATGCGTTCAGGGCATGGAGCAGTCCGACGGTAAACGCTGAGCTCGAGCCCATCCCGCTACCCGCCGGCAGATCACCGTCGTGGTGAATCTCGATTCCGTGCCGGACGCCGACGAATTTCAGGATCTCGCGTGCCGCGGGATGTTGGATCTCGTCGATCGTTTGGCAGTTTTCGATCTTGGAATACACCAGTCGTATCCGATGCTCGAAAAACGGGGGAAGATGCCGGCACGACAGGTAGCAGTACTTGTTGATGGTGGTGGCGAGAACGCTTCCGCCATGCTCGCGGTACCACGACGGGTAGTCGGTTCCACCGCCAAAGAAGGAAAGCCGGAAAGGAGTTCTGCTGACTATCATCTGACGGTTCTCATGTGATCGCTTCCGAGGTGTTCCCAACCTTCGCGCCCGAGCAATGAGGATACGATGTCCGCGGCGACGAGAAGATCATCCACGATGTAGTCCGCCGTTACACCACGGAGCTCTTCCGACGCTCCGTATCCCGTGCGAATCAGAATTGCGGAAGTGCCAACCGCGCGTCCGAGGCCGATGTCGCACTCCTTGTCGCCGACGACGGCGACTGGAGCCGGCGACAAAGCAAGATCGCGCGCCGCGCTGCGCACCATGCCGGGAGCGGGCTTCCTGCAGTCACATTCGTCCGCCGGCACGTGCGGGCAGACGTAAATGACATCCACGTCGGCATCTTCTGCCCGCAGTAGTGACCTTACCCTCTCATTTACCCGGTCGACCGCCGACATGGGGTACCGCCCTCGTCCAACGCCGGACTGGTTTGTGACGACGATGACGGCGAGCCCGAGATTCTTCATCGTCCGGATTCCTTCGGCTGCGTTCGTCAGCAGCTCGACGCCGCCAGGATCGGACAGATAGTTCCGTTCAACGATGATCGTCCCGTCCCGATCGAGCACCACCCATGGACGGTTCATACGCCGGGTTCATCCTCGAGAAAAACGGAAGCCGAAGCGTACGAATCCGGCAGCCCGATGTCGAGAAAAGGGGCGTCGACGGGAAACGCCAGCAGTCCCTTTCCGACCCTCGCCGGGAGAACGTCTCGCTCGAGAGAGGCGGGCCGCGTCGGGTCGAGAGAGGCGGTGACATCGGCGCCAAGAAAGTAAATTCCGGCGTTGATCCACTGGCTGCCGGTGCGCACGCGCTTCTCCTCGAACGCAACGACGCGCTCGCCGTCGAGCGCCACCGTTCCATAACGGGATGCGTCGGGCACCCGGACGGCCACCAGCGCCGCGCTCGCCCTGCGCAAAGCGCTCCAGCTCCAGAAGGCAGCGAGGTCGGTGTCGCACATGGAGTCCCCGTTCAGAGTCAGGCATGGGCCATCGGGGAGGAGCCGCCGTGCATTCGCGAGCGCGCCGGCAGTCCCCAATGGCGTCTTTTCAGCCGAATAGCGAAGGGTCATCGTGCGATATGACGCTCCGAAAGCGGTCTCGACGAGATCAGCTCGGTAACCGGTCGCGAGAATCACGTCCACAACGCCGGCATCCGCGAGCTGATCGAGGAGGTAGGAAAGAAAGGGACGGCCGCGGACAGGTGCGAGAACCTTTGGGCAATCCGGGAGAACGCCCCGCAGCCTTGTCCCCAGCCCGCCGGCTAGAATGACAGCGGATCCCGGGAGGGGCGTCACACGTTCTTGAATTGCGACCTTGCCAGAAGACGGTAACCTTTCAGCAGCTCGGCGATTCCGTCTCTAATCGTGCGCCGCGCTTCGAACCCCGCCTCACGCAAGCGCTGGTTTGATACGATGTAGTTTCGCTTGTCGGGATCGCTTCCGACTTCGGAAAAATGGACGAAGAAATTGGGAACGAAGCTTTTCACCAGCAGCGCGAGCTCCTCCTTCGAGAGATTCGCCTCGTCAAGCCCGAGATTGAATGCGCGGCCCGTCATGCCGCTGGAGTTTGCGATACAATGCACGAAGCAGGCGGCCACGTCCCGTACGTGAACGTAGTTCCGCTTGAAATGCTTCTCGAATATGACTATGTACCCGTCGGTGACTGCCGCGTACACGAAGTGATTCACGAGCAGATCGAGCCGCATCCGCGGCGACATGCCGAACACCGTCGCCAGCCTCAGACTGATCGAGTTCGGCGAATCGAGCACGTTCCGCTCGGCGTCCACCTTCGTCCGTCCATAAAGCGAGATCGGATCGAGCGGCGTGTCCTCGGTGCAGAACGCCTCTCCCGACTTGGTGCCGTACCCGCTGTTGGTTGTCGGATAGATCACGAGCTGCGCCGGACTGCGCAACCTGTTGAGCATCGCGATCGCATCGTAGTTGAGAGACGTGGCCAACAGCGGATCGCGGTCGCACGCGCCGGCGCCGACGACGGCGGCGAGGGGGATGACGGCGTCAGCGGAAGCTACCAGCTTCCTCATTAGCCGCTCGTCGCGCGCGTCCCCGCGATTGAAGTCGAACGCTGGGTTCGCGCACAGGTGAAAGAGGCTGTGCTGTCCGTAAGCGAGATTGTCGACAGCGGTGACGCTGTGGCCGGCGGCGAGCAGGTGCTCGCAAAGGATCGAGCCGAGATAGCCGGCAGCGCCGGTTACCAGGATCTTACTCATGATGAGAGCGTTGAGATGGGTTTGGTGAAGAGCGCTACGCCGAAGATTGTTGCTTCTTTCGGCACGCTCAAAGGGTGAATCCGGCGGCTACTGCATCGTTGTGAAACATCTTGACCGTGTCGAGCGAATACTCCTTTGGGTCATAATCCACCAGCTCCAGCTTCTTCAGGATGTGGTTGGTAACGGTGTGATGTGACAGCCTATGGTCTCGGCCTGGAAAATGTTCAGCAGCTCCCGCAGACTCGCCCAGATCAGCTCCGCCTTCCGGTGGGGCATCATGACCTCGACGGCCGATGCCATCATCTCAACGGGATCCAGCCCGGTGTCGGCCAGGCGGCCGGCAAACACCGATACGTAGCTGGGGGTCGCCGGATCCAGGGCGGTGACAATATCCTCTACCTGCGCGAGCGTCATCAGTCCAGTGATGTTGAGCTTCACACCCTGGGCTGAAAGCGTGCGGACAAGGCTGCAGCCGGGCTCTCCTTTCGTGTTTCTGACCGGGATCTTAGCATCGACATTGGTGCCCCAGCCCGCAATCTCGAGAGCCTGGCGCTCCATCTCGCCGAAGTCGTCAGAGAACACTTCGAACGAGATCGGCTTGTCTCTGATTTCGGTCGGGATGTCCCGTGCAAAGGCCCGGTAATCGGTGATGCCGGCTTTTTTCATCAGCGTGGGATTGGTCGTCAGCCCCTTGATATAGGGCTTGCGGTACATCTCCAGCATTGCGCGCTTGTCCGCTCCGTCGGCAGAGATTTTCACCTTCAACGCTTCAACCCTCTTCACTTGGCGTCATCTCCCTCTATTCAATTTGTTAAAGCACCCATTTCGCAACCCCGGTTTAACGACCTGGTTGTGGTGCCGGCTCAACAGCCTGAGGATCGTCGGGATTGAACCACAGCGCTTTCCGCGTTCGCGAGCGAAATGCCCGGCCAGCTTGCCTCACCGCCCCGGCGTGTGAGTAATGGCGCCAGCGTCTCAAATCTAACAGCAATCCGCCGCGGGGAGCGACCCCCGCCTTTCCTCGGGCTAGGCCGTTCCGGCCGACTCCCATGTGGTCTGGTTTGCCTTAAGCGCCGGATGCGAAACCAGCAGGTGCCAGACGACCACCTGAAGAGCTTCAGCATGGGGAGTCACGGTGTTTTCATTCACGGTGGGGACAATGCAGCAGACACCAGCCACCTCGGCCGTGTACCCGCCGTCTCGGCCGACGATGCCCGCCACCTTCGCCCCGATCGATTTCGCGTACTTCAGCGCTTCCACCAGGTTCGGGCTGATGTTCTTCGCGGTCGCGCCCCCACCGACGGAAAGTATGAACAGACAATCGTTCGCCGTCAGGCGGCTCGTCCTGAGCCATGCGACAAAGATGGTCGCCCAACCTTCGTCGTTGGTGCGCGCCGTCAGCTCGGAGACCTTGTCGGTGGAGGCGTACGATTCGATGCCTACGATCTTCCGAAAATCATTCACCGAGTGGGAGCATCTCATCGGAAATGCGCACGGTTCGAACACCCAGATCCCACAGCTTTTGAAATTCGCCGAGAATATGTTCTGGGCTCCAAATCCGCATGCCGCGGGAATCCATTGACGTCACATCGGATTCCTGGGAGGTCCTGTTCACGATGTTGATCATGCAGAAATTACATTGGAATTGGCAGCCGAGTGACGTGTAGATCGCCGCGAAGGGGTCCGCCCTTCATGTAAAAAATGGTTCTTCACGGAATGCCGGGGAATGCCGTGCAGAACCTTTTTTCAAGCCGGGCTCAAAAGAAGCCGTTCGGCTGATAGAGCACCACTCGGCTCCCGGAATCGTCGAACTCGAACGGCACGTGGACGAGCGTCTTCAGAACGTCCTGCACCTCCGGCCGAAGCTCGGGCCTCACGAACAGCAGCAGGAATCCTCCGCCCCCCGCTCCGAGAAGCTTCCCTCCGATCGCGCCGGCTCCCCGTGCCGCCTCGTAGAGCGAGTCTATCTCCGGTGTGGAAACCTTCTCCGACAGCTTGCGCTTGTGCAGCCAACCGTGGTGCAGGAGCTCGCCGAATTCGTCGATCGAAGCGTTCGGGCTCTGAAGGATCTGGATCGCTTCGTCCACCATCTCGGTCATCCGCTTCAGCTCGGTCTGGCGATTCTTCGAATTCTCGATCTGCGCCTTGGCGATCTCTGAAGCTGTTCGCGAGACTCCGGTGAAGCAAAGCATCAAACGGCTCTGAAGTTCTTGCAGCCGGTCCCTGTGAAGAATTACCGGTGAAACCTGAAAGGTGTCGTTCTGTCTGAACTCGATCCGGTTGAATCCGCCGAACGCGGCGGAGATCTGGTCCTGCGAACCGACGTTCTCGCGGATGATGTTCTGCTCGATGTGGATCGCATCCTTGGCGAGCGTCTCCTTGCTCACGTACTTCCCGTCGAGCGCAGCGAGAGCGTGGATCAGCCCGACGGGTGAAGCACGAGCTCGACCCGAGACCGCTTCACGCGGGAAGATCGCCGTCGTGATGTATCTCGAGTCCCTTGTCGCAGCCCGCCCATGCCAGTATCGCCCGTACCGCCGGGTGCTCGATCTCGTCGATCTCACGCACGTTCTCGATGCGCGAATACACGATCCCGTGCTTATGCTCGAAGAACGGTGGAAGGTGGCGGCAGCTTATGTGGCAATACTTGTCGATGGTGGTAGCCAGGACGACTCCGCCGGGCTCCTGGTACCAGGCCGGGTAGTCAGTTCCCCCGCCGAAAAAAGAAATGCGGAACGGCGTTCGCGTTATGATCATTTGACCCTAGACGTCTCTCTTTCTCAAACCCTGAAATAATCCTTGTACCAGACAACGAACCGCCCTATCCCCTCGGCGATTGAAGTCGTCGGCTTGTATCCGAAGTCCTCGACCAGATCGCTAACGTCCGCGAAGGTGTCGGGCACGTCACCGGGCTGCATCGGCAGATATTCCTTCTCCGCCGTCTTTCCCAGAGCCGACTCGAGCGTCGCGATGCAGTCGAGGAGATTAACCGGCCTGTTGTTCCCGATGTTATACACGCGCCACGGAGCCGCGCTCGTCGCCGGATCGGGGTTTGATCCGTCCCAGTCAGGCGTCGGTTGCGGCGCCTTGTCGAGAACGCGGATCAGCCCTTCGACAATGTCGTCGATGTAGGTGAAGTCACGACGGTGCCTTCCGTGGTTGAAGAGTTCGATTTTTTTTCCCGCAAGGATCGCCTCAGTGAACTTGAACAGCGCCATGTCGGGACGCCCCCACGGCCCATACACCGTGAAGAATCGAAGTCCCGTCGTCGGCAACCCATAAAGATGACTGTAGGTGTGGGCCATCAGCTCATTTGACTTTTTCGTAGCCGCGTACAGGCTCAGAGGATGGTCAACGTTGTGATGTGCGGAAAATGGCAGCGTGGAGTTGGACCCGTACACGCTCGAGCTGCTCGCATAAACAAGATGCTCGACGTTGACGGCGCGGCAGCCCTCGAGAACGTTGGCAAAACCGACGAGGTTGCTCTGTACATAGACGTGCGGGTGCTCGATCGAATATCGCACTCCGGCCTGCGCCCCAAGGTGGGCGACTCTTGTTGGCTGGTGGCGCTCGAACGCTCGTGCCAGCTCAGCGCCGTCCGCGAGGTCGATCCGGAGATGAGTGTAGTTGGGATGGGAGGCATGCCGCGCCAACCTCGCCTCCTTGAGCGCCGGGTCATAATAGGAATTATGGTTGTCGATACCGATGACCTCATCCCCGTGATCCAGCAGGCGAAGAGCGAGAGCGGAACCGATGAAACCCGCCGATCCAGTTAGGAGAACCTTCACGCTGTATTTGCCGGCCTCACCCGCGGTGCCATCTCTCCAACATCTGAATGGGGGCCAGCACCTCGTGCTTGATTTCGGCGAGGACACCGAAGAATTCGTCGGCTTCCGCGTCTACTTCCATTCGGCGTCGCCGCATCATGACTGAAGCAAGAACGAGCGACGCACCGACACTGGCGCCCACGAACAGGCCGATGATCAGAAGCTTCAACCGTCCGCGCGGTTCCGGTCGAGTCGGCACACCCGGCGGCTCGAAGACAGTGATTATCGGAACGTCGCGAACCTCACGAATGCGCGCCTCCTCATAAGACTGAGTCAGCGCCGTGTAAACCTGCTGGCGCAGAGTCACGTCCCGCTGCAGGCGCTCGCGTTCCATGATCAGCTCCGGCGAATTCCCCAAATTCCTGTTCGTCCTGAGAAACTCTTCTAATCGGTCCTCGGTCGCGCGCAGGTCCGACCTCGCGAGAGCGAGCCGTCCCTCGACGAATCTACGCTCGGACGATGCCGCACCTTGACGAATCCTTTCGTTATAGTCGTTGAGCCCGTTCACGAGACGGCTCACGATGGCCAGCGAGATGCTTCGCCATTTGGTCACGGCAGAGACTTGCACCACTCCGGTGGCCTTTACCGTAGTGACGGTCACGATCCCACTGAGCAGATCAACCCCCTTTTCCCGGCGCGCCTCGGCGGAGCCCCCTTGGATGTCGAACAGATCAACGAACGGAATCTGTTGTCCGCGCATCTCGGGTACCGCGAAGGTGGATGCCACGATCGGCCCGAGTAGGACCCGGGATTTCAGGAGCCGCACGTAAAAATCGGGAGAGAGCGACTGGTTACCGGCGGGCGATGAGACGCCGAACTGTTCGGCGAAGCTCGCCAGCCCCGGTCGCCCGGGTTCGTTGTTGCCCTGTGGGACAAATGCCGCCGACGCCCGGAACAGGGTCGGCCGCGAGAACGCGAAAAAGGCCGCCACCACCGCGCCGATGAGGATCCAACGGCCCAGCCGCCAGCGATTTTGCAGCAACGTCGTTCCCAGTGCGAAGAGCGACAATTCATCGTCGTCGCGCCGCTCAGCCTCAGTCATACATTTCTCACTCCACGGTTCGTCAACCGCGCTCGCACGGTAGGACCGCCTCGACGCCGGTCGCAGCTTCATATGTCGGGAACTCCACGTCAAAGATAGCAGCGTGGCTGCGCGACGCGGACGGTCTTGTTACAGCGAAAACCTGACCCCGTCGGCGACGGCGGGATCGGCGGGCGTCCAGCCGATTAGCTGGATCCGCTTCTGGAGCTCGATTCGCAGGTGGCTGCTGATCACGTGAATGTGTGACAGACTGATGGCGGCTTCACCCTTTTCCCAGATGATGAGCGATCCGATCCGCCGTTCATCGGCGGCGAGAAGCGGAAGCACGACCTCCCACCAATTAGGGTCCGAGTCGCCGTCTCGGTGCCATCTCCATACCGTGACTTCGTCATGCTCGCGCACGTCCGGCATGAAGTGCGTCGCCTGCCGTTCGAGGTAGCTGTGGGCACACTGAGGATTTTCACGGCTGACTGTTATATCAGTGGGTCTGAGCAATTCGGGATCGAATTCGATGTGGTCCCGCCTCGAAGTCCCCGTCACGGCGCGAACGTCCTTCTACAACTACAACGACGAGTCCGACCTCGACGCCCTCGTCGCCGGGCTCCACAAGGCTCGCTCCATCTTCAGTCTCGCCGGGTCAAATAACTCCGCCGCGCTCCAAGCAATGTAACAGGAGCTCATCCTCGACCACTACCGCCGACCGCAAAACATATGGTACGATCGAATCGCGCCACGAGACGGTCACCATGAAGCGCCCGCACTGCGGCGGCGAGATTGACCTCCATCTCTCATTCGACGGCGACCGCGTGAGCGACGTGAAATTCTCCGGCTGCGGCTGCGCCATCTCCCAGTCAGCAGCCTCAATGATGACTCAGCTCATCAAGGGGAATACCGCCGCCGAGATCGAGACGATGCGCGAGCGGTACCGGGAGATGATCCGCGGCGATGCTCAAGATGCGCGCGCTCTCAGCAGTCTCGAGGTTCCCGGCCCGCGTGAAATGCGCCATGCTCGCTTGGAGTGCGTTCGATGAAGGGATCAACCGGCGCGGCTAACCCGCTGCCTTCACCAGCGCCGGCCCGATCGTGAACGCGACCCCGCGCCCTATCTCCGACACCCAGATCACGAGCTGCCTCCCGCTCCGCCGCTCGCGCACCACGCCGCGCACCCCTTTGAGCGGGCCCTCCTGAACGACCACCACCTCATCGCCCGGGCGGTAGTCCACCGCCTCGGCCACCGGCTCGGGCGCGGCCCCGTTCCGCTCGATCGCATCGCGGAGCCCCGCGACGAAAGCGTCCGCGAGCAGCGCTGGGCGTCCCTCCCGCTTGACCACCGTCAAAACCCCAGGCGTGCTCAGCACCTTGTGCCACTCCACCGAGCGGGTTCGCGCAAAAAGATAGCCCGGAAACAGCGGGCAGACGACCTCCCGCCAGCGGTCGCTCCAGCGGTGCCGCTCCTTAAACGTGGGAAGCCACGGCGAGAGCCCCAGCGCGGCGATCCGCGCCTCCACTTTTTTCTCAGCGCGCGACTCCGTCCAGATCACGAACCACGAATCTGGCTGAGCTTCATGAGAGCTGGCAGAATGAATCATGAGCACCCGGATGCACGGTCAGTCACATTCTCGTGAAAAACCGTGGAAGAAGTTTCGACAAACCCAGCGACCTGCGAACTACAGTACTTCTACAGCGCTCTCGCTCTCTCGCTGAAGCCGCTCGATATCGAGCCGGAGAGCGTCGTACTCCTCGCGCTTACGCGCCAGAAAGTATCGCGTCAGATCCGCCTTGGCCGCTACTCCCTCTGGGGTCAGCAGATAGACGTAACCACGCTTCTTCGTGCTCTTGCGAAAGTTCTGAACCTTCACGAACCCCTTGCCAGTCAACGCGCGCAGGCAATAGTTCGACTTCCCGAGACTCACACCCAGCTCGCGCGCCATCTCCCGCTACGTGAGCCGCGGGCTCGCGTCGAGCAGTCGAAGGACACGCAGGATCGAGGAATCGGTCACGGGCATGTCAGGCAGGGCCTGGGACACGAAAGGTTCGTTCAACGCTTGAACATCAGGCTGCGAATGCACTGGTGCCCGACTTTCACCCCCCATAGGATGCCGACCGTGGAAGAACCGGTCAAGGCGGAAGCGGTGCGCCGCGCCTGACGGCTAGAGACTCAGCGCTGTCTTCAAGTGCTGCCATCCCGATTTCACGCGCGGGAGGGGCGGGCGGCAATCCATAATCAAGCAGCAGGCGCCCGAAGATCCGATTTCGCAAGCCCGGCGACCACCTGTCGCGCCGCACTCGTCGGGGAGAACATCCGCTCCGCAAGCACCAAGCCATTGGTTGCCATGCGCGCCCTGAGTTCGGGATCCGAAGCCAGTTGCTCCGCATAGGCATGCAGGGCAACGATGGGATCGCCCGCGACGGCGTAACCTACGTTCTCCTCGTCGATGATGGCTTGGAGATCGTTGCCGGGGTTTATGCGCGCCAACACCGGCATTCCGGCACGCAGGTAGGTGAGAAATTTCCCCGGAATATTGTGGGTATTGTGTCTGGGATCGAGCGCAATGAGGCCGACATGGCATTGCGCCAGCAACCCGGGGATCTGGGCCGAATCCACTTCATCCATGAACAGGACATTGCGCAGCCCCAGTTCCTTCGCCAAAGCCCGCAGGCGTGGAACATCGCTTCCGCGACCCACGAACAGGAAACCGACGTCGTCACGGGTCTGCATGCGCGCCGCCACGTCCAATAGTGCATCCATGCCCTGCGCGGTGCCCATGTTGCCCGCGTAAACAAAGATCGTCCTGCCCGCCAACGGACCATGGGAGAGGTCTACATCGCATTCTTTCCTTACGGGCGCTGCAAGCCAGTTGTGCAGGACCTCAATGCGGGCGGAGCCCTGTCGACTGTCCGCCGCCACCAAGGGCGCATTGGCTGGCGTCTGCACGCCGATCACGTCCGCCACGCCATATTGGTAGCGTTCGACCCACTTGAAGAACCGGTACGGCACACCTTTGCGCATCACGCCCGCATCGACCGCCCAGTCAGGGAACAGATCGCGCACGATCAGGTAAGCCGGGCATTTGCTCCACGTCTTGAGTGCCTTGACCAATGGGCCAAAAAAGATTGTGGGCGAATACCAGACAACGCCACCCCAGTTCTTTACGCCCACGGGGCTGTTACGCAGGGCGCGGAGCATGATGAAAGGGAGCAGACATTCAGCGATAGCGCGCTGCACGAGCCACACGTCCTTGGTACGCGGCGCCCTGACGCGCAGAACCTCGACACCATCGAGACGCTCCAACTGCCAGGCTGCACCGACATCGGATGCCGGCGTCACAACCGTGGGCTCATGCCCTTGGGCGAGCAGTTCCCTGGCCAGATCCCGCATCTGCAGCGCACCGGAAATGCGTACCGGCACATAGGTGTCGGCGATGAGCAGCAGCCGCATCAGTAACGCTTCCAGACCACGCGGTTCACGTAATCGGTATAGCTGTGGATAATGCGCACCACCTTGTCGGACACGTTCGGCATGCTGTAGTCGGCCACCTGACGCAACAAGCGTTCAGCGCCGATCGATTGCGACTTCAAGATGGCCAGACCCTGCAGCGCCCGCTCCGGACTCAGGCCGACCATCATCACCGCCCCTTCTTCCATTCCTTCCGGGCGCTCGTGCGCCTCGCGCAGGTTCAGCGCGTGGAAATTGAGGATGGAAGACTCCTCGTTGATCGTGCCGCTGTCCGACAGCACCGCCTTGGCGCACTTCTGCAGCTTCACGTAGTCCGAGAAGCCCAGTGGCTTGAGCAGCTGTACCAGCGGATCCAGCTGTACGTCCATCGCGCCGATGCGCTTGCGTGTGCGTGGGTGGGTCGAGACGATGATCGGACACTGGTAGGTCGCCGCAACGGTGTTCAGCACCTCAACCAGCCCGAGGAAATTGCGGTCGGACTCGATGTTCTCCTCGCGGTGCGCGCTGACAACGAAATAATCGCGCGGCGCCACGCCCAGCCGCGACAGCACGTCGGAGGCTTCGATACGATCCTCGTAATGCGCCAACACCTCGCACATCGGGCTCCCGGTCTTTATGACGCGGTCCGGCGGCAGCCCCTCGGCCAGCAGGTATTCGCGAGCGATGTCGCTGTAGGTCAGGTTGATGTCGGCGGTATGGTCGACGATGCGGCGGTTGATCTCCTCGGGTACACGCATGTCGAAGCAACGGTTCCCCGCCTCCATGTGGAAGGTCGGGATCTTGCGGCGCTTGGCCGGGATAACGGCCAGGCAGCTGTTGGTGTCCCCCAACACCAGCATCGCGTCGGGCTGCACCTCGCCCAGCACCTGGTCGACCGCGATGATCACCTTGCCGATCGTCTCGGCGCCGGTCGCACCGGCCGCTTCGAGGAAGTGATCGGGCTTGCGGATGTCGAGGTCGCTGAAAAGGACCTCGTTGAGTTCGTAGTCGTAATTCTGACCGGTATGGATCAGCACGTGCTCGCAGTGCTCATCCAGCTTCGTTAGGACACGCGACAGCCGGATGATCTCCGGGCGAGTCCCAACCACCGTAGCAACTTTCAATTTCTTCATGCTCATACCTTGCTGGCAATGGTATCGGGTTTAGCGCGATCGAAGATCTCGTTGACCCACAGCATCACCACCATCTCGTCCTCGCCGATGTTGGTGATGTCGTGCGCCCAGCCGGGGATGGTCTCGACGATAACCGGTTCCCCGCCGGAAGTCTCCAGCGCATAGGTTTCGTCCGTAAGGACGTGGCGAAACTTGAAGCGTGCCTTGCCCTTGATGACCAGGAACTTCTCGGTTTTGGTGTGGTGGTAGTGACCGCCACGCGTCACCCCAGGATGTGCGGTAAAGAACGAGAACTGCCCCGAATCCTTGGTCTTCAGCATCTCCACGAACACGCCGCGCGGATCGCCGTACTTCGGCACGCCGTAACTGAAGGCTTCCGGCGGCAGGTAGCTGGCGTAGGTCGAATACAGCGCCCGCACAAGCCCTTCGCCCACACGCTCGGTGACGAGGGTGTCGCGCACCTCACGGAAAGCGTTGATCTGCCGCGCCAGCTCGCCCACGGTCGCGGTGTAGACCGGCCCCACCTCGGCGAACACCGCGCCCTGCGGCGGCGCGTCCAGGAAACGCAGTAGCTCCGCAACCACGTCGTCCACGTACACCAACCGCACCTCGGCGGCCGGATCGTCGACGCGGATCGGCAGACCGCGCGCGATGTTGTGGCAGAACGTCGCCACCGCCGAGTTGTAGTTGGGTCGACACCACTTGCCGAACACGTTGGCCAGCCGGTACAGCACGACGCCCGCGCAGCTGCGCTCGGCGTAGTCGGCCAGATGCTGCTCGGCGGCGCGCTTGCTCAGCCCGTACGGGTTGTCCCGCTCGGCCTGGATTGAGGACGCGAACGCCACCGGCACCGCCCGCCCCGTCGCGCGCAGCGCCTCGCACAGTTGCGCGGTGAAGTCGACGTTGCCCGTAGCGAACTCGGCCGGATCCTGCGGTCGGTTGACCCCGGCCAGATGCACCACCGCATCGGCCTGTGCCACCGCCTGCGCCAGTTCCGCCGTTGTGGTGGCGCGGGTTACGGGCAGCATCTCGTAGCCGTCGCGCTCGTTCAGCGCCACCTGCAGGTTCCTGCCGATGAAGCCGTCGACGCCGGTCACCAGGACTCTCATCGCTCAATCCACCGGCTTGGCCGGACGGCCGGCGATCAGGTCCCGGATGAAGTCCAGCTTCAGCAGCAGCGTCTTCATCCCTTCCACGGCCAAGCGCTCTGTATTGTGCGAGGTGTAGTCCTCGCTGCTGGAGATCCGCGTCTCGCCTTGCTCCATGAACTTGCCGTAGTTGAGGTCGCGCAGGTCCGGCGGGATGCGGAAGTAGCCCTCCAGATCCTGGGCATGAGCCCGCTCCTCGCGGCTGAGCAGGGTCTCGTGCTGCTTCTCGCCGTGGCGGGTGCCGATGATGTCAATGCGGTGCTCCGGCTTGCCCAGTAGATCGAACAGCGACCGCGCCAGCACGTCCAGCGTGGCCGCCGGCGCCTTCTGCACGAAGATATCGCCGCTGTTGGCATGGTTGAAGGCGTACAGCACCAGGTCGACGGCATCTTCCAGCGTCATCATGAAGCGCGTCATCCCGGGATCGGTGATCGTCACCGGCCGGCCCGCCAGAATCTGCTCGACGAACAACGGGATCACCGACCCGCGCGAGGCCATCACGTTGCCGTAGCGCGTGCCGCAGATAGTGGTCTTGGCCGGATCGACGTTTCTCGATTTGGCGACGAAAACCTTTTCCATCATCGCCTTGGAGATGCCCATGGCGTTGATCGGATACACCGCCTTATCGGTGCTCAGGCAGATCACCTTGCGCACTCCGCACTGGATCGCGGCCTCGACCACGTTCTCGGCGCCGATCACATTGGTCTTGACCGCTTCCATCGGATGGAATTCGCAGGACGGCACCTGCTTCAGCGCCGCCGCGTGGAAGACATAGTCCACGCTGCGCATCGCGTTCATCACGCTCATCGGGTCACGGACGTCGCCGATATAGAACTTTAGCTTGTCGCTGGCGTACAGCTTGCGCATGTCGTCCTGCTTCTTCTCGTCCCGACTGAAGATGCGGATCTCGCGAATGCCGGTCTGCAGGAAGCGCCGAAGTACAGCGTTGCCGAAGGAGCCGGTGCCGCCGGTTATCAAGAGCACATTATTATCGAACACGGCTGCCCCTATCGTTTTGAATAAAATCGACTCACGTGATCGTATCCCAACGGCTGTCTACGAACAAAACGCCTCGCAGCGACTGCCGATATCGTCACAAATTAACACGCGCAACGAAAAGGTCACGACTCCAGCGGCAACGGGCGACCAGCCCTCAGGACAAAAGTATCGCGCCGGCAACTCTTGATGCAAAGCAACCTTCTCGGCAGCGACACAACTTCCTCGGTGCCTCTCCTGTAGCCGACAACGCCATAACCGAGGGACTGAAACAGCTCACTCCAGCCCTGATGATCACGGAACCGGACGCCGACCCCGAACGTATTGGCGCGCAAGGAGGGAATCACCTTCGCCACGATCCGCCCAAGTGCCGACAGGAAACGGCTACTGGTTATTCGGTAAATAAGCGCCCCGGACAGATCGCTCCAGTACGAATCGTAGATGTATTCGTTGACGAAGATGAAATCGGCGTTGCCTTTCCATGCAGACATTTCCATGCAGACAGGGCCAACCTGTTACGAACTTCGCGCCAGGCCAACCAATTGTCCACACTCAGGTAACCCAGCTTTTCCAAATGATTTAGCCGGTCACGCATGGGCCAATCTTCAAACGGCTCACGCAGGCTGGCCAGTGTTGCTGGTATGAGGCGTCCCCCACCGTGTCCTGCAATTTGATAAAGCGGAAAAGCAGTTGGTCCACAATCCGGACACGGGCGCGATCACTTTCCAACGCCTGCCACGTGATCGTAGGCGATACGCTCCATTCTGCTAATGCTTCCGTAAGTGTGTCCAAGTGGCGATCCGCCTCCCAAAGCACAGCAGCAAGTTTGTCTGTCCGCATCATACTCGCGCCCCCTGAAGTCCTTGACGTTTTGCCGCAGCAACCACCACCCGCGAATCTTGCTGGTCTTGCGTGGCAATGACGACATCAATGCGCTGTTCATCAAGCAGCCGGTAGATGCGCAACACAAAACGGGTATGACGGCGTACCAACTCCGCAGGGGGCATGGCTTCGGGAATCTCAACCAGCAGATCAATGTCTCCCCCACGCTTGCTGTCATCCACCCGGGAGCCAAAGAGAAACCCTGCTGTACTAGGCGTAAAGGCGTCCGTGCACGTCACCCGCCGTTTCGTCACGCCAGTGTCATAGAGTAAGGTTTGCGTCCGGCTGTTCGCGGGGTCGATATATTCCCTGTCGCTTCTCGCCTGGGGATCATTTGGCGTACGAGTTCATAATCGCGGAAACCAGCGCCGGCGTGATGAAGATCACGCTCAACCGCCCCGAAGTGCTCAACAGCTTCAATACGCAGATGGTGCGAGAGCTTCATGCGGCTCTCGCCTCCGCCGGGACCGACAAATCTGTTCGCGCTGTCGTGCTGACCGGAGCCGGACGCGCGTTCTGCGCCGGCCAGGATCTTTCTACAGTCCCACAGCCGAGCGCGGGAAGCACGGTTGACCTCGGCGCGACGGTGCGCGCGACGTACAACCCGGTCATCCGCACCATCCGGTCGCTCGAGCTCCCAGTCCTGTGCGCTGTCAACGGTGTCGCGGCCGGCGCCGGAGCCAATCTCGCCCTCGCCTGCGACATCGTGCTGGCCGCGGAGCATGCATCGTTCATTCAGTCGTTCGCCAAGGTCGGACTCATTCCCGACAGCGGCGGGACTTTCTTCCTGCCGCGGATTGTCGGCTTGTCGCGCGCGACGGCGCTGATGATGACGGGCGAGAAGATCAGCGCTTTCCGCGCAGGATGCATGATGGCGGCAAGCCCGTGCTCATCGTAGGCGCGGGCGACGCGGCCAAGCAGGTGGTGAAGGAGCTTCAGAGATCGTCCACGCTCCGCCTCGATTCGATCGGATTCGTGGACGACGACCCGAGAAAGCACAACCTCATGCTGTGCAACCTGCCGGTGCTTGGACCTGTGTCCGCTATCCGCGGGATCGTCGAGCAGGACGGGGTCGCCGAGCTGATTATCGCAATGCCCTCCGCACCGGGCGCATTTGTGAGGAAGGTGGTGAGGGCGGGCCTCGATGCGGGCATTCCCACGCTCACCGTCCCAAGTCTGCCCGAGATCATCTCCTGACAGGCAGACGGAACATCGCTTCGCGAGGTCGAAATCCAGGACCTTTTCCGGCGCGACACGGTGGAAACAGACCTTGCCGCGGTGGCGGAGTTGGCGACGGGCGAAACGGTCTTGATTACCGGCGCCGGCGGCTCGATCGGAAGCGAGCTCTGCCGCCAGCTCGCGCGTCTCGCGCCCACGCGACTCATCCTGCCCGGGCACGGCGAGAACTCGATCTTTGACATACTTCACGAGCTGAGGCTCGCTTTCCCTGATATAGCATTCATCCCCGTCATCGCAAACGATCTCATTCGCCTGTCCGGACTTTCGATCGGAAGCGATATCGAGATAAAGGTTACGGGCATGCGACCGGGCGAAAAACTCTACGAGGAAATGTTCTTCAGCGCGGAGAACGTGATTCCGACCAACCATCCCAAAGTGCTGCGCGCACGGAATGGAATATTGCCCGAGGGTGTGCCGCGCAGGGTCGACTCACTGATTCGCGCGGCCGAGCAGGAGCGGCCGGATGACGGGCTGCGACAACTGCTAAAGACGCTGGCGCCCGACTTTCACCGCCATGGGATGCCGACCGTGGAAGAACCGGTCAAGACCGAAGCGGTGCGCCACGCCTGAGAAACCAGTCATACGTGAGACGAATCCCTTCCTCGAGGCCGATCTTCGGGCCCCAGCCGGTCGCACAAACTTTCGTGGAATCAAGCAGCTTTCGGACCGTCCCATCCGGCTTGCCCGGGTCCCAGCCAATCGGTCCATCGTACCCCACGATTCGCGCGACTAATCCTGCCAACTGCCTTATCGGGAAGTCGC
Organism: Gemmatimonadaceae bacterium; assembly: GCA_030647905.1. NCBI lineage: Bacteria > Pseudomonadati > Gemmatimonadota > Gemmatimonadia > Gemmatimonadales > Gemmatimonadaceae > Gemmatimonadaceae bacterium. The sequence goes on along the minus strand of JAUSJA010000025.1, from coordinate 276,099 downwards.
TCCCGAAACCAACATTATGCAGCCGAGTGAATCCACCCTCCATGAGATCGCAGGCAGTGCGCGCAAGATCAGAGATTGGTCGGCATCAACGAGAGCCACGCCTTCTTGTATTGCGAGCTTGCCGCTTCCACCAATTTGAGGCCGGCTATCTTCGCGATGGCATAGGCTCGTTGGTGGGCTCGAGCGGCCCGGTTAGCAGGTGTTCTTCCTTGATGGGTTGCGGCGTCATTTGCTTGCTCTCAATCGACACGAATAAAGTTGGCGCGCGTCGACTATCGAAATGGACTCAAAGAATTCACGCGTTATAGACGAATGCGGGTGCTCGCATCGTCACGCTTCGAGCGTTTCGGCCTTCGAATCCCGCCGCATGCTGGCGAGTACCCGCTGATCCTCGGGAGTCAGCACTGTTTGCGCCTCGTAATCCCTCGCATGAATGAAGCGCTCCGCACAGCTCGCCTCCGGCGTTCTCAAGCGGTCGTCACAAGCCCACTCGGCTATCGCGGGTGCGATGATCTTGGCGACGCGCTCCGCCCCTGCGGGGCGCCGAGAAGTCTGGAGCGCGCACCAGATCGTGAGGCAGAGACCATCGTACTGCTGCGGGAGCCCATGAACGATCGGATACTCCAGCTTCCAAAGCTTGAGCGCCTGGAGCTCCTGCGTGACTCGCCCGGGCATCTCCCGGCGTGAGGCCGGATTCGAAAGCTTTAGGTAAGCGAATCGAAACGTCGGCGCGTTGTCGTCGAGGATGGCCTGAATCGCTTCGATGCTCTGCGCTTGCCGGATCGCCTGCGCCACGTCACGCGCATTGATCTTGTCCTGAATCACGGAGCGTGCTTTCCTGGCGACAGACATGAGCGATGCTCCTGCCTCGAGAAACTCGTGGTACTGGAGCCAGTAGATGCCTAGCGCGATCACGAGGACGAGTACGCCGACGCCGACCATCGTGGCAACCACGGTTACTTCGGGCGGCGCGAAGGAAACGAGCAATCCGAGCACCGCAATCGCTGTCGTCGCAAGGTAGATGACGAAGAGCGCCATCTTCGATCCCAGCCCCAGGGATTCGAGTTGGTGATGCACATGACGCCGGTCCGCGCGAGAGAGCGGAACGCCCCGAAGCCAGCGGCGCAGAATTGCGACACCGGTGTCCAAAAGCGGATAGGCCAAAACAAAAATGGGAATCAGGGCGTGGGTTACGTGCCTGGGATCCGTCGCGCCCTTGACGGCAAGAACCGCCAGCAGAAATCCAACGAGGAGGCTTCCGGAGTCACCCATGAAAAGACGGGCTTTCGGCCAGTTGTATCTCAGGAATCCGAGCAGAGCCCCGACGAGTGCGATAGCATAGATCGGTACGCTGCCGTTCCCAAGAATGAGAGCGGCGGCCGCGATAGCCCCGAGTGCGATGATCGCCACTCCACCCGCGAGGCCATCAAGGCCATCGATGAGATTGAAAGCGTTCGAAATGCCAACCAGCCAGAGAACCGTGATTGGCATCGCCAACACGCCGAGATGGACCGCGGAACCCGGAAGGAGGCTGACGTTCTCTATGCTGAACCCGGCGCGATAAACTATGAGCGCGGCGGCAGTCTGGGTGAGCAGTTTGGCGAACGGCCGGACGCCGCGCAGATCATCGAGCAGTCCGATGAAAAATAGAATCGCACTCGCGATGATGAGCGAGCCGGCGAGCTCCGGCAGTTGGGGGATCGCGCCCCTGATCCCAGCAACTATGAGGGCAGCCGCGAGAATGGCGATCGGGGCCGAAGCGAAGATAGCAATGCCGCCAATCCGGGGAATTCCAGAATCGCTCCAATGGCGGCTGCGCTCGGGATTTCGGTCTTTGACGTTTACGCGAGTGAGACGTCCGGCAACGACCAGACTGGTCATGACTGAGACCACGAACACGACCAACAGAAGTACCGGCAGGGTCATTACAGACGTTGAATGTCCGCGAGAATCACAGAACGGTTCGCATGGAACGATTGGCAATCACGCCCGGAGCGGGGTCACCGCGGCGGGACCACCAATGTTCACCACGGCTCATCAGGGCGCAAGAGGAAACACCCTCCCTGTCAGAAAGCCTTGAAGTGATCGAACGGCTGGTGACAGTTGTTGCAGTAATGAATCGCCTTGCAGGCCGTCGAGCCGAACTCGCTCTTCTCTTCGGTGTTCGGCGAGCCGCAGAACGGACACTCGACGGCGGGGCGCGCGCGGCGGAGCGAAACGAGCTCGCCGATGTCGCTCCCGGCCTGCGCCGCGAGATACGGCGGCGCGATGCCATGGTCCCGCAGCTTCCGCCTGGTCGCTTCGCTCAGCCAGTCTGTCGTCCAGGGCGGAGAGAAAATGGTGTGAACGGTGACATTCTCGAAGCCGTGACTGTTCAGCATGTACACGATCTCGCGCTCGATCACCTGCATCGCGGGACATCCGGAGTAAGTGGGCGTCACGTCCACGTGGATACCTTCGGCATCGAGCACCACGTCGCGCACGATTCCCAGCTCCACGACGTCTATCATCGGGAGCTCCGGGTCTTTCACCTCGGAGAGGATCTCGAGGATCGCTTCCTTCGTCACGGTCGAGCTCATCACCACTCCGCGCCAGGATATGACCGCGCCACGATCTGCATCTCCGACAGCATGTGGCCGAGGTACTCGGTATGGCGGCCTTTCCGGCCGCCCGTCATCATGAAGGTGTCCGACGGAACGTCCAGCGTCGCGCGACCGAGCACGTCCTTCACGACGCCGTCCCACTTCGGCTTGATCGCGCCAACGTCAGCGCCGATCCCCGCCGACACGATCTCGCGGTCAATGTCGTCCGCCTCAAACATCTCGCCGGTGAACCGCCACAAGTCGTTCACCGCTTTCTGCGCCCGCGCGTGGCTCTCATCGGTACCGTCGCCGAGCCGCACCAGCCACTCGCTCGAGTGACGCACGTGGTAGCGGACTTCCTTGAACCCCTTGCCGGCGATTCCGGCGAGCTCGCGGTGAGCGCTCCCCTGAAGCTGCTCGAGAACGTGAAAGCTGAAGACGTCGAACAAGAACTGGCGCGCGATGGTGAACGCATAATCTCCATTCGGGAGCTCCACGATCTGGACGTTCCGATATTCGACGGCATCGCGGAAATAGGCGAGCGTGTCCTCGCTTCGTCCATTGCCCTCGGTCTCTCCGGCCAGCTTGAGATAGAGGTTCGCCTGCCCGATCAGATCGAGCGCGATGTTGGCGAGGGCGATGTCTTCCTCGAGAATCGGCCCGTGCCCGCACCATTCGGAAAGGCGGTGGCCGAGCACGAGGCGGTCATCGCCGAGCCGGAGCAGATACTCCGAGAGGACGGCGGACCCGCTCAGAAGCCCTTCAATCCGCGCGGGATCTTGTAGAACTGCGGGTGACGGTAGATCTTGTCCGCGCCCGGATCGAAGAACGGGCCTGCCTGATCGCTTGGGCTCGCGGTGATCTGCGCCGACGGAATCACCCACATGCTGACGACGTTTCCCCGGCGGCCATAGACGTCGCGCGCGTTCTGGAGCGCCATCTCGGCGTCGGCGGCGTGTACGCTGCCCGCGTGCTCATGCGGCGCGCCGCCGTCCTTCTGCGTGAAGACTTCCCATAGCGGCCACTGAGTTTCGGGCTTGTCCGCGCCATCCTGCCCCTCGTAGCCGATCCCTGCCGATGCGCTGGATGCCATTCGGAATCAGGCGGCTGACTGCGCGGCGCGCGAATGCTTCGCCGCGTACGCTTCGGCGGCTTCGCGCACCCACCGGCCGTTCTCGTGCGCGTCGCGACGCGCCTGAAGACGCTCGCGGTTGCAGGGACCGTTGCCCTTCACGACCTGCCAGAACTCGTCCCAGTCAATCTCGCCGAACTCGTAGTGTTGAGTGTCGGGATTGAGTTTCAGATCGGGGTCGGGAAGCGTGAGGCCGACGGCTTCCGCCTGCGGCACCGTGAGGTCTATGAAACGCTGTCTCAGCTCGTCATTCGTCTTTCTCTTCACGCGCCAGCGCATCAGCTCTGCGGTGTTCGGCGAATTGGTGTCGCTGGGGCCGAACATCATCAGCGATGGCCACCACCAGCGGTTCACGGCGTCCTGGGCCATCGCCTTCTGCCCGGCAGTTCCCTTCGCGAGCGTGGCGATGATCTCGTAGCCCTGCTTCTTGTGGAAGTTCTCTTCCTTGCAGATGCGGATCATCGCTCTCGCGTACGGGCCGTATGATGCCTTCGCGAGAACGGTCTGGTTGACGATCGCCGCGCCGTCCACGAACCAGCCGATCACACCCATGTCCGCCCACGTTAGCGTCGGGTAGTTGAAGACGCTCGAATACCTGGCCTTGCCGGTGAGGAGCTGGTCCACGAGCTCGGCGCGGTCCACGCCGAGCGTCTCGGCGCCGCAATAGATGTAAAGCCCGTGTCCGGCTTCATCCTGCACCTTGGCGATCAGAGTCATCTTTCGCCTCAGGCTCGGAGCGCGCGTGATCCAGTTGCTTTCGGGCAGCATGCCGACGATCTCGGAGTGGGCGTGCTGCGACATCATCCGGATGAGCTGCGTGCGATAGCGATCCGGCATCCAGTCCCTGGGCTCGATCGTCTCGTCCGCGGCGATGCGCGCCTCGAACGCCGCGTTGAGCGCTTCTTCCGTCGTGTTGGGTGACTGCTGGTCCATGAACTTTCCTCGAATCCGGGCCCCGAACGGTATACCGGCCCACCCTCTAAACGTATCGGGCAGAAGGGCAAAAAGTTAGCTTACCCGGCGTGACGGATATCAACACACCGGACATCGAATCCGGACGCGTGCAATCGGAAACCGCCGGAGGCGTGGCGACGATCACTTTCTCGCACCCGAAGAGCAATTCATTGCCCGGGAGGCTGCTGGCGGAGCTGGCGGCGAAGGTCACTGACGCCGGGGCGGACGGGAATGCGAGGGTGATCGTGCTCCGGAGCGAGGGGGCTGGCGCCTTCTGCGCCGGCGCTTCGTTCGCCGAGCTGCAGGCGATACGCGACGCCGAGGGCGGCAAGCGATTTTTCATGGGATTCGTGAATCTCATTCTGGCGATGATTCGCGCGCCAAAGTTCGTCGTCACGCGCGTGCACGGCAAAGCGGTCGGGGGCGGGGTCGGTATCGTGAGCGCGTCCGACTACGCGATGGCCGCGACCGGCGCGTCGCTCAAGCTGAGTGAGCTGGCGATCGGGCTCGGTCCGTTCATCGTCGGATTGCCGATTCAGAAGAAGACCGGCATGGGTCCCTTCAGCGCGATGTCCATAGATGCCGACTGGCGCGACGCGGAGTGGGGATATCGCCACGGACTTTATGCGGAGCTGCACTCCGGCGTCGAAGCACTGGACGAGGCGCTGGCGAGGCGCGTTGCGACGCTCGCCTCGAGCAATCCCGAGGCGATGGCTCAGCTCAAGAAGGTTTTCTGGGAAGGAACTGAAGACTGGGCGGCGCGGCTCGAGTCACGCGCCGCGATGAGCGGCACTCTCGTGCTTGCCGGTCAGAGCCAGCTTGCTACGCCGCCGTGCCTGTAGCACGCGTTGGTGCGCATCGTGGAGTGCCAGTACGTGCCGTCGTTGCAGCGGGCAATCGCGCCCGCCCGAACATTGTTCGCCCCTATGCCGCGCACAACGGCTGAGTTCTCATTTGCACGCTCGCGGGCACGGGCCGAAGCGGGCGGATAAGTGCCGTAGTTGCCCTGTCTCGCCGCGAGGCCGCCGCGATTCGCGCACGCAGCGGTGGTGCGATACACCCACACTCCGTCCTCGCACAGCACGCGCGCGCGGGCCGTCGTGCGACGGCGGGTGGAACGCCTGGCGACTTGGCTGTTTCTCTTCTGGACTGCCTTGTCCACTTTCATCTGATCCTTATGGATCTGATTCTCTGCCTTCATCTCGGCCTTCTCCGCCTTCTCCGACTTGCCCTGCGCCGTGGCACTCGGGGCTGCGAGGACGCAAACCCCGAAAACGAGGCCTGAAGCGCACAGTGTTCTCATTCTCGACGTCATGGTAGAAGTCTCCGTTGTCTGTGGGGGAACTGCCTGCCGCTCATTTTCGCGGCCCGCCTTCCCCTATTGGGACACTCCTATGCTTTTTCCGTTCCACTTCGAGCAAAAACGCTCTTCACGCGCCAATTGTGGCAAGAAACCTCGGGGGCCGGCGATGCTTCGTCGCCTGCTCGTACGCGTAGGCGATCGAGATAAGCTTCGGCTCACTCCACGCTCGGCCGAAGGGCGTCGAGGCGGTGCTTCGTCATCACCGCGTCGATCCCCTCGGTGCGCGACATCCGAAGATTCCGCGCGAGCGCGTCGCGGTACTTCTTCGATGTGAGCGGTCCCTTCGCCGGCGCCTTCGGCCCGAGTGAAGCGAGATACGCGTTGAGATCCGCTATCGCTTCGTTCGTCAGCTTGTCGGCGACATCGCTATCCGATATGGCAGCTGGAGAGTCCGCGCTTTTCCAGGTACCGCTGATGATAGTCTTCCGCCTCGTAGAACTCGGTCGCGGGAGTGATCTCGGTGACGATCGGCTGGCGATAGCGGCCGCTCTTCTCGCGCTCGTCCTTCGACGCCAGCGCTGCCGCTTTTTGCTTCTCATCGTGATAGAAGATCGCGGACCGGTACTGCGTCCCGACGTCAGGGCCCTGCCGGTTCAGCGTCGTGGGATCGTGATTTTCCCAGAAGATCGTGAGCAGATCGTCATACGTCACCCGCGACGGATCGTATGTCACCTGCACCACTTCGGCGTGGCCGGTGCGTCCCGTGCACACGTCGTGATAAGTGGGACTGGCCAGCGTGCCGCCAAGATATCCGACCATCGTCGAGATCACGCCGGGAATCTGCCTGTACGCGGCTTCGACGCCCCAGAAGCACCCCGCGCCGAATGTCGCCTTGCCTTCGTTGGCGCCGTTGCCGGCGAATTCATTCTCGACTGCCATGTTGCACCGCTCCTGCCTTGGGTGGATCGCTGCCACACGCTTCCCGTAGTCGGGGTGATTCGCCGGCAGTTTCTGTTCATGGGGATTCGTTGAGATTAAGCTTTCGCGGCGAAACTTCCAGCCCGGCGGAGCGTAGGGTCAGCCATCAGGAGGGTTCCATGATCTTCAGCACGATTGCATTCGTCATCGCCGCGGTCGCCGCGGTCTTCGGATACAGCGCCGCCAAGAGATTCGTGCGCGACAGGCTGCGTTACGTGGAAGGGGCGCACAAGGCCACCACGCCCGTCATCGCCGGCATCGGTGCGTATCTCATCGCCATGGTCGTCGTTGCGTTCCTGCCGATCGTCGGTCTCGGCACGGCGATCGCTTTCGGACTGAGCGTCGCGTTCGGCGCAGCCGCGGGCTCGCGCGAGGTGAAGAGCGGGAATCTGCCGTACCTCGGCTCGGGCGGCTGAAACCGGCTTCGAGGCAGTACTAGTGCAACTGCTAGTGCAACTGCTAGTGCAACTGCTAATGCAACTGAGAAGGGCCGACCTGCCAGCGGGTCAGGGAGGCAGAGGTCAGCTTCGAGGGTACAACAGACGAGCGCGGATTTATGCCGTTTCGCGCAATGGAGGGACGGTCAGAATCACTGACGACACGTAATCTTCCATTGTGGCTGACTTCAAGAAGCTTCTCGTATGGCAGAAGGCTCATGCGCTTGCTCTCGAGGCTCACCGGGTTGCGACCGGAATCCGCGGAGCCGAACATCTCAGCCTTCGCAGCCAACTGATCCGTGCAGCGATGTCGATCCCGACGAACATCGTTGAAGGGCGGGGTCAGACGAGCCCGCGAGAATTCGCCCGCTACCTTCGAATCGCCGTCAACTCGGCCTCGGAACTGGAATACCACCTGACCGCTGGCAGGTCGGCCCTTCTCAGTCATCGGCGTTCAGCCTTTCGTGGGAATGTCCACGCATTGACGCTATCGTGACCGCAATGGCGGACACGATCCGGTGGGCGGCGGATCAGGCATGCCGTAAGACTCGATGAGAATCCCGACGGGTCTGCCTTTCGTGATGCTCAGTATGATGAGATTGGAATACTCGCTGGTGCAGATGTCCCCGATTCTGCCGCCGCCCAGCTTCTCCACGATCCTGGGGACGGTATTGTTGTGTCCCACGACGAGAACCGTCGCGCCTGGATGGCGGAGCACCTCTTCCGCTGTCCTGTCGACATGGGTTTCCACGGACACTCCGATCGGAATCACCTTCGGCATTACGTGACGCAGGCGCGCCAGCGGAGCGGCCGTCTGGATCGTTCGCTTCAGATCGCTCGTGATGATGATGTTGACACCCGAATCGCGAAGCTGAACGGCCAGCGACTCGGCGCGGGCGCGGCCCCTCGCGCTCAGATTGGGGTCGTCAGCGGTCTCGGACATCTTCTCGGCGTGGCGAATGAGAAAAACCGTCGTCTCGGTGCGGCCATCCGGCACGACCGGCGGATTACCCGACGGTGCGGCAGCGCACCCGCCGAGGGCGATGAATGAAAGGAGGGCCAAACCCGTCGCGGTGCGGCGTGGCAGCGATATCATTATTGGTCCTGGTCTGGGATGCGGCACCGCGCATCGAGTGTTCGACTTACGGGAGCTGTGGATGATAATCTGCAATCATTGCGTCAGGGCGGCGACACTCGCGGCGTTGACGCTGCTGGCCATCGGCTGCGATTCGGGACGCCCGTCGCGCACGCCGGACGAGTTCGCTTCAGATTCCGCGCTCGCCGCGGACCTCGCGCTCGCGAACCGCGACACGCTGCTTGTGGATTCGATCGGCGAGTATCGTCCGCCAGATGCGGCCGAGCGCGACACGCTTGCCGATACGACACTGGTGGCGCCGTCGGGACCCGCGACCGCAAGCGGCGGCAAGCTATCCGTGGCACAGCCGGGAACGCAGACACCAATTGCGGCTCCGACATCGCCCCCCGGGCCCGCGAATGCGGCGGCGACGCCGACACGCGCGCCGACACGCGCCGCACCTCGCTTCACCGGTACGCGCGCCTGCAGCTCGCCGACCGCGGAGAATCAATCGGAATGCATGCGTGCTCAACTCGCCGCCGTGGACTCACGCCTGAACCGGATTTACAGGGCGCTGATAACCGAAATGCGGAGACAGGAGAACGTGCGGCCCGGCACAAAGGATCCACCATCAGTCCAGAGACTTCGCGTATCGCAACGTGCGTGGCTCGTCTATCGCGACAACGAATGTCGGCGTCGGGGACGGGGGAGAGAGGGAGCGCTCTGGGCGCGTCCCCGCGCGAGATGCCTTGGGGAATTCGCCGGACGCAGAGCAAACGAGCTGGCCGACAACTTCAGCCGGCTGACAGCGCACTAGTCGCCGGTGTGGTGTTCGCTATTCTCCGACCGCTTCCTTCATTCCGCGGCTCTCGCTGATCACGCGCTGCGTCGCTTCAGGGGGCATCTGCTCATATCCCTTGAACCGCTGCGAAAATGTGCCGTGACCATGCGTGCGGGAAAAGAGTTCGGTGGCATAGAGGTGCATCTCGCCCTGCGGCACCACCGCACGCACCCTCGACCGTCCGCCTGGAACTGAATCCGTTCCCAGGATGTGTCCGCGCCGCGCGGAGATGTCGCCGAGAACGTCGCCCAGATAGAGGTCCGGAGTCGTGACCTCGATCTCGTCGAGCGGCTCGAGCAGGATCGGCTTGCACTTTTGCGCGACGGTCTTGAACGCGAGGATTCCGGCGAGCTTGAACGACATCTCGTTCGAGTCCACCGAGTGATACGATCCGTCGAAGACTTCCGCCTGGAAGTCCACCATCGGATATCCGGCGATCACGCCACGCGACGACGCTTCCTGAATTCCCCGGTCCACGGCGGGAATGAACTTGCTCGGAATCGAGCCACCGACGACCGAGTTGACGAAGCTGTATCCCGATCCACGCGGCGTCGGAGCGATCCGGACCCAGCAGTCCCCGAACTGACCCTTGCCGCCGCTCTGCTTTCTGTGGCGGCCCTGGCCCTCCGCTTTTCCAAGAATCGTCTCGCGATATGCGATCTGCGGCTTCTTCAGCTCGCCGGTCACGCCATAGGTGCGCTTGAGACGCGCCATCACGACGTCGAGGTGCCGCTCGCCAAGGCCGGCCACGATCGTCTCGTGCGTCTCGGCGTTGTAGTGCGTCTGGAAGCACGCGTCCTCGTCGTGAAGGCGATGCAGTCCCTGCTGCAGCTTCTCCTCCTCTCCGCGGGCGATTGCATGCACCGCGTAAACGACGCGCGGATCCGGGAACTCGATCGCCGGAAGCCGCACAGGATGCTCTCGCGTTGAGAGAGTGTCGTTGGTGTGCGTGTTCTTGAGCTTCGCCACGCATCCGATGTCGCCGGGATGGAGGAGAGGCACCTCGATGCGGTCCTTTCCCTGCGGAACGGCGAGATGCGCCATCTTCTCGCCGTGCCCGCGCGTGGCGTTGTACACGTCCTGCCCGTTGCTGAGCATGCCCGAGAAAGTCCGGAAGAAGGACACGTCGCCCACGTGCGGCTCGGAATGCGTCTTGAACACCAGCGCGGCGAACGGGCCCTTGTCCGTGGCATGAATCTCGACCGTCTGATCGCCCTCGGCGCCGGTGAAGGCGTGCAGCTCCTCCATCTCGAATGCCGACGGCATCAGCTCGACGATCTTCGTCAGCAGCGCCTGCGTCCCGTAGGTGAGATCGGAAGAGCAGCAGAAGAGCGGGAACAGCTCCTGCCGCTTCATTGCCTCCTTCATCGCGTTGAGCGCGTCGGGGCGCTCGATCGGATCGCCGCCGAGATATTTCTCGAGGAGCACGTCGTCGGTCGCGGCGATGCCTTCGATGAGCTGCTCGTAGTACTTGTCGAACAGCGCCTGGTGCTCGGCAGGCACGTCGGTCTCGTCGTACTCGCCGCTCCGCGTCCCGCGCTTGAAGATGTGCGCCTTCTTGTCGAAGAGGTTGAGGATCCCGTGAAAGTCCGGACCTTCACCGATCGGCACCTCGACGGGAATCACCCGCGTCGTGAGCTCCGACTTGATCGCTTCGAATACGCCATCGAACGACGCGTGCTCCTTGTCCATCATGGATACGACGAAGAGCACCGGATCCTTCCGCTCGATTGCCTCGTTGAACATGCGTGTCGTGCCGACCTCGACTTCGCTCGTGGCGCTCACGACGACGAGCGCGCTATCGGCGGCGTGCAGACCCGCGATCGCCTCGCCCTGAAAGTCGGAATACCCCGGCGTGTCGAGGAGATTGATCTTGGTGTCCATCCATTCGGCGTGGGCACAGGCGAGTCCGATGGAGAAGCCGCGGCCGGTTTCTTCTGGATCGAAATCGGTGAGCGCGGTTCCATCCTTGACCGAACCGTGGCGCTTGGATGATCCGGAAACAAAAGCGAGCGCATCGACCAGTGTGGTCTTTCCGCTCGCTCCGTGTCCGACGACGGCGATGTTTCGAATGTCTTCGCTTTTGTACTCGCGCATAAAGTGGCTCTGCTCCGCGAGAGGTGGGGATGGTGCTGACTGCCGCCGGGTACTGCCTGGTACTCGCGGCCGGCCCTTATTTGGAAAACTGGCTGGAAGCTACCGGGGATGGCAAGGGCGGCCCGGGGCTCATTGGGGGTTCCGCGCGACATTCGCATCAGGCGGCTCTCAGAATCAGAGCGTAGATGACGACGTTGAGCAGAACGGCAAACAGGCCCAGCAGGATGTGGTTGCGGCGCGAGCTGGCCGGATCGAATCTCGTGCGTAGCACGTGGTGCTGGAGAAACCCTTCCTCATACGGCTCACGCCCGCCGCGTCTCCAGAACCGTTTCTCCCATGGGGTGAGGGCACAGCCGAGGTCGAATATCATCGTCGCGCCCGCCCACGCGATCGCCGCGAGATGCACCCACAGGAGCGACGGCCAGAGCAGTACGAGCAGACTGCCGAGCACCACGAACAGCACGTAGCCGATGTGGACCGCGGCGACCGCGCGCGCGAGCATCCGCCATCTCACGTCGTCGCGGCCGGATCGAAGAGTGGATTCTCGATGATTCCGATGCGGTTTCCTCTGAAGACTCGCTCTTTCTCAGACATTGCGTCCTCGGCTCGCGATGTTGGATGGGAAGGGAAATATTACAGTCGTCACAATACCTCGCCACACGATAAAGGAGATGCGCGTGCCACTGGTTTTCATCGTCATTGGATTTCTCGCTGGCATACTCTCCGGCATCTTCGGGATCGGCGGCGGAGTGGTAATCGTGCCGGCGCTGATTCTGCTGGCCGGTCTCGCCCCGATCACCGCTACGGGTACGTCCCTCGCCGCGCTGCTACTTCCCGTTGGCGCGCTGGGCGCATGGGAATACTACAGACGTGGCCACCTCAACATCGGTGCCGCGCTGTGGGTCGCCCTCGGATTGCTCGTCGGTGCGTGGCTGGGCGCGAAACTGGCACACCAGCTCTCGCCCGTTCAGCTCCGGCGCGGGTTCGCGATCTTCCTCGTGCTGGTGGCGGCGAAGGTGTGGTGGAGCTGAAGGGACCAGTTACCCGTTACCCGTTGCCAGTTACCCGTTACCCGTTGCCAGTTGCCCGTTGCCAGTTGCCAGTTGCTGTGAGCTTCGGGTAACAGGCAACGGGTAACGGTCCTTATGCAGCGCGCGGAAGGGTCTGATCGCTTGGTTTATGGAAGCGTAATAATGAGTGCTGGAGGACGATTCCGGTAATCTGCCGGCCGGCTTGGCTTCAATCATGCGTTGCGCCAGATCAATGACACACGAGTGACGGACAACTGTCCCACGCTGAAGATCGCCTCGTCGTACTGAAGGGACAGATTCGCCAACGTCTCGAACCAGTCTGCTCGCACCTGCCCTCGGAGGAATTCGAGGGTCTCGTCGCGCAGATTGCCGCCATCGAAGCCGGTTGGCTGAACAGCCCACCACTCTGGCCGGACCGCAAAACCGGAGACTCCAAGCCCTAGACCGTCGTCTGCCCGGGCTTGTGTTCGGGTTTTGTTCGGGGTACACTGGAGGGCCCCCCCATGTCTCCCGCTTCCGTCGTTCCCGACCTTCGCTCACTCCTCGAGCAGAGATTTCCCAATGCCACTCCGGTCACGCATCGGACGGCGGAGCCAGTCGCGACAGGCATTCAGCCACTCGATGCGATTCTTCCGGGAGGGGGGCTGCCGCGGGGACGATTGTCGGTGTGGGTACCGCAGGGCGGGGCGACGGCGATTCTCCGCGCCGCCTGCCTCACCGTCGCGGCGAGCGGCGAGCGATCGGCGTGGATAGACGGGCTCGGAACGATCGTCGGTCAATTCTGGGAAGAGGGCGCGGTGCTCGTCCGGCCCGCCAATCGCCGGAACTCGCTCCGTGCCGCCGAGGAGCTGCTGAGATGCGGAGGATTCGCTCTCATCGTGATCACGGGATCCGAGCCCGCCGGCACCGAGATGGTCCGCCTCTCCCGTGCCGCCCGTGAAGGCGGCTCGGCGTTTGTCGCACTGACGTCACACACGTCCATGGCCAGCGTGCGCCTCGTATCGCGGATCATGCCGCACAGCTACGTCTGGCGCCGCACGCCCTTTGGCGACCCCGCCGAGGCATGCTCGGCGAGCGTCAAGGTCCGCGCACAGTCGCTGGGATGGAACAGGCACACCGAGTTCCGGGTGCCGATAGTGCAGCACGATCTGCGGGCCGCGCTCGATCCGGGTCTACCCGATCGCCGTAACGGGCAACGGGTAGCGGGCAACGGGTAGCGGGCAACGGGTAGCGGGCAACGGGTAGCGGGCAACGGGTAGCGGGCAACGGGTAGCGGGCAACGGGTAATGACTTACATCTGCGTCTGGAGCTCCGACTGGGTATCGAGACCCATGGACCGGCTGGCGTCGGCGGTTCTCAAGGTAGTGCCGCGGGTGGCTCTGGATCCGGGGAAGGGACAGATCTGGGCCGATGGGAAGAGCCTGGAAGTCCACCAGATATGCACTGATATACGCACAGTATTAGAGCATATTGGCGCCATCAATACACAAGTTGGCCTAGCAGCCATCCCTGTCTCGGCAGAGATCGCAGCCAGGTTCAGGGGTGGGGAGAGGGGGGATGTCAGCGCCGTGACGATGGTGCAGCCGGGGACCGACCGGGAGTTCATCGCCCGGCATCCGATCTCCGTCCTGGCTCCTTCGCCTCCCCTGCAGAATCTCTTCGACGGGGTCGGGATCGAGAGGTGCGCCGACCTTGCGTGTCTCGAGCAGGAGTCGGTCGAGGTCAGGTTCGGCGCGGAGGGAGTGCACCTGTGGCGGCTGGCGCGGGCCGACGACAAGCGCCTCATCTTCGCCGCCATGCCGAGGACGCTGCCACAGTCCTCGATGGATTGGGTGGATTACACGCTCACTGATCCCGAACGGCTGGTGTTCGTCATCAACGCGCTCGTGGACAACGTGTCGGCCGCGCTCGCCAGCCAGGGTCTCTGCGCGCGCGAGATGAAGCTCGTCTTCTCGCTCGCCAATCGCACGGCGTACGAGCACGCGGTGCGCCCGTCGCGCTCGACGGCCAGCAGAAAGGCATGGATGCGGCTCATCCGCACGCATCTCGACCGCATCGAGCTTCCTGACGGCGTGACCGGAATACTGCTGCGCGTCGAGTCGGTCACCGGCGAAGTGGAGCGGCAGGGCGACATCTTCGATCGCGGCTTCGCCACCGCCCGCGCGACCGAAGAGACGGTGGCCCAGCTGCTCGACGACCAGGGAGCCGTGATCGTGACTCCGTTCAACAGCATGCATCCGCTGCTGGAGAAGCGCACGAGCTGGCAGATCCAGGAGCCCGCACACGCGGCGCGCGCGCACATGGTGAAGGAGACGCGCGCCGATCCGCAGCTCACGCTCCAGCTCTTCGCCGAGCCGCGCCGCATCATCGTGAAGACGTCGCGGCGGCGCGATCATGACGTGCCGGTGAAGTATCGCGACAACGACGCGTGGATCATGATCGAATCCGCCGCCGGCCCCGACCGTGTCTCCGGCGAGCAGTGGGAGAAACCCTTCGCGCGAGAGTACTTCAGATGCGTCACCGAAGACGGGACGCTGGTCTGGCTCTACCGCGAAGCGACCGGCGGCGAGTGGTACATCCAGGGGTGGTGGGACTAATGCGTCATCTCGCCCACCGACCGGCAGCAGCGCCGGGGCTCTCCTGAAAATCGAGCCATCGCATCAGCGACGCCATCGCGTCGTCTTCGGTCAGTCGCGTGCGGAGGCGCGTCGGAGTCATCTCGAATACCTCGATGACGTGCGCGGTGAAGATCCGCGGGTGACGGTAGCCGAGCTTCAACGCTACTTCGCGCACGGAATACCCGGGATCGCGGAGATACGTCACGCCGCGCAGCAGTCTCGACGCGACGAGCATCTTCTTCGGTGACGCCAGGCGGGCGATGTCGAAGTGCCGGTACACGCTAATCGCCGGAACTCCCGCCACCATCGCCAGGTCCAGCACGCTGCCGTAGATGTGCGGCTTGTCGAACATGTCGTGCACGGCGCGGGCGAGCGGCAGCGGCACGAGACGCAACGACGGCGCGAGCGCCGCCACAAACCGCTTCGTCGGCGGGTTTGTTTTTACTCGTGCAATGGTCTGCTGCAGACGCTCCCTCGAGTCGTCGAACCGATGCAGCACGACGTGCTCCAGCCCCCGCCGCGAAAGCTGCGCGATGGCGCCGAACGACTTCGGGCTCAGCATCACGTACGCCACGAGCGGAAGCGACGGGTAGCGGTTGAGGAGGCCGGCAACGGCGTCGGTATTCATCACGCCATCGGCGGACGGATCCAGGATCACGACAGTGACCGGATCCCGCCGAATTATGATATCGAGGTTGTCCCACGAGTTCGCGACGATGAAATCAGGCTCGCTCGCGAACACATGCCTGACATGCGCCAGTAGCTGCGGCGGGAGAAACACCGCAATGCTCAAGACAGAATCCTTTCCGGGTCAGCCTGAATCTGGCGTGCTTTACCTGGAAGGGCGAGGCCTTTTGATAGAAAACCGACACTTTTTTGTATAGAAGGCGCAGTTCACGATATGAAACCGGCATTTCCGGTTACAAAAAAGGGGCTAAATTTGCGTCGAACCCCCTCTCTCACCCTACCCAGAGGTACCAAAATGCCCGCTCGCAAATTGCTCGCCCTGGCCCTTCTTGCAGGCCTCCTCACCGCCGCGTCCGCCTGCGCCGACGTCACCGGCCCCCAGACGAACGGTGTCTGCTCTGTCACCGGAGGCAGCCAGGTCTGCACCAACTAGCTCACCCCGCTACATCCAGTCGCCCGCCTGAGGAGAAGAGAGAGCGGTTTTCCGAATGTAGGTCAGCGCCTCGGCAACCTGCAACGCGCCGTCCGGAACCGGATCGGACCGCGGCTGAACGGGTTCGGCAGGCCTGCTCTTTCTCTCCCCGGCGAGACTGGCGAGCACTTTCTCCGCGTCGAACGCCACCTGGTGAATCTTCTGCCGGGTCGCAAACCGCTGCGCCTCGGCGATCTGGTGGCGGCCCTCTTCCTCGCGCCCGCACCGGACGCAACCCTGTCCGTAATACAGCAGGAAGTAGGACCGCAGTCGCGGATCCAGAGCAGCGTACCGGAGCTGGTCGGCGTAGTCGAAGAACGCTTCCTCCATGCCATCTCGCGCGGCGAGATCCATCAGGTTGATCGTCGCCTGCCAACGAACCCATTGATAGCGTGACGTAAGCGATATCACGAGGTTGGCGTCGCGCGCGGCGTCATGCATGCCGAGCTCGATGAATGAGGCGGCGATGTCCGACAAGATTGTGTCCTTCGCCGATGGATTCGTCGCCTTGTTCAACGCCTCGTAACCAATGCTCACCGCCTCGGCAAAATTCCCCCTGAGGTGCGCGATCGAAGCGCTCGTGTGAAGCGCAAGAGCCGCCACGCCGTCGAGCCCCGACTTCGCCGATTCGGAGATGACATCGTCGAGGATCAACTGCGACGCGGGCAGATTGCCGCGCGCTAACAGCGTATTCGCCGTCCCCACCCGGACGGTCAGCCCGGACGCCTTGTCGCCAAGCGCGTCGGCCATGTGCGCCGCCTCGGCGTAACCGTCCGCCGACCGGTCCCAGTCGCCCGACCGCCGGGCCGCTCCGCCGAGTGCCGTAGTTGCCTGCATGGCGAGCTCCGGCTTGCGCGCTGCACGCGCGATGTCGGCCACCATTCCGAACACGTCCACCGCGAGGCCCCAGTTGCCCTCGAGATCGAGCGTCCGCCCGTAGTCGAAGACATGCTTGCCGATGGCGCCCCAGTCCTGGTGGTCGTCCCGGAGCTGGTCCATCACCTTCATGAGAGGTCGCCGCATCCGGTTTCCCTCGCCCAGAGCCGTCACTGCATCCACGACGGCACACACACCGGTCCAGTCTGTCCGGATCAGATCGGCATCCATTCGGACGGCATCCACGAGGCGGAGCACCGCGAGCCCGGCGAGAGCCGAAGCCCACGAAACGGAGTCCTGCTCGTCCGCGGCGAGTGTGTCGAAATAGGCTTGATGACGGGCCATGAATTGATGAATAGGAGTTTGACGACCCGTAAACTGGGGCATCGGCAGCGCGTAGGAAATGCCGTTTTTCTATCATGAACACCCTTTTTTATTCAGAAATGTGCCGAAAACCTATCAACAGAGGCCTTAACCCAACCTCGGTTCAAGGCTTCCTTGAGCTCTGACCGGCGGCCTGGGACCTGTCACGCGGGATTCTCTCAGCGGCCGGGATCATCCAGTTTGCGATGTCCAGCCACCAGGCATTGGGGCGCATCGGCGTGATGCGGACGCGTTTTTCGATCGCCAGGACGGTCCGTGGCTCGTACAGCCAGATCGCGGGGGCATCATCCACGATCATCTGATTCGCCTGCTTGAAGTAGCGCCGCGTGTCGGCGATCCGGTCCGCTTCAAGCGCGCTGTCCACCAGGTTGTCGAAGGCCGGATTGCGATAGCCGCCGTAGTTGAGCCCTCCCTTTTTCGCGGCGGCGCTGGTCCAGGTATCCCGGACGGCGGCGGGACTCGATCCCAGATGCCACGCGGCGAGCGCAGCGTCGAAGCGCCGGCCACTGAGCAGGTCCGAGAACGCGGCGTAATCCATCTGGTCAATGTTCATCTCGGCGCCCACCTGCCGAAGCTGCTCCTGCATCAGCACGGCGAGGCGCGTTCGCGACATGCTTGACGAGGGCACGATCACGGTGAATGCGAGCCGTCTTCCGTCGCGCATCCGGATGCCGCCGTTGGCCGGGCGCCGCCATCCGAGTGAATCGAGCAGGCGACCGGCGGCGGCGGGATCGAACGGGATCTGCGCGAGAGTTGTGTCGGTCGTCGGGAATGCGCGGACCGCCGGTCCGATGCTGACGGTCGCCAGAGTGTCGAAAAGATTCTTTACCATCGCCCGGCGATCCACGGCCATCGTGAGGGCGCGCCGGAGGTCGCGCGATGCGAACAACGGATGCGGCGCGTCGCGTCCGGATGCGTCGCGCAGGTTGAGCTGCATGAACACGTAGTCCATTCCCGGCAGCGACACGACGTTGAACCTGCTCTTGCCCCCGAGCTCGGCGATAGTCTCGGGGCGGAGTGCCGCGAATACGTCTGCCTGGCCGCCGAGCAGACGCGTGACCGCGGTCTGGTATTCCGGCGCGATCGTCCAGATGATGCGGTCCGGATTTGCGCGACCACGGTAGTGATCGGCGACCGCATCCAGCTCGAATGACGTGCCTCTGTTCCATCCGCCGAGCCGGAAGCGTCCGCTGCCAACCGGAGTCATGCGCGCCGTGACCGTGCGCAGCGAATCGCGCGGGATCGCGCCGAGTATGTGGCGCGGCAGGATCAGCATTCGCGCCGCCGCATCGAAGAACTGGTGCGGAGTGCGCTTCGCGAACCAGAAGACCGCGGTGGCCGAGTCGCGGACTGTCACGGAGTCTATGTCCGCAAGGTCTTCCGCTCCGGCGAACGCGAACGTCGAGTCGCTGTAGATGCCGTATGTGAACGCGACGTCGTCCGCGGAGACGCGGCGGCCGTCCTGCCACTTCGCGTTCTGATGAATGGTGAACGCGATGGACATGGAGTCGTTCGCCCAAGTCCATCGAGAAGCAAGCTCCGGAACGAAGCCACGGTCGCCGATGGTGTTCATCGAGACACCGACGTCGGCCAGATACTCATAGATGAGCTCCGTCGCCTGACGCGCTTCCATGCTCATCGCCGCTGGAGGGAAGAGCGCGTCCGGCTCGGAGCTCGTCGCGATCACGATCGTTCCGCCGGTATCGGAGTGTCCGGTTCCCCGGGTGGATTCCCTGCAGCCACTGAGAAGCAGCGCAGCCAGGCCGATCAGGAGCAAGCCAAATGGCATCGTATTGTTCGTCGGTTTGGTGTCAGGGAAAACGCCTGCAAATATGGGTGCAGCCGCCCGTTTCGCGAGTGGTTCCCGACGTTAACCCTCGATTCAGTGGGGGTTTGATAGAGAAATGCACTTTCATGATAGAGAAGTGGCATTGCCGGGTCCCCGATTCTCTTGAGTATTGCAAGCCCGTACTTCAACCCGGGCCGTTCGCGGCCCGACAGGATGCAATTGTCATCAACCGATCCGCCGGTCCGGCGGGGAAATATGCTCCCCCAGCTGCGCCGCGCCTTCTGGCTCGGCGCGCTCGCTTTGATTTCCATCGGACTGACAGTCACGCTGGTCTACTGGGTCAATCAGCGGAGCGTAGCCGCTCTTCTCGAGATACTGTCGCTGCTGGGGATCCTGGCATGGCTCAGCCGGCGCACGCTTCGACAGGCGAAGCAGCTCGAAGCGACACGGGCGATCGCCGACAGCGCGAAGTCAGAACACGAGGAAGCCCAGTCGCTGCTGGATTTCTGCCTCAACAGCTCACCCGTCGGCTTCGCGCTGCACGACCGGAGCATGCGTTTCGTGCGCATCAACGAGGCGGGCGCGGCGATGAGCGGGCTGCCCGCCGCGTCGCATGTCGGGAAGACGCTGGAAGAGGTGATGCCCTCCGATTTCGTGGACGCTATCGAGCCGATCCTGCGCCGCGTCCTCGCCACGGGCGAAGCGGTCCCGAACATTCCGATCGCCAGCACGAATCTGGTGGATCCGATGCGCGAGCGGCATTATCTCGCGAGCTTCTTTCCGGTAGAGCTTTCCCGCGGGAGCACCGGAGTGGGCTCGGTGATCCTCGAGACGACGCAGTACCGCCAGCTCGAGGAGCAGCTGCTTCAGGCGCGGAAGATGGAAGCGGTAGGGCGCCTGGCCGGCGGAGTGGCGCACGACTTCAACAACATACTGACGGCGATCAAGAGCTACAGCGAGCTGCTGCTCGCCGATGCCGAGCCGGGAAGCCAGCAGAGCGACGATCTGCTCGAGATCACGCGCGCGGCGGACCGCGCCTCGGCGTTGACCAGGCAGCTTCTTGCGTTCAGCAGGCAACAACAGGTGCTTCAGCCGCGGCTGGTGAATCTGAATGCCACCGTGGATGGCATGCGCAACATGCTGAAGCGGCTGCTGTTCGAAAGCGTGCGCATCAACATCCGACTGGCGCGCGATTTGTGGATGGTGACCGCCGATCCGGCGGAGCTCGAGCGCGTCATCATGAATTTCGTTCTCAATGCGCGCGACGCGATGCCCGACGGCGGGCAGCTCATTCTCGAGACGTCGAACGTCGAGATTGACGAAGAGTACGCCAGCTCTCACGCCTATACCACACCTGGACCATACGTCATGCTTGCGGTCACGGACACGGGCGCGGGAATGAGCAAGGAAGTGAGGGAGCGGCTGTTCGAGCCGTTCTTCACGACCAAGGAAAAGGGGAAGGGCACGGGGCTCGGCCTCGCCAGCGTTTACGGAATCATCAAGCAGTCGGGCGGATTCGTCCGGGTGGACAGCGAGCCGGAGCGGGGAACGACGTTCAAGGTATATATTCCCCGCGCGGAGGAAGCTAGAGAAGGCGAAGGAACGGATGACTCCGCGGCGCAACCGCCGCGTGGGCAAAGAGACAATTCTGGTCGTCCAGGACGACGAGGAGGTGCGCAACGTCGCGACGCGGATTCTCAGGCGGAACGGATAGCGGGTCCTCGAGGCGATCCCTGATGACGGCGGTAGGCGAGCTCATCACCGGGGCGCATTTCGATCCTGCGGTCGTCGAAGCACTGATGCGGAGCGTGACAACACTCCAGTCAGTGACCTAGATTAGCCGGACACAGATCACTGGGCGGGCTTCACGAGTGCCGTATTCGACAAGCAAGTCCTCATCACTTAGCCGCCTTCTTCTCACTGCGGCAAGCGCGGTCGTGGTACTCGCGGGAATGCGCGCTGCCGCGCCGATCATCGGGCCCGTGCTTCTCGCCCTCGTCATCACGATCGCCTGGAGCCCGGGCTCGGAGTGGCTGCGCAAGCGCGGATGGCACCCCAGCGCGGCCGCGCTCACCGGCATTCTGCTCGGCGTGATCGTGCTGGCGCTGTTCGTCGCGCTGGTGTGGTCGTCGCTGGTGCAGCTCCAGGACAACCTGCCGGGATATCAGCCGCGCATCGAGGCGATCCAGCAGTTGATCCGCGACAAGCTGTCGGATCTGCCGATTGAAAGCTCGCGTCTTTTCTCCGGCGAGGTACTGCGGCCGAGCAGCATCGTCGGATACGCGCTCCGGCTGATCCGGAATCTCACCCAGACTGCGGGAACTCTCATTCTCCTCGTGCTGCTGATGGCGTTCATGATGCTCGAGGCCGTGCGGTATCCGGAGAAGCTGAGGTCCGCGCTGTCGTCGTCGCCCCAGGCGCTGGAGCGATTCGCGCACTTCGGCGAGAATATCCGCAGTTATGTCAGTCTCAACGCGATGTTCGGACTGATCGTCGCGGTGATCAATACCATCCTGTTACTCGCGCTCGGCGTTGACTACGCGATTCTGTGGGGAGTCATGTCGTTCCTGCTGAGCTTCGTGCCCAACATCGGATTCGCGATCGCCCTCACGCCGCCAGCGCTGCTGGCGCTGGTGCAGTACGGTTTCGGGCGCTCCATCGCCGTGATCGCCAGCTACGTGGTGGTGAATACCCTCGTGGACAACGTTATCAAGCCAAGATTCGTAGGACATACACTGGACCTGGCGCCGATCGTGGTGGTGGTGTCGCTGTTCTTCTGGGGATGGGTTCTCGGTCCTCTCGGGGCGTTGCTGGCGGTGCCGCTTTCGATTGCATTGAAGTTCTTTTTCGAAAGCTTCGACGAGTCGCGGTGGCTGGCGACGCTGATGAGCGACGCCGGCCCCAGACCGGTAGTCGTGCATCTGGGACCGCGCAACGGAGACGCCGAGTGACGATTGCTGAGCTGCTGGACCTCTACGAGTACAACCGGTGGGCGCACGAGCGCACTCTCGACTCGGCGGCGGAGCTGGGGATGCGGAACCGTGACTGGCTGATGACCGACCCGGATCTGGACTCGGTGAGAGATGATCCGCGATTTGCGGCGCTGCTGACCGAAGTGCCACCGGCTGCCTGAGCTAATCCGCGGTGGCCGTGGCGAACTGAACAGTGCTCTGGCGGCGCCACTCGCATGCACCATCCATCGAGCGCTCCGCCTGCTCGAGCAGGTCGAGATCGCGGCGCGCCATTGACAGGGTGAACTGTGGCTCCCGGTCATCCCGCACCGCTCCGAGAAAATCTTTCATCATCGCGCGGTATCCGAATGGATCGCGCAGTGCGGGGAGGCCAAGCGACGGACTTCGCCCCGACGTAAATCGCGCGAGTCCGTTCGACTCGAATGTCACCGAACCGCCGGTCCCCTGAACCTTTGAGCGGCGAAGATGTCCGAGCGGGGCAGCGATCTCCCACGAGTGCACGAGCGTTCCCACGGCGCCGCCGGCGTAGCGGAGAACCACGAGTGAGCTGCGGTCGCAGCCGGGTGCACCGCCAGTCCGTATCGCCTCTATACCGACGACGTCAAGACCGATGTTCGACGCGAAGCTTATCCAGTGCACACCACCCTCGAACAACGCGCCGCCGCCGCTGAGGGCGGGATCTGCGCGCCATCCGGCCACCTTCTGCCATTTGGTTGCATCCAGTGTGACGAATCTGATCTCGCCGAGCTCTCCGGAGCGGATCACTCGCCGCAGGTAACCTGCGATCGGCTTGTAGAAGTAGTTCTCGGCCACCATCACTCTCTTTCCCGCCGCGGACGCTGAATCACGAACGATGTCAGCGTCCCGTGCCGACATGAAAGCGGGCTTCTCGACGATGACGTGCCGGCCGGCCTCGAGAGCGACAAGTGCGAGGTCGCGATGCGAGACCGTCGGTGTCGCAACGAGCACGACATCCACAGAGTCATCGCTCAGAGCGCCCTCGTACGATCCGAACGCCCGGCGGCCATCGAACATCCCGCACAGTGCGGCCGCGCGCCCTCCGTCCCGACTGGCGTATGACAGGACTACGCCTCCAATACGGCGCAAAACGCGGCTGTGCATTTTCGCAGCCGCTCCACATCCCAGCAGCAGCACGCTCAACTGCCTGGCGCGCGTCACAGTGCCGCCGCAGCGCAGGCCATCACGCTCACAGAGATCGCCACGTACACGGGAACGAAATACCGCCGCTGCCGAAGCAGCCCGGGATACAGAACAGGCTTGCCGCTGAACTTTCCGCGCGGCTTTGAAGGAAAGAAGAATGTCTTGTACGTCTCGGCCGTCGCGCGCTCGTATCCGATCGCGGCCACCGCGATAAGCAAATAGTCGGTAGTGAGCTGTGCCATCAGGCAGGCGTACAGCACTGTCAACACGGGACTGCGGAAGAACTTCACGATATCGAAGCCTTCCTTGGGAGCATCCTTCCATGCTCCGCCCACAGCGAGCAGCATCCCGACGACGAGTCCCGCGAGCGCCGCACGCGTCACGTGGCTGAACGTCGCGCCGCTGTCATCCAGGCTCGCCACGACCGCGAGGCTGAGCACGACGGCGGCGATGTAGGCGGCGCCTGCCGCGAGGCGCGTCCCTCTGCTGGCTACGGGAACGCCGCGGATGCTGAACTGCATAGGGATGAAATACTTGGACTGATCCTCCTCGCGTATGAAGGTCTTCCATACCTCCACTATTCCACGCTCTGCGGCATAGGCGAGGCCGAAAAGGAGAAAGAGCGCATGCGGAGCGGGCAGAGGCAGGCGGAGCGTCGCCTGGATCACGACTGCGACGACGCCTCCGATTGCGATGCTCCGTGCGAAGGTGCCGAGTCCGAAGCCTTCATGAAGCGCGTCCTTGTACATCCCCCAGATGGAAGTATGGCAGCCGGACATGAGGCCGACCGCGCCGGCGATGGCGAGTGAAGCGAAAGGAATGTGAGTCATCGTATGCTCATGGTTGGGAGGTAACGCTGAATGCGGCGTGCACGCACCGCCCCGCCGGATTGGGAAACCGCGGTGCCCGCCAGATGCGAGCCGACGCGCAACGCGTTGGCGGCTATCGTCAAGCTGGGATTGAGGCCGGCCGATCTCGGGAGAGCGCTTCCATCCACCACGAACAGGTTGTCGAGACCGCGGTAGCGTCCCCACACATCGAGCGGCGAAGCGCGCGAATCATCGCCCATGCGCACGGTTCCGAGCGCGTGGGAGAATGTCCGGATGCCATGCACGATCGTGAATAATGCGCCGGCCTCGCGGAGCACGGCCCGAGCCTGCTCGACGAGGGTTCCCGCGAGCCGCTCATCCCGCTCGCTGTAGGCATGCCGAACACGAAGCCCGGGAAGACCGTAGCGGTCGATGGAACCCCAGTCGACCGATACTGCGTTGTTCGCGCGCGGCTGGTCCTCGGCGATGACGAGAAGGCCGAGCGCGTGCGAGGTGAATATTGCTGCGGGAGTACGCAACGCGGGCGGCAGGTATGCCTTCACGAGACCCGTCGGAGGCGTGAGCTGCTGGATGCTTCCCGCGCTCTCGTACAGATCGAGTATCGCGATCTGCTTATCGAACTCCGCAGTCGGATTGGGCCGGCGCGCGAAGGCGCCGAGCACAACCGCGTTGCGATGCCGGGTGAGATATCGGCCGACGGCGTCGGCGGCAGGATTGACGCGCGCCAGATCCGACGCAAGCAGGAGATGCGGTGTGGCGAGCGTTCCGGCCGCCAGCAGCACCCTCCTTGCACGGAACGTCTCTCGCTCGCCCGTGACACGGTTGACGCATTCCACCCCGGTCACGCGTCCAGTCTGCGCCGTCAGTCGAACACAGACCGTGTTGGCACGGAGGGTCATGCCTTGGCGCAGCAGGTCGGGAATGACTCCCGTTGCGAGGTCGTTCTTCGACTCTGCCGCGCAGGCATAGCCGTCGCACGTGCCGCACATCGTGCATCCGCGGCGGTTGCCGCTCGCGGCGTACGAGATGGCGAGGGGAATCCGCGATGGAGTGAACCCCAGGCGCGTTGCGGCCTCGGCGATGCGGCGGGCTGAACGGGACAGCGGCGGTGGTGGCTGAGGGAAGGGAGTGCTGCGCTTCGGCTCGCCAGGCTCGCATCCGGCCTGCCCCCCAACGCCAAGCAGCATTTCGGCGCGAGCATAAAAAGGCTCGAGAACTTCGTACCGGAACGGCCACTCCGCGCCGGAATCCCCGACGACGTCCGTGTTGTGCTGGAAATCACTCTCGCGGAAACGGTACGAAGCAGCTCCGTAGAAGACCGACTGGCCTCCGACGCAGTTCCATGCGCTGGCGCGATAATTTCTGTGGGCTCCCGAGACCCGAAACGCGGCGTCGCTCGTGTGGTGCGGTGTAAGCAGTCCCGCTCCGGATTTTCCCCAGTTGTCCGGCCCGCGTCCCACCCAGCCGCCGCGCTCGATCATCAGAACGCGCTGGCCAGCCTGCACGAGCGGAAGCGCAGATAACGCGCCGCCGAAGCCGCTGCCGATCACGATTGCGTCCCAGCTCATCATCCGCTCCCCTTTTTGGGTCCAGGGAGTAACGCGGGAAGGGGGGGGAAATCAGCTCAGTAGCACAGATGTGTTGACTCCACTCCCGGGCGGTCGTATCGTCGGCTTCGGGGAGGAGGGACCCTGCCGCCATTTTCTCAGACTGCGCGCTCGGATGTGACCCAACTCCTGACGGCATGGAGGAATGGGGACAGCTCAGCCGCCGATCAGCTCCTGCCTCTCGTTTACGACGAGCTGCATCGGGCGGCCGCACGCGCAATGCGCGGAGAGGCAGTGGGGCACACCCTTCAGCCGACTGCGCTTGTAAACGAGGTCTATCTCCGACTGGTGGACCAGAGCCGTGCCGGGTGGCAGAACCGCGCACAGTTCTTCGGCGTGGCCGCGCAGGTGATGCGTCGGGTCCTCGTAGATCACGCACGGGCTCGCTGCTCCGAGAAACGCGGCGGCGGAGCGCGCGCGATCACGCTCGATGATGTGCACGACGCGTCGCAAGCATCCGCGTCGTCGAGCGCTGTGGACATACTCGCGCTGCACGAAGCGCTCGAGAAGCTTGCGACGCTCGACCCCGGCCAGGCGCGGGTCGTGGAGCTTCGCTATTTCACGGGTCTCAACATCGATGAGACGGCCGAGGCGCTCGGGATTTCTCCGGCTACTGTCAAACGCGAGTGGGCAGTTGCGCGCGCCTGGCTCCGGCGGGAACTGAGCGACACGTGAGTCTGGAGCGCTGGCAGCGGATCAAATCGATCGTCGCTCTCGCGATGGAGGCGCCCGGAGCTGAACGGACGGAACTGCTCCATTCCGCGTGCGGGAACGATGCGGAGCTTCGCCTGGAAGTGGAGTCTCTTCTCGCGGCCGCTGACGCGGCCGACAGTCTGCCGGAAGCGCGGGCAGCCATCGCCTCGGCGGCGGGATCTCTGGTCGCAGAGCAGGATGCGACATTGCGAAGCCTTCTGGAGAGTGTGCTGGCGCACCAGTATGAGATCATCCGCCCTCTCGGAAGTGGTGGAATGGGGTGCGTGTATCTGGCGAGAGAGCGGGCGCTCGAGCGGTTCGTCGCGATCAAGGTCCTCCGTCCCGACCTCGCGGTTGCCGAAGGCCATCGGGAGCGCTTTCGACGGGAGGCCCGGATAGCGGCGCGGCTCTCTCACCCCGGCATTCTCGGGCTGCACAGCTTCGGTGAGATAGACAACCTCTGGTATTTCGTGATGACGTACGTGCGCGGGGAAACTCTCGGGGAGAGAATTCGACGCGAGGGTCTCCTGCCGTGGACTGAAGCGCATCGAATCTTCAGCGAGATGGCCGACGCTCTGGAGTGCGCGCACCGGAACGGTGTGATTCACCGGGACATCAAGCCCGCGAACATCCTTCTCGACAGCGAAAGCGGCCACGCGATCCTCGCGGATTTCGGGATCTCGAAGATGCCGGGTGCGGCCGAGAGCCTCACGGCTACAGGGGCCATATTGGGCACGCCGGATTACATGTCGCCCGAGCAGGTGACCGGTGCTCCGGACATTGACGAGCGGAGCGACATCTACTCTCTGGGAGCGGTTGCCTATGTGATGCTGACGGGACGCGAGCCGTTCCGCAGTGAGACCGCCGCAGCGACAATCTACCGGCGACTTGTCGAAGATCCGACGCCGGTGGATGCGCTCGTCTCTTCGATTCCGCCGGACTTGTCGTCCGTTGTCCGCAAGTGCATGGCTCGCGACAGAGCGGACCGCTGGGCGAACGCGCGATCGCTGAGAGAAGCGCTCGAGAGCATCGTTGCGGCCGAACGCCTGCCGGACGCAGTTCGTGATCTGCCGAGCTTCGGTCCGTACGCTTTTCTCTGGGCGGCCGGATGGGCCGGCTTCGCGCTTCTCACGGAGCGGTCCGGCAGCGAGCGGGCGCTGCTGATTCTCGTCGCCTTGATCGTCCCGATCGGACTCGTCCTGCATCTGTGGAATGGAGCGGGACGCGCGATGAGATTCCTCGACCTCGCGCGGATCGCATTGTGGCCGCCCGAGTGGTGGGGCATGTGGTGGCCGCGCGCGCTTCGCCGGCCATCGGATCTCTGGGACCGCCTGCCATGGATCGCCAAAGGAGTGAGAGTTCTCCTTATCGCATCCTGTCCAGCACTTCTTCTGCTCATTCTGCTGCGAGGACGGATTTCTTCAGGCGCTGGGGTGATTTACGAATCGTGGGTCGAGGTCGCGGAGTGGGCGATCTTCATTGCCGGCTCGCTGGCTGTCATGTCGGGATTTGCCTGGGCGCGGCGCATAGGGCTCGCGTTCGACCAGTCGCTGCGCCTGCTTCTTGGTCCGACACTGGCTTCGTCGGGATGGAATGAACCGGCGTTGACACGTTTGCTCGCCCCCGCTTCGGGAAAGGTGCGCGTACCGGACCGCGATGCGCCTTCGGACTATCTGCGTGCCATTCGCGAGGTGCTTCAACTCCTCCCGGCCAGCACGGGAGACTCTGGCTTGCGAACTGCGACTGCGGCGGAGCGCCTGCTGAAGGCAATTGACCAGCGCGACAGTGAGCTTGCTACACTTTCCCGCGACGCCGGTCCGGGGGAGGCGAATCGCCTCGTTTCCCAGCTTGATGCGCTCGAGTCCGGCGGAACTGGAGACACACGCGAGCGTGCAGAGCTGCGCGAGCTCGTGCGACACCAGCTCGATCTCGTGCGGCGAATGCAGAGCCGCCGCGAAGTCGTTCTCCGCGAGCGCGCGCATCTCGTCGATCTGTTGAGGGCGCTTTGGACGCTGGTCCGGGCCGCGGGCGACAGCCAGGACGGAGACTCGGGTGTGGTCGAGAGGTTGCAGGCGCTGTGTGGGGAGATTGGTCTCGAGCTCGGGGTTTGACAACCGCGCGGAGACAATTCCGACACGGAGAGCCGATACATTCTGATCGGTCGTGGGGCGATGACTCGCCGGTCTTGACGCTGTTCAAACGCTCGATACAATGGACGAAGGTAGTTCGGCGTCAATGTCCGGCCGTGGAGGCCAATGACAGAGTCAGCTAGCGCTCGGGTGGTGCGCGCGAGTCGCGCGCCAGAAGGGCTCGACATTCAGGAACTTCGGCGCGCCATTCAGAACGAGTACGCGATGGTGGCGGAGGATCCGGAGCAGGGCTTCCACTTCCACACGGGTCGTCGGCTCGCGGGTATCCTCGGATACGAGGATGAATGGCTCGCGGGAGTGCCCGAAGAGAGCATCGCTTCGTTTGCTCGATCGGGCGCGAGAGAGCGCCGAGGCCAGCGGGTTTCGCAATGTTCGTTTCCATCATGGTCTGGCCGAGTCGCTTCCCGTGGCGGATGCGTGGGCCGACGTCGTCATCTCGAACGGTGTGCTCAATCTTTTCCCCGACAAGATGGCGGGACTTCAGGAGATGGCGCGTGTGCTGAAGCCAGGCGGACGGCTTCAGATCGGTGACATTCTCGTTGAGAAGGACGTCGGGGATGGTGCGAGGCGTGACATAGACCTGTGGAAGGGCTGAATTGCCGGTGCTCTGGTCGAAGCGGAGCTTCAAGCGACGGTCGTCGCTGCCGGGTTCGTGAATTTCGAGATCGTGTCGCGAGTGGACGTTTATGCCGATGCACCACAGGCATCGAGTGCCGCGAAGTTCGGTACGCTCGGAATCAATTTCCGCGCGCGCAAGGCGATCAGCGAGGAGGAGTGGCAGTCAGCGCTGGCTGCGCTGAACTGTTCGGTCTGAACGGGGCCTACAGCCCAAGCCCTGCTCCGTACGCACCTCTCGATTGTTCGGTCCTTGCGTTCCAATCCGGCCGCTTGCACTGTTGTCGCTCTCTCCTCCGGAGTGACAAATGCGCGCGAAGGTTCTGCTCACCTGCGGTGCTGTTCTCGTTTTCGCCGTCGTGGAAACGAAAAGATCCGCTGACGCACAAGGCAGCTACCAGACTGTTAACGTGGACACCAGAGTAGACTGCCTCGCGGGGCGCGGTGTCTCGTTCTCCCTTACTCCCTGGTCTATCAGCCTCAGGCCCGGTGACTCGATCAATTGGAGACTGGATGCCGCATCGAACGTTACGGATATGCAGGTTCTGGCGAAGACTGGTAAACCCTGGCCGTTCAAGAGAAAGACCCCATACAAGGGCAGCAAGGCGAAGCCAGCCGGGGCGCAGGCGCTGGATCCTACTCAAGCCGGCAGGAAGTACCAATACGCGGTAACCGCGATCTGTGTGCGCGACAATTTGACGTCGGACACTGTGATCATCGATCCTGACATGATCATTATCCGGTGAAGAAAGAGGGCAGTTAAAGTGAAAGCGCCGTGCCTGTTCGGAGGGCGGCGCTGGCGGCTCGGGCTTCCTTCTTGCTTCGGGGTTTGTTCGGTATTAGCATTGGGACCCCATGCCCATCGAGCTCCGAGCCCACACCGCATTCTCATTCAACAATGGGGCACTCACGCCTGAAGCTCTCGTAAAGAGAGCGGCAGAGCTGGGGCACCATACTATAGGTATAAGCGACACCGCCGATCTGGGCGGTGTCGTGCGTTTCGCACTCGAGTGCCGGCGTCAGGGTGTGAAGCCGGTCGTGGGTGTCGAGCTGAATGTGGATGGGCGTCCGGCCGCTTTTTACGCGTGCAATGTGGGAGGGATGCGGAACATCGGCGCTTTGGTGACTCGAGCGAGAGTCGGATCGCTTCGCGGATGGGTGAAAGGGCAGAGCGCCGACAAGCGCGGACGGCCGCGCGTGAGCTGGAAGGATGTCGCGGAACGGAGCACTGGCATTTTCGCTTTGACCGGCCCCGCTTCCGGTCCCATCGGTGCGAAGATCCAGGCGTGCGAGTACTCCACTGCATCACGGATGCTGAGCGAGTGGCGCGAGGTGTTCGGCAACCGGCTCGCGGTGGAAGTGCAGCTCCATCACACCGGCGGATGCGAGGCGGCGCTCGCTTCGGCGCTGATAGATCTCGCGGGGAAGCAGAACATTCCGTGGGTCGCTGTGAACGATCCGCGATATGCCGACCAGTCGAGCCGGCTCGTGCACGACATCCTCACCGCGCTCAGGTACGACACAACTATAGATAAGGCGATGTCGCGGGGGCTGCTGCATCCCAACGGGGAGTGGCGGCTCCTTTCGCCGATCGAGATGGCGGAGAGGTGGAAGGGAAGAGAGGAGGGGCTCGAGGAGAGCGAGCGGATCGCGAGCGAATGCGATTTCGATCTGAGCTGGCTCAGGCCCCCCTTGCCTAAGTTCCCCAATCCGCCGGGTGTGAGCGACACCCAATTCCTGCGCGAGAAAGTGTATGAGGGCGCGCGGGAGCGGTGGGGCGAAGCCTTAAGCGACGCCCAGAAGAACCAGATCGAGCACGAGCTCCGCGTCATCGCCACGCTCGGCTTCTCCGGATTCTTTCTCGTGATGTGGGACGCCGTGCGGTTCGCGCGGTCGCAGAACATTCTCTGCCAGGGTCGCGGGAGCGCTGCCAACTCCGCTGTCGCCTACTGTCTCGCCGTCACTGCGGTGGATCCTGTCGCGAATGGATTGCTCTTCGAGAGGTTCCTGTCGGAGAAGCGAGTGGACGGTCAGACCGAAGCGCCCGACATAGACGTGGACATCGAGCACGACCGGCGCGAGGAAGTCCTCGACTACATGTACGATCACTACGAGAGATCGCACTCCGCCATCGCGTGCATCGTGCAGACGTATCGCGGTCCCAACGCGCTGCGCGATTCGATGCGCGCGTTTGGGTATCCGATGGAGTTGATCAATGACATGTCCAAACGCATGCACTACGATGAACCGCGAGAGGGCGCAGAGCGAATCCGAACGGAGCTTGGCGCTCGGTTCGGATTCGACGCCGAGAACGCAAGAGGAAAGACGATGCTCGCTGCGATGGCCGCGTTCGAGGATCTGCCGCGGCTTCGCGCGACGCACGTCGGCGGATTCGTGCTCTCGTCCATGCCGCTCGGCGACTATATGCCCATCGAGCACACGACCATGGGCCGCACCATCGTGCAGTTCGACAAGGACGACCTCGACGCCGTGGGTGTGCCCAAGTTCGACTTCCTGGGACTTGGCGCGATGTCGCTCGTGCGGCGCGCGTTCGACTACATCGAGGTGCGCACCGGCGAGCGGCCGCAGATGTACAAGCTGCCCGCGGGCGACAAGAAGACGTACGACCTCATCTGTCGCGGCGAGACCATAGGGACGTTCCAGATCGAGAGTCGCGCGCAGATCGCGTCAATACTGCATACGCTGCCGGACAGGCTGTACGACATCGTGGTGCAGGTGGCGCTGATCCGTCCCGGTCCCATCCAGGCGAAGTTCGTTCATCCGTACACCGCGCGCCGCCGCGGGCTCGAGCCCGTGATGTATCCACATCCGTTGCTCGAGCCGATTTTGAAGAGAACGCAGGGGATTCCGATCTTCCAGGAGCAGGCAATGGCGATCGCGATGGTGCTCGGCGGATACACTGCGGCCGAGGCGGATGAGCTGAGGCGGACGATGGGTCATGTGAGGAAGATCGGGCGGCTGATGGAGACCCTCGGACGGTTGCGAGATCGGATGATGGAGCGTGGAGTGTCCGAATCGGTGGCAACGGGAATCGTCGAAGATCTAAAGAGCTTCGCGAATTATGGATTTCCGGAGTCGCATGCGTGGAGCTTTGCGCTGATCGCGTATGCGACCGCATGGCTCAAGGCGCATTATCCGGCGGAATTCTTTGCTGCGCTGTTGAACTCGTGGCCGATGGGGTTCTATCCGCCGTCCACTCTGATACACGATGCGCGTCGGCACGGCGTTGTGGTGCGGCCCCCGTGCATGCGTGATGGTGAGTGGGAGTGTACGATCGAGCCGTTGGATCGTGAGGGAGTGGATCGTACGAACGAGACGGAGCGGATGGAGAGCGTGATGTCCGATTCGTATCTCGATCCTGGTGGGCCGGCTTTGCGTGTCGGCTGGCGGCATATCCGAGGCCTTGGTGAGAAGACGTTGGATGTGTTGCGGCTCACTCGTTTCCCTGACCGCCCTTTCACTTCTATAGAAGACGTAGTGCTGCGCGCGAAGCTCAGGCGTGCGGATGCACTGCATCTCGCGCGGGCTGGTGCGTTCGCGGCGTGGGAGCCCGATCGGCGGCGGGCTGCGTGGGAGGCGTTGCGGGCGTGTGGTGACTCATTGCCTCTGGCTCCAGCCACTCGAGAGATGCACAGCCCAAGGGCATTGTCAGCCACCGAGCTTATTTATCTGGACTACTTCGCCACGGGAGTCAGTATCAATGGGCATCCCATGCAGCACATGCGTGAGCGGCTACGGCGGGCGGGCGTTGTGGACAGTCGCGGCTTACGTGATTTGCGTGGCGGAGAGCCGATCGTTGTAGCGGGTCTGGTGACGATTCGTCAGCGGCCTGCTTCTGCCAACGGGACGATCTTTTTGTTGTTGGAGGATGAGTGGGGGTTCATCAACGTTGTCGTGCCGAGCTTCCTCGTGGAAGAGAACAGCGAGGTCGTTAAGTTCGCGACGTTCGTGGTAGTGCAGGGGAGATTCGAGAAAGACGGGAACGTGCTGAATGTGGTGGGAAAGAGGTTTAAGGAGTTGGATGTGAAGAGGTTAGAGCATCGGGCCCGGAGTTTTAGATGATACGAAAGGCGCCTGACTGAGTAAGAACGCGTACTCGAAGGCAATCTCCCGGTAGCGGTCATATCGTCCCGATGCTCCGCCATGTCCCGCACCCATGTTCGCCTTCAGGAGTAAGACGTTGTCACCTTGTTTCATGGCGCGCAGTTTCGCCACGAACTTCGCTCCTTCCCAGTAAGGCACCTGGCTGTCGTTGAGCGACACTTCGACCAGCATGTTGGGATACCACTGCGCCTTGACGTTATCGTACGGCGAATACTTCATCATGTAATCGAACGCCGGTTTCTCGTTCGGGTTGCCCCACTCGGTGTATTCGCTTGTCGTAAGGGGCAGGGAAGCGTCGAGCATCGTGTTCATGACGTCGACGAACGGGACGGCCGCAATCGCTGCCTTGAAAAGGTCGGGCTTCATGTTCACTACGGCGCCCATCAACAACCCGCCAGCCGAACCTCCCTGAATCATCAACCGGTCACTCGACGTGTATTTATTCTTCACGAGGTATTCACCTACGTCGATGAAATCGGTGAACGTGTTCATCTTGTTCATCATGCGTCCGGCTTCGCGCCACTCCTCGCCCAGCTCACCGCCGCCGCGGATGTTCGCCAGGGCCCAGATGAACCCGCGATCGAGCAAAGAGAGACGGTTCGATGAAAAGCCAGCATCCTGCGAGGAACCATAGGATCCGTACGCATAGAGAAGCATTGGCGCGGAGCCATCCATCTTCGTTCCCTTCTTGTACACAAGAGCCATCGGCACCTTCGTTCCATCACGTGCCGTGGCCCAGATGCGGCGCGACTCGTAGCCCGACGCACTGTATCCCGGCACCTCCTGCTGCTTGAGAAGCTTCCGGGTTTTCCGCGACATGTCGTACTCGAACGTCGAGGACGGAGTGACCAGCGAGTTGTAGACATACTGGATCACACGAGTGTCGTACTCGGCATTCGCGCCGATGGCCATGGAGTAGGCAGGCTCTGGTGTCGCGATGCGGTACGAAGCCCCGGTCTTCTTGTCTATGATGCGCAGGTACGGAAGACCGCCTTCGCGCTCGGAGAGTACGATATGATCGCGGTAGAATTCCATGCCGGCAATCTTGACGTCGGGTTTGCCGGCGACGACCTCGGTCCACTTCGCGGGCGCGGCGACCGGCGCGCTCACCACACGGAAGTTCTTCGCGCCCTTGTTCGTCCGGATGTAGAAACGGCCACCATCGTAGTCGGCATCGTACTCATGCCCGTTCTCCCGCGGCAGCATCACGGTGAGCGCGGCTGACGGCTTATCCGCAGGAAGGTACTGAATCTCGGATGACGTCTTCGCCGCGCTCTGAAGGAATATCATCTTCCTGTCGAGGGACCGATTAGCCCCGATGTCGAAAAGCTCGTCCTTCTCATCGAATAGCAGATTCATCGTCGCGCCGCCGACGGGATGGCGCCAGAACTTATCCGACCGCTTGGTAATCGAATCCTCTGTCGTCAGGAACAGCGTGCGCCCATCGGTGGACCATACGACGCTTCCGACACGAGGAACCCGGTCGGGAAGCATCTGTCCAGTACGAAGATTCTTGATGCGCAGCGTGTACTGGCGGTATCCGGTGCTATCGAAAGTAAACGCGAGGAGTGAGTCGTCATCGCTCACCACGCGAGCGCCAATGGAGTAGTAGCCTTGTCCCTTGGCCATCTCGTTCTGGTCGAGAAGCACCTGCTCGGGACCACCCTTTACGGGCTTCCGGACATATATGGGGTACTGCTTCCCGGTTTCGGTCTTCGAGTAATACAGATAAGCGCCACGACGATAGGGAACGCTCAAGTCGGTCTGTTTGACGTGCCCGGTGATCTCATCATACAGACTCTGCTGTAGCGCCTCGGTATGCTTCATCATGGCGGCCGTATACGCATTCTCGGCATCCAGATATGCGCGGACTGCGGGGTTGGTCTTCTGCCGCAGCCAGAAATAGTCATCGCTCAGCTTGTAGCCATGAATCGAAGTCTCATGCGCCTCACGAGCTGCGACCGGCGGTGAGAGCGTCGGATCCTGCTGGGCAACAAGTGGAAATGCTGAAGCCAGGATCAATAGGGCGGTAGTGACAATCGGGCTCGAACGTCTCAAGTGCTCTCCATTCCAGAATGGTGTCCAGTTTCAACCGCACCCCAAATATGCTTCGCGGATGAGCGGGCCGCTTTGCGCATTGCCGCCTCTCACGGATACCAATTCCCGGGACGAGATTGATGGGCGTCACTATCGTGAGCGAACAAATCCCCGAGACTCAGGAGAGCCGAAAGATTCTTTTCGTGCAGGCCGTTCCGGGGCTCGTCGCAATGCTTCTGATACTCGCGTCTTAGAACGGCGGACTCACGAGTCCTGTAAACGAAACAGGCATTGCGGAACGCCCCCGAGTGTGAGGAAATAGGGGGGGCAGCAAATACACTACCTCGCGGGGTCGGCCGACATGGACTGGGTCATCAAGCTGGCCAACATCGCACGGTCCCGGTTCGATTCCTTCGCGCGCCGCATCGGTCCTCTCGGCGTCGTCGGGATTCTCGCGATCCTCAACGCAATTGTCGTCGCCGCGATGGGATGGCTTGAGCAACGGAAGTGCGGCGAGCTCCCGGTTCGAATCATTGACATCGAGCTCACGTTCTCAGCACACCGCTTCAGCACACTGCTGGGACTGATACGAAGCGACGAGTGCCGCGCCTTCGTTCAGTGGAACTTCCTCACGCTGGACGTCCTCTTCCCAATCGCTTACGCACTCGGGCTGTGCGCGGTGTTCCTATGGATGGAGCGACAGCGCCGGTTCAACGCGGATGGATCGCCAACGGGCGTTCCGCTCCCGTTCCGTAATCATCTCTTCGTACTCGGACCGCTTGCGGCCGGTGCGGTCGACATTTTTTTCGAGAACGTTCCGCTCTGGCTCGGTGCAACGCTGTTGGGTCGCGGCTGGACCGCCGACTCTCTCTTCATCGCCGGTCTGGTCTGCATCGGATCGCTCGGCGCCGCGATCAAGTGGGCACTCGTTCTGATGTCCGCGCTGGCGATACTCGGAGAGCTGTTGAGCTGCTCGCGGGGCACAGTTCTGCGGAGACTCCGCTTCAGCGTAATCGCCGTGGTGCTGGGATCGCTTCCTCTGCTTCTGATTGCACAGGGGCAGGACATACTCCAGCGCGTTGTCGAGGGCGATAGTCCAACAAGGCGAATAATCGGCGCACTCCTCGCGCTGACTTTCGCGGCGCAGACAGTGTGGTATTGCGGCCGCAAGCTCGTCCAGCTCCGGTTCGCCGGTGATCCTGATCCCCAGGACGGAAACTGGTACGAGTTCTTCGCCGAGCACATTCCGCGAATGCTTGGAATTGCGGTGCTCGCTCTCGGAGGCGCCGCATTCGCGCGCGCCGGTGCGGCGTTGGGCCTGTTCACTGCCGCTACCCTGGCCGGCTACCTGGTGACGTTCGCGGCGAACCGGTGGTGGCCTGCGCTGCCGCGCTTGGTCGGACGGCTCTTCGTTCACGGCTACTGGAAGATCATCGCTCACTTCGACGAGCAGATCGGCCGAGCGGTCATCGCAGGATTGCTTGCCTTCGTCATCCTCATCCCGCCATGGCGGTACGATTCGGTACCGCGAGACTTCCTGCTGCTTCGCGTCACGGCGTGGCTGCTTCTCGTCGTCGCGTGGGGGTTCTACCTCTACGTGTACTCGCGACGCGGGCGAATTGCGGCGCGCAATGCGAAGAGGCGCATACTCCCGATAGTGCGGGAAAGGCTTCCCAAGCTGGCCGCAAGTGGCTCGCTGGACCTGAAGAAGGACGTCTTCGCCTACGAAGTGCGCCACGTCGAAGCCGAGGCGGTTGCGTCGGTGGACGCAAATGCGCTCGGCCGTGCTATCAAGCGCGGCGTATTGACCGGATTGCTTGCGAGCGTTATCGCGGTTGCGGTCTTCACTTTCTGGCCGGTCGAGAGCGCGCGGGGTCTCGGGTCTCTGGTAATTCTGGCCATGGCCGCGAGCAGCGTCGTCTTCTATGGAAGCATCGCCGCCTGGGTTTACGGCAAGTACCGCGTTCCCGTCGTTCCCATCGCGATCGCGTTCGCGGTGCTGTTCAGCGTCTGGAACGAGAATCACGTGATCCGAAAGCTGAACACCGGGCGCGAGATGGTCGCCGATCGTCCAGACATCGCCACTCGGCTGAGCCAATGGCGTGCCGCGGACTCTTCACAGACTCCGAGCCCGGTGATCCTGGTGGCTGCCGCCGGCGGCGGTCTCAGGGCAGCGTACTGGACGGCGACTTCGCTCGCTGCAATCCAGAACAGGAATCACTCGTTCAATCGCCACGTCTTCGCCATCTCCGGCGTATCGGGCGGCAGTCTCGGCGCGGCGGTATATGCGGCCATCGTGCGCGGGGATTCAACGCCTCCGCCGGGGAGCTCGTCACGGACGATGCACGATTCGCGGGATCTGCTCGACATTCTTCAGTCCGACCTGCCGTTGTCAACGGCGGTTCACAACAGCGCGCGCTTTACATACGTCAGCCCGCCGGGGCGCATTCAGCGCAGTGACAGCGCGGAGTACGGACACCTGGTGGATGGCGGCTACTTCGAGAACTCCGGACTTGCGACGCTGCGCGAAGTGCTCGATGTCATCATGCAAAATCGCGCGGCCACCGGAGGGAGTCCCCGGCTCAAGCCAATCGTTCTGTACCTGTGCAACGATCCCGTATCGTGCAGGGACGGCGGCGCAGGCGATACCGTTCTGACGACCAGGCACTCCGCCGTCGTCGAGTGGTTCGGGCCGATACGCGCCCTCCTCGGAACCCGGGATGCGCGAGGGTCTCTCGCTCGCGCGGATATCGCCGACGTGGACAGCGTTCACTTCATACAGCTCAATGTCTGCGAATCCCTGCTTGCGGACGACAGCTCCAATCCGGATAGCGCCGAGCTCCTCGGGTCCAGCGAGCGCCGGCAGCGAGCGAAAGAGCGAATCGTTTCACCTCCACTGGGATGGCTCTTGTCCAAAGTGGCGCGCGATTGGATGGATGCATCGCTCACCGCGGGAGACGGCAAGGCGAGGCCGAGCAGGTGTCGGCGGAGCAACGAGCATGCTATCCAGAAGATCGACTCGTTGTTGAGGCTACATTAGGACATGGTGAGGATCCGCTGGGCACTTGCTGTGGCTGTTTGCCTTGGCTGTGCACCATCGCCTTCGCCTAGGCTCGCGCCTCACCGTTCCACAGCCGCTGAAATTCTGGCTGCCAGCGCCGATACCGTGCTCGCATTCCTCGCGTCGCCGGATCCGCGACTCCTTGTCGCTGATACGCTGACGGCGCAGGCACTCAGGCCCGCGGCCCAGCGCCGAGGATACACGATCAGCGCGACGTCGTCGCTGGCATTGTGCGGCGGCCCCGCAGGCAAGGATCAAGTCACGGGGCTGCTGGTCAAGCTCACACTAACAAAGGTCATGGATGATCGGGCCGAGGTGGTATGGTCGGGCACCTGCCACATTACGCCCCGCGGAGAGTCAGTGCCGTTGCCCTTCGGTCCTATCGGAGTATTGGAAGTCAGACGAATAGCCGGGAAATGGCTGGT
The DNA here is from genome assembly GCA_030647905.1 of Gemmatimonadaceae bacterium. Taxonomy (NCBI): domain Bacteria; kingdom Pseudomonadati; phylum Gemmatimonadota; class Gemmatimonadia; order Gemmatimonadales; family Gemmatimonadaceae; species Gemmatimonadaceae bacterium. The sequence continues at coordinate 237,167 of JAUSJA010000025.1, read as the reverse complement.
GACTCGCTCTCTCGCGTACTTCGACCGATAACAGAGATTGATGAATGGAGGAACCGGGGCAATACTCTAAATGCGCACCTGCCGGTGCACCTGATCTGACCGCGAGAAGTTCCGCGACCTGCTCCAGTTCCCTCTCCGAGACGCGCCCCTGGTATGCAGGGCACCACGGCTCGTTTCACTCCTTCGTTGAGGAAACCATGAACTACAAGCTCGCCAAGTGGAGTTCAATTCTGGCGCCGCCGCTGTCGTCAGTTTCGTCGCGACGCTCCGCAGCAGCTGGAGCCCAACGCAGGCCGGAATCCAGATCCACTTCGGCCAGTATCTGTGCTCACTTGGCTTCAATGCCGACGACGGCGCCGAGCGCTCCTTCATCACGGCATCGCACTGCACCAACACCCAGGGCGGTGTCGAAGGTACACAGTATTACCAGCCAGTCAGTACGACCGACCCGACGGTGATCGCCACCGAAGTCGAAGATCCCAGGTACTTCAAAGGTGGTGCCTGCCCGCGCGGGCGGAAGTGCCGTTACAGCGACGCCGCGCGCGCACTCTACAGCACGGGCGTAAGCTCCACCCGCGGCGCAATTGCGATGACATCGGGGCCGAATAACAGCAGCCTCGACGTGGCTGGCTCGTTCACAGTCACGACGCAGGACAACACGACGACGAGCTTTGCCATTGGGGCGACCGTCAACAAGGTCGGCCGCACGACGGGCTGGACTCAGGGCAGAGTCACGAACACCTGCGTGAACACGAACGTGTCGGGCTCCAACGTCGCGCTGCTTTGCCAGACGTTCGTACAGGATGCTGGCGGCGCGGTCGTCGTCGGTGCCGGCGACAGCGGATCGGACGTATTCCGGATTACCGGAGGGAGCAAGGTGCAGATGGTTGGAATCCTCTGGGGTGGGAACTCGAGCGGCACGCTGTTCGTCTTCAGCCCTTTCAAGCAGATCCGGGACGAGTTGGGACCTATCAACGCTGTGCAGTAGAGCCTTATCAGCGGAATCGACTCTCACGCCGGAGCACACGGATCCATCTGCTCCGGCCTGCAACGGGTGGGTCAATGCGGGCGACTACATCGCACGTGGCTTTCTGCTGGTCGAAGGCGATCCGCTCGAAACGCCGCCGATGCCGTTCCGCATCGTCGAGCGATAGACCCATAAGACATCCGGGCCCTTCATTTTCGTCTGCGTGCGCCGCCCCGTTTCTGCTTCACGCTGTTCTCCATATCGTGAATGGATTGGCGAAGCAGATGCCAGAGATACCGGATGAACGGTTCAGTGTCATTGTCCACCTGTGCGCTCTCGATCGCCCGGAAGAACGCATTCCGCTCATCCGCTCGAACCGTCACCCACGGCAATCCGCCGGAAAGCAGCTCGAGATTCATCAGCAACCGTCCAAGCCGCCCATTGCCGTCGAGGAAAGGATGAATGGTCACGAATTCCAGATGCACGAGGAACGCTCGTGTCACTGGGTCAATTTCTGATTCTGCGGCAAATGTCTCCAAGCCATCTATCAGATCACGGATCTTTCGCGCATTCGGCGGAACATGGCGCCAGCCTTTGAGAGAGACAGAGCTGGTGCGCCATCCTCTCAGCTCACCAGGCTCGACTATTCCCGCATCCACGGACGGCCGGAAAAGATCCTCGTACAAGTCCAGGATCAGTGAGCCGGTAACCGGCGAGCGGTTCTTCGCACGCACGAGCACGCTGTCGAAGGCAACGGAGTAACCCTGTACGGCCATGGCCGCTCTCAGGCTTGTCTCGTCCTGTGGCCCGTCCTGTGGTGGATCGCCGCGCACAATGGCATCGACTACATCCAGCGATATGCGATAGCCCTCCATCGTCGTGCTGTGATAGGCGTCATATGCCTTCGACTGGACAGCGTTCGCAATCAGGTGCTGAAGCCTGAATGAAGGGAGCGCAGCGATCCGTGACCCGAGAAGCTTCGATATGTCCGCACTCTGCCGCTCGAGGCGCATTGCCTGCTCGTCGAGCCACGGCGATCCCGATGCTCGCGGCTGTGCAAGGATTGCGGGTGGAATGATGATCCGGCTTCCGACGCCCGTCCGCGAAGGAGGCGCCGAGCGTGTGGAAATTCGGCGAGCGGCTGCGTCCAGTTGTCTTGCGAGCGGCTTGTTGTCTATTGCTGCAGATACATCAGCGAGTCGCCGGAGCACCTGAGGACGTGGCCATTCGCTGGTCGCTCGTTCGAGGTCCGGAGTGCGAATCACCAGGTGGCGCAGCCAGGCCGTGACGGGCTCGACTCCATCGGCCACCTCAGGCTCATCCAGCGTCGCGAGAAGATCGGCCGCGCACAGAACGCGAATTCTCGCTCCGCCGGGTGCCTCCAGCTCCTGAGCCTTCACGCCGGTGATATCGCGCGGTCTCAACCGAAGTGAGAACCCCGGCTCGAGCTCGAGGAGATACTCGCTTCGGTTCGCACCCTGCTGAACCGGAAGTATGTCGGGCGCGGTGAAGTCGCCGAGGTGCAGTTTCACGGCTTCGAGGCCCACTACGGCTGACGGGTTGTAGCGGGTCAATACATTTTCCACTACCGGCCAATAGTTGGACAGAAAAACCGCTCGCCGATCCTGAGGAGGCTGAGGGACAAGGATCCACGTGCGTCGGCCGGCAACTTCCATTACAAGGCCTTCCTGCCGCAACACCGTTGCGACGCCAGCCGAGGGTGCTTCGGCTGATGAAACGACATAGCGATGGGCCCTGGCGTGCCGGCCCCACCATTTTCTGGCATCCTCCGCCGGAGTGGACCTGCGCCCGGCCTTGTCGGGAGCCGTTCGCTTGCGTGGTGAACCAGCCATTTGCCCTTCTCCTGCTTCAGTGTGTCCATCCTTCTGCCGTAGGACTGGCCGACCGTTTTTCCGTAAGATAGGCCAACCGTTTAGCCGTAACAAAGATAGCCGTCCTGCCGTAAGAATGATAGGTTACCATTCTTGCCGATGGGCGGCGTCAGGGGTTCCCTCACCGCACTTGCGGCCATGTCCCGACTGAAAGCGCCCCGTAGCACCCGTATCGTCATGGGTGAGACAGGCAACCGCTAACTGATTGGGGGCACACGATGACGGGCTACGTTGGATCAATCGAAAAAGCGACGCTGAACAATCCCTTCTTCCGCCAAGTGCTGTTCACGGGCAAGCACAGCCAGGTTGTCGTCATGTGTCTGCAGCCGGGCGAGGAGATCGGCGACGAAGTGCACGCAGCCGTAGACCAGTTTTTCCGACTGGAAGAAGGCGGGGCGAAATTCGTTTTCGACGGGAAGGAGGAATACGTCGTCGGCAATGGCGACGCGGTAGTAGTGCCAGCGGGCACACGCCACAACGTCATCAATACATCGTCCACGAAAGCGCTGCGGCTCTACACGATCTATTCTCCTCCCAATCATCCCGACGGCACGGTCCACAAGACAAAGGCAGACGCCATAGCGGCTGAAGGGGCTGAATGAACGATGTAAGCCCGAACGGCGCCCTCGACGCGCTGCTCAAGCCAACCTCCATCGCCGTCGTCGGCGCATCCCGTCAACCAAACACGATCGGTAACCAGATCGTGGCCAATCTGGTGGCACACGGGTTCACCGGCTCGGTCTATCCGGTAAATCCGAGAGCGACGGCGGTCAACTCCATGCACGCGTGGCCGAATCTCTCCTCGCTCCCGTCGCCGGTGGATTGCGCGATCGTGTGCGTACCAAAGGAGCGCGTCAACGACGTCGCCGAGGAATGTGGCGCCAACGGCGTGAAAGGATTGATCGTGATCTCGGCGGGCTTCCGCGAAGTTGGGGGCGACGGAGTAGAGCGTGAGCGGCAGCTCATGGAGACGGTTCGCCGCCATGGAATGCGGATGATCGGGCCGAATTGCATGGGCGTGATAAATACGGATCCGAACTTCCGAATGAACGGGACGTTTGCGCCGCTGATGCCCCCCGGCGGGAAGGCGGCGTTCGTGTCACAGTCGGGAGCGCTCGGCGTCAGCGTGCTCGACTACGCGACAGAGCTGGGGATAGGGATCGGGCAGTTCGTGTCCATGGGCAACAAGCCGGACGTCAGCGGCAACGACCTTCTGCTTCAGTGGGAGCACGACCCGGCGGTCGAGCTCATTCTCATGTACGCCGAGAACTTCGGGAATCCGCGCCGTTTTCTCGAGATTGCCGGCCGCATCACGCCACACAAGCCGATCGTCGTCGTCAAAGCGGGGCGCTCAGTGGTTGGTGCGCGCGCGGCATCGAGCCACACGGGCGCGCTCGCGGCCAGCGATACTGCCGTGGATGCACTGCTGACGCAGGCGGGTGTGCTTCGCGCACGTTCTGTCGAAGAGCTCTTCGACATCGCGATGGCGCTCTCTGTGCTCAAGCCGCCGCGCGGCAGACGCACGGCCGTCCTCACCAATTCAGGAGGTCCGGGGGTCCTCGCCGCTGATGCGCTCGGCGACTACAACGTGGACCTCGTGGACTTTCAACCGGAAACAGTGGCTAGGCTTCTGCCGCTGTATCCGCCGGAGGCGTCAATCCGCAATCCGCTCGACATGATCGCTTCCGCCAATGCGCAGGGATATCGGACGGCCCTCGATGCGATTCTCGAGGACAGCGGCGTGGACATGGCAGTCGCGATTTTCACTCCGCCGCTGGGCGTTCGTACGGAGGAAGTCGCGGAAGCCATCGGCGCGGCCGCCATACAGCATCCGACCAAGCCCGTCGTGTCGGTTCTGATGGGTCGTGCGGGACTTCCACAGGGGAAAGCGGAGCTGCTGACCTGCGGAGTTCCTGCGTACGTCTTTCCCGAATCGGCGGCGAGAGCGGTTGGCGCGCTTATCAGGCAAAGCGAGTGGTACCGTCGCCCGGCGCGCGCGATCCCGGACGCTTCCGCGCTTTCTGTGAACATGAATGTCGTGCGTGAGATCCTCGCTGGCGTCAGGGCGAGAGGCGAGCTCAAGCTGAGTGAAGGTGAAGCACTCGCAGTGATTGAGGCCTATGGAATACCGACTGTACGCGCGAGGCTCGCCAGAAGCGCGGCGGAGGCAGCCGAGCTTGCGGAAGAAGCCGGCTGGCCGATCGTTCTCAAGATCGTCTCGCCGCAGATAGTTCATAAGACCGATGTCGGTGGAGTGCGACTGCATTTGAACACTGCGAGCGACGTCAGGATGGCGTACGACGAAATTTTCGAGTCCGCGCGGGCAGCGGTGCCGGACGCGGAGATCGAGGGTGTTCTCGTGCAAAGGCAGTTGGCTCCAGGTCGCGAGCTCATCGCCGGCATCACGCGTCAGCCGGGATTCGGTGCGCTCGTCATGGCCGGCCTGGGCGGCGTGTTCGTCGAGGTGCTTCGCGACGTGACCTTCCGCCTCGCGCCCATAGACGCGCTCGACGCGAGCGAGATGCTGTCGGAGCTTCGGGGCGCTTCGATTCTCGATGCGCTCCGTGGACAACCCGCGGCCGACCGGGACGCCGTGGGGGACGTGCTCGTTCGCGTGGCAAGGCTCGGCGTGGATTTCCCGGAGATAGAGGAGCTGGACATCAATCCGCTGGTCGCCTCGGCCAGCGGCGCAATTGCGGTTGACGCGAGAGTGCTGCTGGCTGCCTGCGATCATGACGGGCAAGAGCATTCTACTTCTTAAAGGCGGGTTCCAATGAAAGAGGGCAACATTCGCGCACCGATAGTGATCACCCACGAGGGCGGGATGCAATTCGCCGCCAAGGTGCGTTCGCACCGCATAGTGACAGACCAGCCGGAGCGTGCGGGTGGGACGGATTCCGGACCGACGCCGATCGAGCTGCTCGGTGCATCCCTGGGAAGCTGCATCGCCTTCTACGTCCAGCAGTTCTGCCATGCCCGGGCGCTTCCGTATGAGGGAATGCGGGTGGAGGTAGAGCAGCGTGGCGAAAAGAATCCGGCACGCGTCGGAGAGTTTGTCGTGCGAGTGCTGATGCCCGCCGATCTACCGGAACAATACACGCCGATGCTGGAACGGGTCGTAAGGAGCTGTCCCGCGCACAACACTCTCGCGAATGGGGCCGCGATGAAAATCGAAATCGTGATGCCTGCCAGCGTGATCTGACCGACAGGTTCAACCCAATGCTTCGACGGGGCTCGACCCGTAGATTCATGGGGTGACGCAGCCAGCCGCCGATGTTCCCTCTCCGGCTCTGACACCGCCGGAAACACCCACTTCGCCCGCGCCGGCCGTCGCGCCTGCGCGCTCCCGCTACGACCGCTCCATCGTCGAAGGCCCCCTTCTCCCCGCGGTGTGGAAGCTCGCGTGGCCGACGATGCTCACGAACATCTTCGGCGGACTCCAGGGAATCATTGACAACATCATGGTTGGCCACCTCGTCGGCTACAACGCAAACGCCGGCATCGGAGTGGCGAATCAGATCTGGATCGTCATCATCGTCTTCATCATGTCGGTGTTCACTGGCATGAGCGTGCTCGTCGCGCGATTCGTCGGCGCCGGCAATGAAGAGATGGCCGACCGCACGGTCTATCAGGCATTCCTCACTGCGACCGCGATCTCGGTCGGCGTCCTCGCACCCGTCGGCTATTTCGCTGCTCCGACGCTCCTTCGACTGGTCAACGCTGCGCCAGAAGTTCAGGCGCAAGCGCTCCCGTTCCTGCGCATCATGCTCGTCTTCTCGAGCGGCATGCTCGTCTTCTTCATGCTCAGCGGCGCACTCCGCTCAGCCGGTGACGCGCGAACTCCCATGATGATGGGAATCGTGATGACGCTGATGAACATCGCGTTCAATATCGTGCTCATTCGCGGGCTCGGTCCGATCCCCGCGTACGGCACCGCCGGCGCAGCGATGGGGACCGTGCTTGCGTCCAACATCCTCGGCGTGTACTCGCTCTGGAAACTGTGGAGCGGAGGATGGGTGGTTTCATTTCCGCGCAAGCACGGGTTCGGGCCGGATTGGGGGATCATCAAGTCGCTGTTCAAGTTCGGCCTGCCGACGGGACTTCAGGGAATCGCGATGAACATCGGCGGTCTCCTGATGCTGTCGTTCGTCGGCTCACTGGCGCAAAGCGCCGAGGCGCAAGCGGCGTTCGCCGTGTCGTACTCGCAGCTCTTCTCGCTGATCACGTGGACCTCCGTCGGACTGCTCGGCGCCGCATCCGCCGTCGCCGGGCAGAACCTCGGCGCCCGGAATCCCGAGCGTGCCAGGGAAGGCGTTCACGTCGCCGCGCGAATCGCGTTCACCGGCGCCGCGTTCATCGGCCTCTTCTTCCTGTTCCTGCCGCGCCAACTGCTCGAGATATTCGGGATGAATCAGCCGGGCGTGGTGGAAATCGCCGTAAGCCTGCTGCACGTGCTGAGCGTTTCGGGACTGCTCGTCTCCGTCGCGCTCGCGTACACCGGCGGGCTGCAGGGAACCGGGGACACCAGGAGCCCGTTCTACATCTCCATCGTCTCGCAGATCATCGTGCCACTCGGTGCGTGTTTCGTGATCAGGAGAGTGAGCACGCTGGATCCGATAGATATCTGGCTGGCGATTCTGGCGGGCCACGCGACACGGTGCGCATTGAGCGTCATGAGGTTCAATCAGGGCAAGTGGCGGACGATCGCGGTGAACATCGCAGAGCACCACCGATGAAGCGGGATGCCGCAGTGTTGCGATGCGCATCCTGATCGTTGGCGCTACAGGTCACATCGGCACCTACCTTGTACCGCGGCTCGTAGCGGCGGGGCATGAGGTCGTGGGAGTCAGTCGTGGCTTGCGGCAGCCTTACCACGAATCCCCTGCGTGGCAATCCACTCGCCTTGTTGTGATGGATCGTGTCGAAGCGGAGCGGAACGGGTCGTTCGGAAAGGCCATGGCTTCTCTCGAGCCCGACGTGGTCGTGGATTTGACCTGTTTCGATCTCGGCTCAGCGACACACATCGTGGATGCGCTGCGGAATCGAGTGAAGCTCTTCATTCATTGCGGAACGTTGTGGGTGCACGGTGTGCCGCAGTCGCGTCCGTATGACGAGACCGCTCCGCGCAAGCCGTTCGGTGAATACGGCATTCGAAAGGCGCAGATCGAGCGGTTCCTGCTCGACGAGGCTCGCGCCGGCTTTCCCGCGTCGGTGCTGCATCCCGGCCATATCACCGGCAGAGGCTGGCCACCGATCAACCCCGCGGGGAATCTCGACGTGACCGTGTTCGAGCGGCTCGCGCGCGGCGACAAGGTTGCCCTCCCCGAAGATGGAATGGCCACGCTGCAACACGTTCACGCAGACGACGTAGCGCAGGCATTCGAGCCGCGCTGCAGCGCGCTTGCGGCGGTGCGCGATGCAGTGGACTCCATGACTGAAGGCGCTGATGACACGCGGACCGGGGACCTATCGAGCAGGACTGACCATCATCTCCCGCGCGGACATTCTCTTGGTTCCGGGCCATGAGCGCGCGTCGCCCTTGATCGCGCGCCACAGGATTCGATTGAACAGCTCCTCGTCCGCGATGTCTTCCTTCTCAAGCGCGAGCTTCTTCGATTCTTCCGCGCCGATTCCGACTCTCGGATTCCGCTCGTCGAGCGACACCGCCGGCACGAGCGCCACATAGGGCGTGACGTCGGGCTTCGATGCCCAGATATCTCTCAACGGGCGGCCGAAGTGATCGAACTGCGACATCGTCCCGAGCTTCAACAGCTCCTCGATCGTCGCGATCACATCGGTCGTGTTGATGAATCGGTGCACGACCCCACCGCGCGACCACGGCGATATCACGAGCATCGGCGACCTGTGCGAATCCACGTGATCCGAACCGTTCTGCGCATCGTCCTCGAGCACGAACACGGCCGTGCTCTTCCAGAACTGGGTCTTCGACAACGCTTCGATCATCCGCCCCAGCGCGAGATCATTATCCGCCATGAACGCCCTCGGCGTCGGCTTGCCAGCCGAGGCACCCGACGTATGGTCGTTCGGCAGCCGTATGATCTCGAGCGCCGGCATCTTGCCATCGCGCTCGAACTTCTGCAGCTCGGCGATCCATATATCCGCCCGCTTCTGGTCGGGGATCTCCATGCTGAAGCCGGGATAATCCTGATTGGTGTTGGCGGCCAGGTATGGCTTGTTGGCGCGATATCCCGGAGGCCTCGAGCCATCCGGCAGGAAGTCGAGCGGAATCACGAACTCGCCGTAGTTCCGGAAGGTGATCCCTGACTTCTGCGCGAGATTCCACAGATAACCGGACCCCGGCTCCGCCACATCATCGTCAGGAATCTTTCCGCGATTGGTCCCCTCGTAATCGTAACTCCGTCCACGTCTCGAGTAATTCGACGGAACGGTCTTCTGCAGATAGTCGGACGCATACGCGGCGGTGGACCAGTTGTGCCCGTCCGGACTCACCTCCGCGTTCACGAAAAACCGGTCGAAGATGCCGAACCGCTCGGCGAGCGCGTGATGATTCGGCGACACCGGTCGTGGGAAGAAGAGCAGCGAGGTATCGCCGTCCGCCTGGCGCAGGTCGCCCAATACCTGATCGTAGGTGCGATTCTCCTTGATGACATAGATGACATGCTCGATCGGCGGATAGCTTGCGCCCGGCCGTGCGACATTCCAGCCGTTCGCGCGCTCGACTCGCGCCGAGTACTGCGCCAGCTCGGCGGAAGTGGCGCGGGCGGCGTCTATCATCATCACCGTTCCCGAAAGCTGGCCGAGCGTGTAGAGACGAGGGTTGGTGCTACGTCCATTGAGCGGGTCCGGTCCACCAGGATTCGGGCCCGTGCCGCGCCCCTTGGCGTTCGCGACGAACAGTGAATCGCGCGTAGCCATCAGCGCGGCGGGATACCAGCCAGCCGGAATTCGCCCGGCCAGTCGGTTATTGCCTGTCGCAGTGGGGACTCCAGAGATTGCGGGCGAAAGATCGAACACGCCGACGGCGTTGTTGTCGCCTTCGGCGACGAACAGCCGGTGGCCGTCAGGCGACAATGCCAGCGCGTTCGGCGTGCTTCCTTCGCTCGGTCCGGCGGGCGGTGCATCCATGAGCTGCATGATGACTTTGCGCTCGCGCGTATCCACTACAGCAATGCGGTCGGTACTTCCCGATGCCGCGAACAGCCGCGAGCCATCGTGATTCAGCAGCAGCGCCGAAGGATGGCGTCCCACCGTGATGCGGCCGGCGCTAACAACGGTTTCACCCGAAGGGGTGAACACCGAGACCGTGGAACCACCCCACGCCGACACATAGACAGTTCCATCCGGCGCCACAGCCACGCCGTACGGATACCGCTCGGTCGCGAACCGCTGCGTCACCCTCCCGGTCGCAATGTCCACCACCACCAGCGAGTCCGCGAGATTCTCCGCCACGTACATCGTTTTCCCGTTGGGCGACATGCCGATGCCTCCGGGATATTTCGTTCCTGACTTTCCTTTTTCTTTTTTCGCGAGGACGAACGTGTCGGCCGGTGTAGCAGCGCCATTTGCCCAGTCGTAGGCGTACACTACGTCTTCGTCACCACCTGAAGCGTACAGCCGCTTGCCATCGGGGCTGAACGCGAGCCCAAGGAATGCAGCGGGTTGTACGAGCGTCTGCGTGACCTGTCCGGTGGCCCGGTCAACGATCTGCACTCCCTGGTCCCTGTATCCATTGAGCAGCAGCACGATGCGGCGCCCGTCGGGAGAAGGAACGAGTGCGAGAGGCAACGACCCCACATCGGCGATCTTGCCCGCGGGATCGAGGCGCACGCCAGTGGGAAGCCGCGGCGCTTCCGTAGTGGACGCGATGTCACTCGATGGAGAGGTGGTGCAGGCGCTGACTAGCGCGAGCAGTGCGAGAAGACGTGATAGCTGCATGAGACGGTTTGGAGAGGAAATGCGATGAGTGGCCGGGAGTATGGGACCGGATGGGGGCACTGGTAAGGGTTACGCGCTACCCGTTACCCGGGCGGAGCACGTGCCGAACCTCTGCTTGCATCTCGCTCTCCTTTTGCGTTCCTTCGTGTTCAGCGGAGGATATGCCGCACCCGACGCGCCGTCAAATCGAGGCCTGAGACCCGGAGAACAGAAATGGGCATGCGACCAATAGCGCACGACATGACGACGACCGCGATGACTCTGGAGGGCTATCGTGCCACCCAGACGCTCGGCGTGGTCAGGGGCGTCACAGTGCGATCCCGCTCCATTCTGGGCACAGTCGGGGCATCGCTACAGACACTCATCGGCGGCAATATCACGCTGCTCACCGAGTTGTGTGAGAAGACGCGGGCGGAGGCCTTCGAGCTGATGCTGAGGCACGCCCAGGAGCTGGGCGCGAATGCCGTTGTCGCAATTCATTATGATGCCACCGAGGTCATGTCCGGCGTGACGGAAGTTCTCTGCTATGGGACAGCGGTCGTAGCCGTGCGCGCCTAGTCACTCACATATTGACGCGGCTCCCCAATTCACCAGCTCCCGGAGACAGTCCGAGCATGCATCACTCCACCTTCCGCACCATTTGCTTCGCACCATTCGTGCTTCTTGTCACTATCGCGGCGACTCCGCTCGCCGCACAGCCAACTGACTCCGCGCTGCTCTCCAGTTTCCGTTGGCGGAACATCGGGCCCGCGAGCATGGGCGGCCGAGTGGTGGACATCGAAGCGGTGGACACGAGCTTCACAACGGTGTACGTCGCGTCGGCGTCCGGCGGCATTTTCAAGTCGGTGAATGCGGGGACTACCTGGCAACCGATCTTCGACAATTACGCGTCGGCATCCATCGGGGACATCGCGCTCTTTCAGCCGAACCCGGAGATCGTATGGGTCGGCACGGGTGAAGCGAACAATCGCAACAGCGTTGCGTGGGGCGACGGGATCTACAAGTCCGCCGACGGAGGCCGCACGTTCCGGAACATGGGGCTGCGCTCGACCCACCAGATCGCGCGCGTCGTCACGCATCCGAATCAGGCCGACATCGTTTACGTGGCCGCGATCGGTCACCTGTGGGGATACACCGGCGACCGCGGCATCTTCAAGACGACCGACGGCGGCATCACCTGGACCAGGCTCGGCGGCGGTCTCCCCGCCGACGGACGCGCGGGTGCGATTGACCTGGTGATGGATCCATCCAATCCCGACGTTCTGTACACCGCCTTCTATGATCGCCTTCGCAAGCCCTGGACTTTCACGAGCGGCGGGCCGAGTGGCGGCATCTTCAAGTCCACCGATGGCGGCGCGACGTGGAAGAAGCTCACCGTTGGATTGCCGCCTGGCCTGACAGGGCGCATCGGACTCACGATCTCGCGGCAGAACCCGCAGATCCTGATGGCGATCGTCGAGGCGGAACAGACCAACGATCTCGCGCGACCCGGCTCAGGCATCTACCGCTCCGAGGACGGCGGCAATTCCTGGAAATACCTCAACACGTACAACAACCGTCCGTTCTACTACAGCCAGATCCGCATCAACCCGCTGGACGACAAGCGTGTCTACGTCCTGACGACCCGGTTCATGGTGTCTGATGACGGCGGAAAGACTTTCCGCAACGGCAGTGCCGACGAGGAGATTCACGGCGACTTCCACGCGATATGGCTTGATCCGAAGAACGCCAACCGCTACTACATCGGCGCCGACAAGGGATCATCGCTCACGCACGATCACGGTCGCAGCTTCACGTTGTTCGACAACTTCGCCATCGGGCAGTACTATCGTCTCGGTCTGGACATGCGTGATCCGTACTACGTGTACGGCGGTCTCCAGGACAACGGCACATTCGCCGGGCCGAGCTTCACCCGCGACGTGCGCGGCATTCTGAACGACAACGCGTGGAAGGTGCATTGGGGTGACGGCCAGGACATTCAGATAGATCCAACCGACTGGCGTCGCGTCTACACAGAAGCGGAAGGGGGAAGCTTCCGGCGCTACAACGCCGAAACGCGCGCGATCACGAACGCACGTCCCACTCAGGCGAACGTCGTGAACTATGCGGAAACCCTCGGCCCGAACGCACGCGGCACGGGGATGTTCCGCTTCAACTGGTCGGCGCCGCTGGTCATGTCGCCGCACGATCCAGCCACGCTCTTCCTCGGCGGCAACCATCTCTTCCGCACCACCGACCGCGGAGAGAGCTGGCGCATCATCAGTCCTGATCTCTCGACGAACGATTCAGCGAAGACTCGCATTCAGCATGGCGGCATCACGCGCGAGAACACGGGCGCCGAGACTCACGGTACGATCACATCGGTCTCACAGTCACCGATCGCCAGGGATGTGATCTGGGTCGGAACCGATGACGGAAACGTTCAGGTAACGCGCGACGGTGGAATCCGGTGGACGAACGTGCGCGCCGCGGTGCGGAGTGTCCCGGCCGGCATCTGGGTGGACCGCATAGAAGCGTCGCATTTCGATCCGGCGACGGCGTACGCGGTGTTCGACGGCCACCGCAGCGAGCGGCTCACGCCATGGATCTTCAAGACGGCGGATTACGGAAAGACATGGACGAGCATCTCGGCGAACATTCCCGATGGCCAGGCCGTGCATGTCGTGCGCGAGGACCTGCGCAATCCGAATCTTCTCTTTGCGGGGACCGAGTTCGCTGTTTATGCATCGCTCGATGGCGGAAAGCACTGGACACGTTTCATGAACGGCATGCCGACGGTCGCCACACAGGATCTGGTAATCCATCCGCGTGACAACGATCTCGTCGCCGGAACCCATGGACGCAGCATCTTCATCGCGGATGACATCACGCCGCTCCAGCAGATGACGCCAGCGGTGATCGCGGCGCCGGCGCATCTCTTCGAGCAACGTGTCACGACGCTCTGGGAGAGCGTGAGCCGCGGCGGACAGCGCGGCCATTTCTGGTTCGCGGGCGAGAACCCGCCATCGGTGGCGCCGAGCGGCACACTTCCGCGCGCGGGTCTCACTCACAGTGCGCTCATCGCGTACTACATCAGGAGCGCTCCGGCCGCCGATCCCACGCTCGAGATTTCCAACGGCCGTGGAGTCACGCGGACCGTGACGCTGCCGCGCAGCACAGGGATCAATCGCTACAAGTGGGACCTCCGGTTCGTCACGGCTGCGCTGACCGATGCGCAGCGTCAGACGATCGCGCAGCGTTTCGAGCAGCTCATTCGCGCCGGCGGTGAGGAGCAGTCGAGCTACCAGCAGGCATACGCGCGGTATCAGGCCGCGACGACGGACGCACAGCGCCGAGAGGCGATTCAGGTACTGCTGGATGCGGGAGGGCCGCTCGCCAACGAGCTGCGCGGCATGACTGTCGGGCCGGGCACGTATCGGCTGACGCTCGTGGTGGACGGGAATCGCTACATGAGCACTCTCGTAATCCGCGCCGATCCGATGCTCGGGCGACAGCAATGAAGCGGAAGCAAACTGGATCGTCCCGCCGCCGCCGCGCCGGCCCAGCCCGAAAACAGCAGGAACACACATCGCAGCCTACATCGCGCAATGCCTACATGGAAACGCGAGAGTGGCTTCTCGTGAAACACGGCCCGGTCTGCGCTTACTGTGAGCGAAAGATCCGGCGCGATCGCATCACGCTCGACCACGTAACTCCGCGGAAGGGCAAGACCGCCTACGACCGGCGCGACAACCTCGTGCTCGCGTGTCCGGCGTGCAACATTGACAAGTCCGACAAGCCTTTTCTTGCCTTTCTGCTCGCGCGGAAATCGCGCGCGGTTGCCATTCTGAGGTATGGAGACCATCTCAGCGGCATGCTTCTCAAGCTGGCAAGCGAGATCGCTGGTCCTGACGCAACAGCGCTCGCCGCGAAGCTGGCCGATCCGGACTATCCCTACTCGGATTGAGGAGCAATTTGCTTCTGGCTTGCTGGAGCCGCGTTTCCGGAGCACTATACCAGCGACCTGATAATCAGTCAGGCCGAGAACCATGGCGGAGCGATGCATTCAAGGTTGGCCACGAGTCTGGCGGCTGTAGGAACCATTTGTCTTTCCTTTGGAGGGGTAGTGCTCGTGATCGCTCTCCTCGCCATCCGAAACGGAGCGCGCCCCGGATTCGGTCCAGCCGGTACGCTCGGACTCAGTGCCGTGGTGATCGGCGCGATCCTCGTCGGCGCGGGGGTGATGCTCGATCGCTCCCGATCCGCGGGTGAAGCTGGAGGTTGAAGCCCCGGTTGACACTTCGCCGACGCCACATGTGACACCAGCATAAACGACAGGGCAATCCGGCTTTCAACTTGCACTGGAGCGAAGCATGCACCCCATTGGCTGGCTCATCGATGCAATGACGCTCGGTTCCGACCGCCCCCTGCGGCGCCTCCTCGCCTACTATGCGATCCTCGCGGCGGTTCTGCTTATCGTGTCGTATTTTTTTCCCGATACCCAGCGGCTGTTGCTGGGAAAAGGTGCCGGCGCGTCGCCGGACGGCCCTCATCGCGAAAATCTTCCACGACCAGGGCAGCGCCTCGCATCCAGCGGCTCCGGTGGGCGCCGCTCCGATTCTCGACGCAGTCGGCATCCTCCATCCCAGGCCGATGCTCGTTGTCATGCCCGACGACCCCCGGCTAGGCGAGTTCCGGAAGGACTTCGCCGGCATGCTGGGCACCATCGAGGAATATCCGACGGTACCCAAAGACGTGCGCGGATTTGCGGGCGCCGCTGAAATTATTGACAGCGACGAGCTGCTGAAGAAGATCAACGAGGACCCGCAGAATCAGGTAGATGCTCGCGCATTTCTCCGCGCACGACTGGTTGATATACTGCTCGGCGACAACGACCGGCACCCCGGCCAGTGGAAATGGGCCCGTCTTCGGAAAGGCTCCGATGCGCCGTGGGAGCCGATTACGCGCGATCGCGACAAGGTATTCGTCTCGTATGAAGGATTGCTGCTGAACGCCGCGCGCTTCGCGGCGCCGAGTCTCGTCACATTCCGCGACGTGTATCCTGATGCGACGGCTCTGTTCCAGAACGCGACAGACTTCGACCGCCGGCTTCTCGGCAGCCTCGACAGGACAACGTGGGATGCCGTCGTCGCCGGTCCGGTGCGGACGATTGACGACGCAGTGATAGACAAGGCGGTTGGCGCGATGCCGGCGGAGTACGCCGCGTCGTCGGGCCGCATCGCCCAGATCCTCCATGCACGCCGCGACAAGCTGCCCGAGGCGGCCGGGCTCTATTATCGGCAGCTCTGGTCGGTAGCCGACATCCACGGCACCGATTCGGCCGAGAAGGCCACTGTCGTTCGCTCCGCCGACGGTGCTGTAGATGTCAGCATGCAGTCAGGGGGCAAATCTCCGTATTTCCATCGCCGCTTCGATCCGCGCGAGACCAGTGAGATTCGGGTCTACCTTCACGACGGCAACGACTCGGCGATCGTCACCGGAAATGTTCCGCGCACTATCAAGGTGCGCATCATCGGCGGCAACGGCGACAATTCATTCGTGGACATGTCCACGGTCGGGGGCGAGAAAAATCCGACGCGTCTCTATGACGCAGGGAGCACGCAGAAGGTGAAGTATGCCCGCGATACGGTGGACGAGGGCAAGGATGAAGCGACCGCGCTGAATCACTACTTCAATCGTCGGCCGTGGGTGCACGCTTTCGGCACGTCCATGCCGCCGATGAAGGATCACGGCAGCTCAATCGAGCCGCTTGCCGGTATCAAGACCGGGCACGGACTCGGACTCGTTCCGCGAGTCGGCGTCGCCCGCTACGCATACGGTTTTCGGCGCGTTCCGTACTCGAACATGGTGAAGGCAGACGCTGCCTGGTCCACCGCAACCCATGGATTCCAGGTCCGCACGGACGCGGACAAGCGGTTCGAGAGCTCCGATGTTCACCTGGCCGGGGCCGCCGGCATGTCGCAGCTCGATGTCATTCAGTTTCGCGGCTTCGGCAACGACGTTCCCTACATCGAAAGCAGGTTCTATGATGTAAGGCAGACCCAGTGGCAGTTCCGCCCGGCGGTTGGATTGTCTTTCGCGCCAGAGAGCGACATCTCACTCGGTCCGGTCATTCGCTATGCGACCACCGATAGCACGCGCCAGCGTTTCATATCAGATGAGAGGCCGTACGGATTCACGCGCTTCGGCCAGGTGGGAGCACAGCTCAAGCTGCACTACGATACGCGAGAGGCGCGAGCCACCATAAGAAATCGCTCCGTGCTTGATGTAGCCGGGAGCGCATATCCGGCAATTTGGGATGTGGCGAGCGCGTATCAGGCAATCGAGGCGGTTGCCGTTTCCTATCTCACACTTCCCGTGGCCACGAGTCCCGTGCTTGCATTGCGCGCGGGCGGCAAGAAGCTGTTCGGCGACTTTCCGTATTTCGACGCGGCGTTTCTCGGTGGAGGCAGCTCTTTCCGTACGGAGCATCGTCAGCGCTACGCGGGTGACGCGTCCGTCTACGGTACCACCGAGCTTCGTGTTCCCATCGCGAAATTCCCGTTAATTCTTCCGCTCGACGTTGGAGTGCTCGGCTTCATGGATGCCGGCCGGGTCTATGTGGACGGCGATTCACCGGGCGGTTGGCACAGGGCGAACGGTGCGGGGTTCTGGGTTGGCGCAATCAATCCCGGCCTGAACGTGAATGTTCTGTTCACGGATCGCGCCAACCGGCGGACGATGGTGAATCTCGGGTTTGCTTTCTGATCGCGTCGCTCGCTCGACGATCGGTGTGGCTCGTGGCGTTGACCATGCTCGCGGCCACCTGTAATACCGCTGACCGGCCGACGCCATTGCCACCCGTAGGTGCTTCCCTCGCGGAGGTTGCGATGAGCGGCGCCGTGGTGCTGCTCGCGGCAGGGGACATAGCGATGTGCGGCCCGAGCGGAGACGAGGCGACAGCGGCGATCGTGGACAGCGTGCTGAGAGCGGACAGCGTCGCGAACCTCCCAACCGTCGTCGTAACGATGGGGGACAACGCATATCCATCGGGGGCGAGGGGATCGAACAATATTTTCGCGCGCTGCTTCGCGCCCTCCTGGGGCTCCAGGCGGATAATGGACGCCCTCCGCCCTTCGCCGGGAAACCACGATTTCGAGAACAGCAGCGGCGCAGGATACTACAGTTATTTCGGTGACAGGGCGGGGCCCGCGGGAAAGGGCTATTACAGCTTTGACATCGGCAAATGGCATGTCATCTCACTGAACAGCGAGCTGGTCGTGAACCGTAGGTCGTCGCGCGAGGCAATCGCTCAGGAAGAGTGGTTGCGCGCCGACCTTCGGGATCATGGCAAGCCATGCACGCTAGCCAGCTTTCACCATCCGCTTTTCACCTCGGGCCCCCACGGCCCGTCGATCGAGATGGAGAGTGTGTGGCACGTCCTATATGAAGCCGGAGTCGATATCGTCCTGAACGGACACGAACACCATTACGAACGCTTCCTCCCGCAGACACCGCTGGGTGCCGCCGACTCGGTCAAGGGCATAGTGGAGATCGTAGCCGGTACCGGCGGTTCCGTACTGCGGGGTGTGAGTGACCCGCCCGCCCCCAACTCCGCTGCGCGGGTGCACGGATACTTCGGTGTCCTGAAGCTGAAGCTGGGAGACGGCGAGTATCGGCACGCTTTCCTTGATACCAGCGGGCGGGTCTGGGATCGAGGTGCGGGCAAGTGCCACTAGCGAATACGGTTTAGCGGCTCGCCCCTGTCGCGCGGCCGGACGCATTGCCGGGCACGAATTTCCGCTCGAAGAATTTCGCCGTTGCCGCATCCACGCGCACCCAGTTCGCATGCCGCATGAAGTGGTGCGTGTCGTCTGGAATGACCAGCTCTTCGAACGGAACGCCCTGCGCCAGGAGACGGCGAGCGAGATCCACCGTCTGACTGAAGCGGACGTTACGGTCGTCGTCGCCATGAATGAGAAGCACGGGCGACTTCCATGTCTTCATCGAGGACACCGGCGACGATGTCCACGCGATCTCCAGCGCGCGCGAGAGGTCAGGCGCCTCCTCGTGGCGATCGCGATTCATCAATCCCCGCGCGCGCTCGGTGGTCCAGTCGTGCACTCCATGCATGTCCACTCCCGCGGCGAACAGATCGGAGTTGCGCGCGAGCGCCATCGCGGTGAGAAAGCCGCCGTACGACCCTCCATAGATCCCGACGCGATTCGGATCCACGAACGGCTGCTCTCGCAGCCACTCGGCGGCTGCACGTACGTCAGTGTACTCTGACGCACCCTGCGAGCCGGCCTGCTTCGCCTGCTGAAAATCGCGTCCGTAACCGATGCCAAGGCGATAATTCACCGAGAGGACGACGAATCCGTGACTCGCCAGATACTGATTGAGCGCGTAGGCGTTCGAGTAATAGTCGGAGTAGTTCCAGCCGAGCAGCATCTGTCGGGGCGGGCCGCCATGCACGTAGACGATCGCTGGCTTGCGGCCAGTCGCTCCGCCTGCGTTGAACAGCTGAGAGTGCACCTCCAATCCGTCGGGTGACTTGATCACGACTCTGGTGGGAGTGACGAGCCGCGTGGGGAAGTCCGCTGGAATGCGGTCGGCGCCGATCCACACCGGCTTGCCTCCATCCACCGGCATGACCGCCGGGAGCGGCGGCCGTTGCGCAGTCGCGCCGATGAAAGCGATGGATTTGCCGTCAGCGGTCACGAATGGCGTCCACTCGAGTCCGGCACCCGGCGTCATCACCTTCGGCTCCGCGCGATCCACGGGAACTTTCACGATGTGACGGCGATCCATGTCGTTCGCATCACTGCCCGCATTTCCGGCAAACAACAGGAACCGCCGGTCGGGACTCAGCGTGATGTACTCCGCCATGTAATTGCCCGGCGTCAGCAGCAGCGGTGCGCCGCCGTTCTCTCCGACCGAGTACAGGTGCGCCTGACCATCAGCGTTGGAGAGAAAAACGATCCGTCCGTTCGCGGCCCAGTGCAGATTGGTGCCGCCCTGCGTTGACGGGTACGACTTGTCAGGCGCGTCCCAGAGCAGCTTGCCTTCTCCCGTCTTCGCGTCGGCGGTCCAGATCGCCCAGTGCCGGCGTGGACGGACGAGAATGGAATCAGGAGCGCCGCCGCTTCCCGGCGAGCGCACGAATGCGATGCGTGTCCCGTCGGGCGACCAGCGCGGTGAAGCATCGCGAGAGGTAGTCGGCGCGATCCACAGGATCGGTGTTGAATCATTCGTGAACACGCCGACAAATGCGTGATCCCCGCGGCTGGAAACGAAAGCCAGCCGGGTGCCATCTGGTGACCACTGCGGATTGCCGAGATCTCCGTTCGCCGAGAACAGTTTCTTTGCCGCTGAGGAGCCGTCAACGGGGACTGTCCAGATCTGGCGGTCCTTGATGAACGCCAGCCGATCGCTGCGTGGAGAAAGCTCGGGATCGTCTCCGTCGGCCAGCATCTTCGGCTCGCACCCAGTGCCGGGCGACGGACACGCGAACGACAGGCTCCAGATCTGAATTTTGGGGGCTGTGGGATTCGATGTCGGATTTGGCGGCGATCCCTGCCAGTTGGCGGAGTGCTCGCCGCCGCGCACGTAGATCACGTACTTCCCGTCCGCACTGATCGAGATGCTCGTCAGCTCCTGGCCGTCGTCAACGCGATAGCCCGTGAGCTGCCGTGCCTTCCATTCCGGACCTTCTGCGGCCCATAGATTGCGAAGTCCTCGTTCGTTGAACGCCCAGGCAATCCTGCTTCCTGACGAAGCCGCCGTGAGCTCGTTGGGAAACGGGTAGCTCTTGATCTGTTCTATTGTGAACGGAGTCTGTCGCTGCGCTTCTGCGGTCGCCGGAGCAAACACGAGAGCGAACACTGCAAAGGCGCGAGAAAGGTTTGTTGGCATGAGATTAAAATCGGCGGCATCACGCGCGGCTGCGCAAGAGTGGTGCGTTGAAACACAGATGCACACGGTGTCATCTGTGGCCATCTGTGCATCTGTGTTTCATTTTTTCATAGGGATTCGCCAGGCAAAAGCACCGGGAGACGATCTTGGGCACCATTCTGATCCTGATGGGAGTTGCGGCCGTGATCTGGGCCGCGATTTCGTTCAACCGGCTCGTACGGCTGAGGAATCAGGTACGCACCGCATGGGCCGACATCGACGTGCAGCTCAAGCGGCGGCACGACCTGGTTCCTCAGCTCGTCGCCGCGGTGAAAGGATACGCGGGGCATGAGCGCGGCGTGCTCACTGCCGTCACCGAGCTGCGCGCGCAGGCTGTCGCCATCACGAGTCCGGCAAAGCTCGGCGAGACCGAAGCCGCCCTGGAACAGGCGCTGACCCAGCTTTTCGCCCTCAAGGAAGCCTACCCGGATCTCAAGGCCAACGAGAGCTTCCTTCAGTTGCAGCGCGATCTCGTCGAAGTCGAGGACAACCTCCAATACGCACGACGCTTCTACAACGGCGCGGTGCGCGACTTCAATACGGCGATTCAGCGCTTTCCGGACATGCTCGTAGCGCACGCGGCTGGCTTCACCGAGAGCGAGTTCTTCCACGCCGACGACGAGGACCGCGCTGTGGTGAAGGTAGAATTGCCGTCATGAGACGCATCGCGCTCGTGCTCGCGCTGCTTTGTGCGGCTACTCGGATCGCCGCGCAGGAGCGCATCCTCTCCTACGACACGCAGATCGAGATCCGCACCGACGGCCGCCTCGACGTTACCGAGCGCATAGCGGTGCGGGCCGAGGGCCAGCAGATCCGTCGCGGAATCTATCGCGATTTTCCGACCCGCTACACCGATCGCTTCGGCAATCGCGTCAGAGTGGATCTCCAGGTTCTCTTCGTCGAGCGCAACGACGTCATGGAGCCGTGGTTCACCGAGCGGATGAGCAACGGAATCCGCATCAACACAGGCAACGACAGCTTTCTGCCCGTTCCGGCCGAATACACCTATACGCTGCGCTACCGCACCACGCGGCAGCTCGGCTTCTTCGCCGATCACGACGAGCTTTACTGGAATGCGATTGGCACGGGCTGGGTCTTTCCGGTCGAGAAGGGCACGGTCGAGGTGCGACTGCCTTCACCTGTGCCGCTCGATCTAATGCATGCGGAGGGTTACACCGGTCCGCAGGGAGCGAAAGGAAACGCGTACGTCGCGGAGCTGCACGCGCCCGGCGTCGGGCGTTATCGCCTCACTCAACCGCTGGGTGCTCACGAAGGATTCACGGTCGTACTGACGTTTCCCAAGGGCCTGATACACCAGCCGACCGAGGCGGAACGCGCCAGATTGTTCCTCGCTGACAATCGCGGCGTGCTGGTGGCGCTGGCTGGCCTGGTCGTCATGCTGCTGTTCATGCTGCGCGAATGGCGACGCGTCGGCCGGGATCCGCAGAGCGGAACCATCATCGCTCGCTACGAGCCACGCGATGGACAGACTCCGGCGGGACTTCGTTTTCTCCAGCGCATGGGATACGACTTGCGCTGCTTCACCGCCGACGTTCTCGCGCTCGCCGTCGCCGGCCGGCTGCGTATTCATCAGAACGAACGGATCTTCAAGGACGAATGGCAGCTCGAGCGTACCAGCACGTCGTCACCGGCGCCGGCGCCGGTGTCGCTCGGGCAGCAGATGCTGCTCGACATGCTCTTCCAGGACGGTACGGGCACGCTGGTCTTGAAGAACACGAACGCTTCCACGGTTTCTGCCGCCCGCGAAGGGCATCAAGAAATCCTGAATCAGGAATTCCAGCCCCGCTACTTCAAACGCAACGGAAAGAAGGTGGCGATGGCCGTTCTAATCGCCGTACTCACGGGAGTCATCGCCTTCGTGACATCGGGCGGGTTCGGCATTCCGGCAATCATCGCCGTGCTCGTGTTGATGCTCGTCGCGGTCGTCGCCTTCGCGTGGCTCATACGCGCGCCAACGCCCGAAGGCCGCGCACTGCTCGACGAGATCGAAGGGCTGAAACTTTACATGAGCGTGGCGGAGCGGGACGAGCTGAAGAGCATGCGTGGTCCGGACGAGCCGCCGCTCGATGCGAAGCGGTATGAGGCGATGCTGCCGTTCGCTGTCGCACTCGGTGTGGAGGACGCGTGGACGGAGAAATTCACGATCGCCGCAGGCGCCGCTGCCGCCGCGGCTGCAGCGAACAACATGGGCTGGTACATCGGACGCGGTCCCATCACGAATCTCGGGGAATTCACAAGTGCTGTCAGCTCCGGGCTGAACTCGACGATCTCCTCGGCGTCGAGCCCGCCCGGAAGCGGCTCGGGGTCCGGTGGTGGCGGGTCATCGGGCGGGGGTGGCGGGGGCGGAGGAGGAGGAGGGCGATGACATGCTGACGACCACGGTGACGAGGAGCGTATCCGGCACGCTCAAGGCGCAGGCGACGGTGCTGGGCGGAGCGCTCGCCGCGATGTGGGTGATCTTCATCGCGAGCTGGCTGTCTGGCGGCGCCCTGCTCTCGCTCGGCGTCATTCCGCGTACGGCAATCGGCCTCCGCGGCATCCTCTTCGCGCCGTTCCTTCACGGCAGCCTGAACCATCTCGTCGCCAACAGCATCCCGTTCGTGATACTTGGCTGGCTGGTGATGCTGCGCGACTCCAGGCACTTCACGGTCGTTTCGCTTGTAGCGATGATCGGATCGGGAATGATGGCATGGCTGATCGGCGCCCCCGGATCGGTCCACATCGGTGCGAGCGGCGTGATCTTCGGCTATTTCGGATTCCTGATGCTCAGCGGGTGGTACGCGCGCAGTGTGGGCAGCATTCTGCTGAGCGTTCTGGTCACGGTCATGTGGGGCGGGCTCTTATTCGGCGTGATGCCTGGACAAGTCGGTATCAGCTGGCAGGCGCACCTCGGCGGATTCATCGGGGGCGTAGTTGCCGCCCGGGCGTTCAGAGCGCCGAGGTCACCAGCCGGCGCTGGCTGATGACGGCGGCGTAGACGGCGGCGTAGACGGCGCCGCACCGACGATCCATATTCGCCGGCACGAATAGATCCGCCCGGCTGTGCCACAACCACATCAGACCGTCAGCACATGACCCGCTCCGTCGCCTTCTTCGCTGTTCTTCTGATCTCCACCGCCAACGCGAACGCCCAGACCGCCGCGTCGAGCCGCTTCGATTCCCTCCGGTCGGTTCCTGCGCTCACGGCACTCGTCGGTCAGCCGTCGAGCGAGCTCGCCAACGTCGTAGACCGGTTCTCGCGCGATCTCTCAGCTATGAGCCGCCGGTATGACGCCACTGATTCACCGAGCCAGCGGTGGAGGATGCGCGACTTCTACACTGCGTGGAGCGGGCGCGTCGCAGAGCTGGACTTTGACAAGCTGAGTCAGGAAGGCAAGACTGACTACGTGCTGCTGGCCAATTACGTGAAGCATGAGCTCGATCTCATGGACCGGCAGGACAGACTGAGATCCGAGACGGCGGCGTTGGTCCCCTTCGGCGACACGCTGCTCGCGCTTCAGGATGCGCGCCGGGATCTCGCGACGGTGAACCCTCGCGCGGCGTCCAGCACGCTCGCGGCCGTCGCCCGGCAGGTGGACAGCCTGCGCGCATTGTTCGAAGCGACGCCGGCACGCCCGGATTCATCGGCAGGCGGTAAAGCTCGCCCCCTGCCGTCCGCGCCCAAAGTCTCGAAGACAGTCGCCAATCGCGGCGCGAATGACATTGATGAGATCCGGTCGGTCGTGAAGAACTGGTATCAGTACTACGATGGATACGATCCGTTGTTCACGTGGTGGATGAAGGACCCGTACAAGCGCCTCGATGAATCCTTGACCCGTTACGCGCGCATCCTGCGCGAGCGGGTGGTGGGTTTCAAGCCGGGAGAGGGCCAGTCGTCGGCGAACAACGGCCCGATCATCGGCGATCCGATCGGGCGGAAAGGGCTCGAGGAGGATCTCGTCCACGAGATGATTCCGTACACTCCGGAAGAGCTGATCGCGATCGCCGGGCGTGAGTACGCGTTCAGTCTGAGCGAGATGAAGAAGGCGTCGCGGGAAATGGGATTCGGCGACAACTGGAAAGCGGCGATGGAGAAGGTGAAGAACACGTACGTCGAGCCGGGGAAGCAGCCCGATCTCATCCGCGATCTGGCGCGACAGGCCGAAGCGTTCTTCGACCAGCACGACTGGGTGACGATTCCGCAGCTCGCGCGCGACGACTGGCGCATGGAGATGATGAGTCCAGAGCGCCAGCGGGTCGCTCCTTTCTTCCTCGGCGGCGAGTCCATCATCGTGTCGTATCCCACGGCAGATATGACGGAAGAGGAAAAGCTGATGAGCCTGCGCGGCAACAATCCGCACTTCTCACACGCCACCGTCTTCCACGAGCTGAATCCCGGACATCATCTCCAGGGTTTCATGTCTGCCCGGTACAACTCACACCGCCGGCTGTTCGGTACGCCGTTCTGGAGTGAAGGCCAGTCGCTTTACTGGGAAATGTTTCTCTGGGATCACGGATTCCAGGTCACACCCGAGGATCGCATCGGTGCGCTTTTCTGGAGGATGCACCGGAGCGCGCGAATCATCTTCTCGCT
Organism: Gemmatimonadaceae bacterium; assembly: GCA_030647905.1. Lineage (NCBI taxonomy): Bacteria > Pseudomonadati > Gemmatimonadota > Gemmatimonadia > Gemmatimonadales > Gemmatimonadaceae > Gemmatimonadaceae bacterium. Next base: position 211,864 of record JAUSJA010000025.1, on the reverse strand, counting down.
CAACTTCCATCTCGGGAAGATGACGCCCGACAAGGCGGTTCAGTTTCTCGTTGACACCGTCAACTTCGAGCGGGCGAACGCGGAAGGCGAGGTGAGACGCTCGTTCAGCGGCGACTACTCCCCGCTCTATCAGATGGCGTACATGATCGGCGGGCTCGAGCTTCGCGCGCTCCACAGGGAGCTGGTGGACTCGGGGAAGATGACCGATCGCGCGTTCCACGACGCTGTGCTTCAGGGTGGGCCGATGCCGATCGCGATGGTGCGTGCGCGGCTGGAGAACCAGCCGCTTACGCGCGCGGGGCCGCAACCGTGGAAATTCGCTGAAGAGCTGCCCCCGCCGGTTCCAGCACCCGTGCGTGGCGGATAGGTAATGCTCGAGGGAGCCGCCGGCACGACGATCTCATACTCTTTCGGCGGATCGGCATTCAACAGGTACCGCACGAAATAATCCCACCGTCGCCGCGTCATGTAGTTGCTCGCCGCAGCGTAGCCGTGTCTCGCGTTCGGAATCATCAGCAGATCGAAATCCTTGTTGGCCTTGATCAACGCGTCCACGACGAGGTCGGTGTTCGAGGGGGGGACGTTGTCGTCCATCGTTCCGTGCGCGAGAAGCAGGTGACCCTTCAGATTCTTCGCGATGTTCTGGTTTGCCTCGACGTCATAGTTGTCCGGTGCGTTGCCGCTCTTCACCAGCAATCCCTGATAGCGCTCACCCCAGTCGTCCTCGTAGTTCCGCTGGTCGTGATTTCCCGACTCGGCGATCCCCACCTTGAAGAAGTCCGGATAACGGAACATCGCGTCGGCGGTGATGAATCCGCCGCCCGAGTGTCCGTACATTCCCGCGCGCTCGACGTCTATCCACGGGTAGCGTGAGGCCAGCTCCTTCATTGCGGCAACCTGATCTGGCAGCGTGTTGTCGCGCCCCATCGCTCCGTAGTACGCATCGTGAAAGCTCTTGGAACGATTCGGCGTTCCCATGCCATCCACCGCGATCACCACGAACCCGAGCTCGGCAAGCGCCTGGCGGTCGCCTCGCGCTGCGCTGAAGCTGCGCGAGCCGACGCTGCCAGACTGAGGACCCGGATACGCATTGTTGATGATCGGGTACCTCTTCGTGGAGTCGAAATTGGTGGGGCGGAACATCAGGCCGTAAAGATCCGTCTTGCCGTCGCGCGCCCTTGTGACGATGGGGATCGGCGGCTTCCATCCGGCGGCAAGGAGCTGGGAGATATCGGCCTTCCCGAGTGCCATCAGTGAGCGGCCATTCTTGTCGCGAAGCACCACCGTGGGAGGGACGTCCGGCTTCGACCAGCTGTCAATGAAGTACCGCCCGGTGGGCGATACCTGGATCGAATGGTCGCCGCTTTCCGGCGTGATCGCGGTCCAGCCACGACCGTTCAGTTCCACCCGGTAATAGTGGCGGAAGTGCGGGTCTTCGCCTGGAATGCGCCCGAGCCCTTCGACAAGCAGGGTGCGACGCTTCTCGTCCACATGCTTGATTGACTGTACCGGACCGGCACCCGTCGTGATCTTCTGCTTCAGCTTCCCCGTGGTCAGATCGTACAGGTAAAGCTGCGCCCAGTCGTCGCGCTCGGACGACCAGACAATTTCATTCAATGGCCAGATCACGCGCCATCCCGCCACCGACTCGAATTGCGTCGGCGAGGTCTCCTCGAAGATGGTGCGTACCGTTCCCGTCGCGGCATCGGCCAGCTTCACCGTGGCGCGCTTGTGATCGCGCGACGTGCTGACATACGCGAGACGAGACGCATCGGGACTCCAGACGAGGTCGCCCATGTCCAGATCGTCGCCGAGCATCGCGCGGTGGAAGTCGGGTGGAGTCTGGAGACGGACGATGGTGCGCGCACCCATGTCAATGATAACGCGATGAATCATCGCCACCACGCTGTCGCCCGGAAGCGGGCCCTTCCACGTGGACAGTCGCTGATGTCCGACGCGCGTGTCCAGAAGGAACATGTCACCGACATTCCGCTCGTCCTGCTGCTGCGTCGCGATCTTCTTCGAGTCCGGCGACCAGAGCAGGATCGCCCGATCGCTGTGGACCCAGCCCGCGTTGTCCGTCGCGTATCCGAAGTTCTTCACACCGTCCGTGGTGAGCTGAGTTTCGCGACCAGTGGCGACGTCCCGCACCCAGAGGTTCCAGTCGCGGATAAAGGCGGCGCGCTTTCCATCCGGAGAAAGGACGACGGGAGGTGTCGCGGGACTCGCGCGTCCGCCGGTCTGCTGCGCCGATGAATCGACGGCGTTGCAACTTCCACCGCTTACATCGCAACTCCAACGTCTGGTGCCGATCACGAGCGTGACGCGGAGGCCGTCGGCTGAGAGCTCGGCGCGCTGCGCGGGGATGTTGCGTGGATCGATCGTCCCCGCGCCGGCGCGAGTGAGCGCCTGCGCAACCTCGGGCGCCCTGAAGAGCGGTGCGCGCGACTTCTTCGCCGGATTCACGATCACCCAATCCGCGCCCGTCGCAGTGACGTCTCTATAGTAGAAACGGTCGTCGGGAAGCCAGGTCGCCGACACAGTGCCACCGATGACCAGCGGGTTCACGTTGAAGGAAAGCATCTTCGCTGCGCGGTCGTAATCGGCGGCTGTCAGCGTTTGCTGCGCATGAAGCGTCGCAGGGGCGGCGACAAGGGTGCCGCTGGCGAGAAGAACGAGCAGGCGGGAGAGAGATCCGATGTGCATCTGACAGGGTGGTTAGAGGATGTCCGGACTCAGCTTTGCTACCAATGCGTCTATTCCGGGCCAGCCGTCGGGACTGTATCTCGCAATCGTGCGCAGGTACTGAACGCCGTCGGAACCGTGTGTTTCCTGCACGGCGGCCGCTCCCCGGCGCACCGACTCAGCATCGGCATAAGGCGGCTCCAATGACTCGGCCATCTTGCCGCCTTCGTGCTGCACACCTGCGGCATCGAGAAAGTTGATCTGAATGCCCGGCTCGAGGTCCACGTACAAGAGCTGAAGCAGGTCCAGCTCGTCGTCGGAGCTCTCCGCCTTCATCCGCACGATTTCCTTCGCGACGCGTTCGACGGGCCAGGTCCTGAGGGTTACGGCGCGGAAGCCGCCCCCGCGCGCCACCAGCCGCTGGATGAACTGGTCCCGTCCTTCCTTGCTGGCCTTCATGGCGTGCATGACGAGCGCCAGGCGCCGCTCTGGAGGAAGCGACCTGTATGGTGATAGCTTTGACATCCGTTCAAAGTAGCGACTTTGCCCCATGCAGCCACGCATTGACGATGGAACAGACGGGCGCGAGCCGACACCCGCACTCCGGCCACTGAAGGTCAGCATCCGCCGGGCGACTGCCGCCGACGCCGAGCTGCTGGCGGATCTCGCGCGGAAGATCTTCATAGACACGTTCGGCCCGCAGAACACGCCGGAAAACATCGCGCTGCACGTAGCGAGGATGTACGCGCCCGACATTCAGCGGCGTGAGCTGAACAGTGAGTCGAAGACGTATCTGGTCGCCGAGGTTGATGGGCAGGCCGCCGGCTTTGCGATGCTGGGGGACTGCGAGTCTGGGTCGTGCAGGGAGTTCGACGCACCGATCGAGCTGTTCCGCTTCTACATAGACAAGCCGTGGCACGGGTTCGGAATTGCGCAGCCGCTGATGGACGCGTGCGATGAAGAAGCGCGCGCGCGGGGGGGACGCACGCTCTGTCTCAGCGTCTGGGAGCACAATTCGCGCGCGCGGCGATTCTACGACAAGATCGGTTTTCGTGACGTCGGCGCACAGTCATTTCTTCTCGGCGAGGACATACAGACGGATCGCGTGATGGTCCGTGAACTGGTCGCTACCGGGACGCGTTGACTGCCTTCGCTAGTCGCGGAATTCCGCCGCGTAGCTTTCCATTTGCCTGTAAGGGATGGTCTGAAACGGCGGGAGACCCGCCGCTTTGATGACTGAGGACAGACCCTCGCGCTCGTGGAATTCAATCCCATCGCGGTCCAGCACTATGGTGTCGGGATATTGGGGCGCGAGGCGGCGGAATTCGCTGTCTATCAAACGGAATCGCCGTACCATGTTCTCGACCTGTTCGTGCGCGCGTCGCCGCAGGCGGATGTGCTTCTCGACCGTGTCGCTGCTCGACGTCAGGACGATCACGCGGTCCGGTTTCCACTCGTCGCCGATCGCGAGAACGTCGCGAAGCCCGGCGTGGTATTCCTCCGGATATTCAACGATGTGCGCCTCGAGAGTGATGCGCGCACCCTCGATGAAGATGACGCGATCGGGTCGGTCATGCTCTTCCGCGTCGCGGTAGTTGGCGTCGTACAGCTCGCCGAAGTACGCCGTGACGCCAATCGGATTGAGCCCAGCCCCGATGTCCTCGAGAACGTGCTGATCCCACACGCCTTTCTCGCCCTCTCCGTACGACCCGTGGTGATAGAGGTCGCCGAGCTGGCGAACGAGCGTGCTCTTGCCGACTCCGGGCCCCCCAACGATCGCAACGCGCATGCTGTCGTTCCCAGGTTCTCGATTGATACTCGGACGTTTCGGCCTTTAGTTAAGGGCCGCGGGCTGCCTGACCGCCAACAATATCGCTCAACGCCCGGTCGTCCGGGCATCTGGAGAAACAATGCGCGCTTCAAACATTCGCCTCATCCAGCCGTCGGGTAGATGAGCGATTCACTACCGCAACTCGCGGCGCGTCCGTCCCGCGTCCTCGTTACCGGGGGTGCCGGGTTCATCGGCAGCGCGCTGGTGTGGGCGCTCAACCGGCACGGTGTCGAGCGCGTCGTGGTGGTGGACCGCCTGGGAAGCGATGAGAAGTGGCGCAACCTCGTGCCGCTGCGATTCGAGGACTATCTCGAAGCGGACGACCTGTTTCCGCGACTCGAAAACGGCGCACTCGGAAGCTTCGACCTTGTGCTGCATCTCGGCGCCTGCTCGGCGACTACGGAGCGCGACGCCACGTATCTGGTTCACAACAACTTCGAGTTCACGAAGCGGCTTGCGCACTGGGCGGTGGAGAAGGGCGCGCGATTCGCTTACGCGTCCAGCGCGGCGACCTACGGCGATGGCTCGGCGGGGATGGACGACATTGACGATTCGGCGGTGGCGCTGTCGCGCCTGCGCCCGCTGAACATGTACGGATACTCGAAGCACCTGTTCGATCAGTACGCGGCGCGCGCCGGGATGCTGCCGCGAATCGTCGGGCTCAAGTACTTCAACGTCTTCGGTCCGAACGAAGCACACAAAGGCGACATGCGCTCGCTGGTGCACAAGGCATACGGGCAGATCGTGGACACCGGGCGCGTGCAGCTGTTCCGCAGTCACAGGCCCGAGTATCGCGACGGCGAGCAGCAGCGCGATTTCCTTTACGTGAAGGATGCGGTGGCCATGTCGTTGCATCTGGCGATGTCGTCCTCGGCGGCGGGGTTGTACAACATCGGCAGCGGCGAGGCGAACACCTGGCTTGCGCTGGTGGACGCGATATTCGCCGCCATGGGGCGTGAGCGCGCGGTGGATTTCGTGGACATTCCCGAGGCGATCCGGGCGAAGTACCAGTATCACACCAGGGCGAGCATCGGGAGATTGCGGGCGACGGGGTACGAGGCTCCGGTGACGCCACTCCCAGCCGCGGTGCGGGATTACGTGGTCAACTATCTCGCGCCGGATGCGCGGCTGGAGCCGGACTGAAGAAAATTTCTTGTGCAGCGGTGGCGGCTACGGCCGCGGTGGTCGCTCTCGCGTCAGGCGCCGTCGAAGCACAGGTGCGTCCACGCGCGCGCGACTTGGGAGTGGCACCGGGCGTTTTCGCAACGGGGCCGCTGAATGCGATCACCGACGTCTCCGGAGTGCTCGTCGGACAGGTGACAGTGATCGAAGGCGATTCGGTGCGCACCGGAATTACGGCTGTCCGGCCGCACGCCGGAAATCTCTTCCTCGAGCGAGTGCCGGCAGCGATCGTCGTCGGCAACGGATTTGGCAAGCTGCTCGGCTCCACTCAGGTAAACGAGCTGGGCGAGCTCGAGACTCCGGTCCTGCTGACATGCACGCTCTGCGTATGGAAGGCGGGCGATGCGATGGTCGAGTGGATGCTCGGTCAGGATGGCATGCAGAATGTGCGCTCCATCAATCCTGTCGTCGGCGAGACGAACGATGGATACGAGCTCAACATTGCCATCAGGTCGCGTCCGATAACCGCGGCGCATGTGAGACAGGCGCTCGAGTCGGCACGGAGTGGCCCGGTCGAGGAGGGAAGCGTCGGCGCTGGAACAGGCACGCGCCTTTTCGAATGGAAAGGCGGCATCGGCACGTCGTCGCGCCACGTGCCCGCTTCGCTTGGCGGCTGGACTGTCGGAGTTCTGGTGCAAACGAACTTCGGCGGCGTGCTTCAGGTCATGGGCGCACCCGTGGGGCGCGAGATGGGGAGCCACAAGTTCGCCCGCGCGCTGCGCGAGAAAGGCGACGGGTCCATCATGATCGTCGTCGCCACTGACGCACCGCTCTCCGATCGCAATCTCGAGCGCCTCGCATCGCGCGCGCTCATGGGACTTGCGCGCACGGGCTCGGTCGCGGGCAATGGATCGGGTGATTACGTGATCGCGTTCTCGACTGCGGCCGGGGTGAGGCGGAAGCGCGATGCCGCCCGCCTGACGACGACGGAGATTGGAAACACGGAAGAGCTCTCGGGCCTGTACGAGGCCGTCATCGAGTCCACCGAGGAGGCCATCTATAACTCTCTGTTCCGCGCCACGACCGTAAGCGGCAAAGGTGGGACGGTCGAGGCGATCCCGATCGACCGGGTGAAGGAGATTCTCTCGCGGTACGGCATCCGTCCACGATGACGCCTGGCCTCCACCCAAGCAGTCGCCGCGCTGGTACGATCCTTCCAGAATGCCTGGAGAGTTGCGACAAGGAGGCATGATGATTCGCAAGCTCAAGGACGGACGGTACCGGCTCTATTCGCGAAAGAAAAACCCGAAGACGGGCAAGCGGCGCAACCTCGGGACGTTCAGCTCACGCGCGGCCGCGGAGAAGCACGAGCGGGCGGTACAGTACTTCAAGCGACACTAGGTTTTACTCCATCATATCGGCCCTGCCCCGTCAATTCCCCGGAATCAGACAATTGAAAACTTCGCTTGTGCGCTGGGATCGAAGGCGGCAAGAAGCGGGGGCTCAGCGGCGCCACTCGGCCGCTGAGCTGAGATTGCCCGCCTGATCCACGGCCTGCACGAGCGCACGGTCGGTCGAAGCATCCGCCACCAGCGAGCGCGTAGTGCCGAAGAGCACCCGCGCCATCCAACCGCTCGGGGAATGCGTGCGCGTCATCCACCAGCGCGCGGTCTCTCCAGCGGCGGGGGTGATCTGGAGCGTCGTTCCCGAGAGCGCGAGGGCGGGCGCGCCGGGCGGCGTCGCATCGAGCCAGGGCACTGCCGGCACAAGCGCCGCGGTCTTGTAGAGATCTCCGGCGAGAGTGCCCGCAAGCACACCCCCGTTCCGCGTCAGCGTCCACGTCGTGTTGTACAGCAGGTTCCCCGAGCTGTTTGGCCGGGCGCGAGTCTGTTTTATCTGTTCGGGTATCTCCTGCATCGAGAATGCGCTCGATGTCCCATCGTTCACGCGATAGACGGCGAGTCCCGGCCACACATGCCGGCCAGCCGTGTTCTGTGCGAGCCACCAATCCAGCAGGGCGATATAGCTTTGCTGCGGCGCGGAGATGGCCCAGTAGAGCTGCGGCGCGAGGTAATCCACCCACCCCTGCTGGAGCCACTTCCGCGAATCGGCGTAGATCGTCCCATAGGCATCGAGACCGCTCACTCCGGCCGGGAATCCCGGGCGCCAGATCCCGAACGGCGAGATGCCGACCTTGATCGTCGGCTTGATCGCATGAACTTCGCGATACATCCGCTCGACGAAGCGATCAATGTTCGCACGCCGCCAGTCGTCGCGCGGAAGTCCGGTGCCGTACTTCGACCACGTATCGTCGTCGGGGAAGGGAATCGCCTTGCCGGCGTTGTCGCTCACGACATATGGATAGAAGTAATCGTCGGCGTGGATGCCATCTATGTCATACCGGCGCACGATGTCGGTGATCACGCGCATCGAGTGGTCCTGCACGTCGGGCTCGCCGGGGTCCATCCAGATGTTGGATCCGTAAACGCGAATGAGATCGCGACGCGTTCTGAACAGGTGGGGCGCCACCATCTTCACCGTGTCCGAGGTATTGCCCGCGCGGAACGGGTTGATCCACGCGTGCAGCTCCATGCCCCGCTTGTGCGCCTCGTCTATCGCGAAAGCGAGCGGATCGTAGCCGGGATTCGTTCCCTGTGCTCCGCTGAGCAGCGATGCCCACGGCTCCAGCGAGGATTCGTAAACCGCATCGCCTGCGGGCCGAACGTGGAATACGACGGTGTTGATGCCAGTCGCGGCGGCGCGCGTCAGGATGTCCACCAGCTCCGCCTTCTGCTGGTCCGCGCTGAGCGTCGTCCTGCTTGGCCAGTCAATATTGGCAACCGTGGCGATCCACATTCCGCGCATCTCGCGCTGGACGGCGGGCGCGGCTGTGTCGGGCTGAATCACCGGCGGAGGGGGGCCGGTGATGTCGCCGCCCGAGCCGGAACAGGCCGCGGCGATTGCCGCGAGAGCAAGATAGCCGCAGTTTCTGGCAGGATGTCGAATCATCAATGAGAGAAGAAAGTGCGGATCACGCTGCACCGACGGGACGCGGGGCGCAAGGTGGAAGAGCCTGCCGCAACTGAATGACATCCACGAAACGCTTTGACGCCGAGTATTACCGGCGTTACTACGTGAATTCCCGCACGGCCGTCGTAGAGGCGGCTTCGCAACGGCGCGAGGTCGCGTTCGTCATCGCATTCTGCCGCCACATCGGACTCGATGTGAAGCGCTTCTCTGACGTCGGCGCCGGCACCGGCTGGTGGGCGAAGGAATTCGCCAGGCAATACCCGGAATGCAAGCGCATCGAGACCTTCGACGCGAGCAGGGCTGCCTGCGATCTCTACGGGCACGGGCATGCCGCGATCCAGGACCTATCGGGGAGGGAATCCGATCTCGTGGTGTGCCGCGACGTACTGCGGTACATTGCCGACGCTCATCTGGACCGGGCCATCCGGCGCCTGGCGAAGAAATGCCGCGGCGTGCTGTATCTCCATGTCATCACGCGCGAAGACGACATAGACGAAGACGCCAGCGACATGGAAGGTTTCTTCAGGACAACGGCGAGCTATCGCCGCCGGCTGAAAGCCGCTGGTTTCCGCGATTGCGGGATGGGTCTCTTCGTCTCGAAAAAGCTGAAGGAGTTTCAGCCATTCACTCTTGAAGTGAGGTAATTCGCTTGACCGCCCCCACGAAGTTCACTCCGTAGTCAGGGACGGTTCCACCGGTGGCCTGGGCTTCCAGTGGCGCGAAGGATTCGTGGCACGCGTGATGGGGTGTCCAACGCCATATTTTGTTGTGCCACGACTGCTTTCAGACTCCTCCTCGCGAGTGACCCGACAATGAGCCAGAGCCGACGTTCTTTCCTCGAATCCGCCGCGGTCAACGCCGGCGCGGCGTACCTGAAGGCGAGCTGAAGCTCATCCGGTTTTCGCGGGCCCGCATCGCGCGAGAGGCCTGCGCGCTGGCCGCGCTGACCTGCGCTTTCGCTACGGCCGGCGCGCAGGCCCGGCGGCTGACGGTTGCGCCCGCTCGACCGGCTCTTGGATCCATCGTTCGGCTGACGCTCCATGCCGGGTTCGCAAGATCGGATTCGATCGTCGCCGTGTTGGGCACGATGTCTGGCGAGCCGCTTCACTTCCGCAAATTCACCGGCGGAATCTGGCGGTCCATCGGCGCTATCTCAGTGGACGCCACGGACAGCGTCGCCGCACAGGTGTTCGCCGAGCGTGCCTCGGGCGCGACCGATACATCTCGCGTCGCGGTTACACTTCCGCGTCCGCCGAAGGTCACCGGACGGAGACGCGCGCTTGCCGTCGCGCCCCGCTTCACGCGACCTCTCGATTCCGCCACACAGGCACGGATTGACAACGAGAACGCCCGCGCGCGCGAGATCGGGCGACGGGCGCACGACATTCCGCCGACGTGGACGGAGCCATTTCTTCGTCCTCGCGCATCCGCCGTAACGAGCCGGTTTGGATCAGGACGAATGTTCAACGGCGCGTTGTCCAGCCGGCACCTGGGCGTGGATTTCGCCGGCGGCATCGGCGCCCCTGTGCGCGCCGCGAACAAAGGCGTCGTCGCGCTGGCGGATCAGTTCTTTCTCGCCGGCAACCTTATCTACATAGACCACGGTGGCGGTGTAGTCACCGGATACTTCCACCTGAGCAAGGCGCTCGTCGCGACGGGCGACACGGTGTCTCGCGGACAGGAGATCGGATTCGTCGGCGCGACTGGACGCGTCACGGGGCCGCATCTCCACTGGAGCGCGCGTTACGGCGCGATAACCGTGAATCCGCTCGATCTCGTCGGCATCGGCGCCGGCTGGTAGCGATCGGCGGATCACCGTCATACTCCCGCACATCCGCTAGTTTTCGGTTCGCGTTCCACTCTCCTCTCGCAGCCGCACAGATGCGCAAGACGCTCTCGAATATCCTCGCGGAATACGGCGTGATTGCCGTCGTCATCTACCTTGCGCTCTTCTTCGCCGTTTTCGTCGGCGCGTGGTTCGCGATCGAGCTCGGCTGGGCCCCCGCGGGAGTCGCGGGCAAGGCGGGCGCGTGGACAGCGGCCTACATCGTCACCAAGATCACACAGCCGCTCCGCATCGGCGCAACTGTCGTCCTGTCCGCGTTCATTGGCCGCATGTGGGAGCGGCGGCAAAAGCCGGAGGCGACAGTCGAATCATCGCCGCCGCCCCCCGCGGCCTGATCACCACCTCAGCTCAGGGCGCGCCAGACGGGGCCGGCGCCACATCCCGGTAGATAGCGACATCCTTCCCGAGCAGGTACTTGTCGAACCAGCCCACGATGGCCTGGAGGCGTTCCACCCGGTGCCACGGCTGTCCGCCGCGTGACAGCTCGTGTGACTCGCCCGGGAACCGCACCATCGCGGTCGGCCGCTTCAGATACTTGAGAGCGCGGAAGAGCTCTTCGCCCCCGGTCTGCGTGGGAGTCCGCAGGTCCGCATCGCCGAGGATGAACGCCATCGGCGTGTGGATGCGGTCCACGTACGTGATGGCCGACCGGTCCGCGTACTCCCTGGGATCCTCGAACGGCGCCTTGCGGAACCACTGCGGATAGTAGAGCCAGAAATCCGCCGAATACCACCACGACGCCCAGTTCGAGATGTCGCGCTGCGACACGGCGGCCTTGAAGCGATTGGTCTGCGTCACCGTCCAGTTGGTGAGCACGCCGCCACCACTCCCTCCAGTGACACCCAGTCGCGTCTCGTCTATGTAGCCGCGCTTGATCAGCTCGTCCACTCCCGCCATCAGATCCTTGTAGTCGTCGCCGGGATACTTGTACTGAATGACGTTGCCGAAATCCTGGCCGTAGCTCGTGCTTCCGCGCGGATTCGGATACAGCACGACGTAGCCCTTCGCCGCCATCCACTGGAACTCGTGATCGAACACCCATCCATATGCGGTGTGCGGTCCGCCGTGAATGTTGAGGATGAGCGGATACTTCTTCGACTTGTCGAAATCGGGTGGTTTCTGAACCCACGCCTGGATCCTCTGCCCGTCGAAGCTCGTGTACCAGATCTCTTCCGGCGGCGTGAGGTTGAGTTGCGAGAAGAGCTTGCGGTTGATGTCCGTGAGACGCTTCTGATCGCCGCCGTTCGCGCCGACGACAAAGAGATCGCCGATGTTCACCGGCGTGGACACGAGCAGCGCAACGCTGCCGTCTGCGGAATAGCTGAATCTCTGGACCGCCTGATCGCCTTTCGTCAGCTCGAGCGGCTTTCCTCCATTGACCGGAAAGCGCATCAGGTTTGCGCGGCCGGTCGCGGCCACGACATCCACGATGCTGCTTCCGTCCGCCGACCAATACGGTTGCGTTCCGCCCCCTGCGCGCGGCGGAGTGTTGTCGCCGCCGACCCCGTCCCCGACGTCGAAGTCAAAATCCGCGGAGAGATTCTTCGGCTGCGCGCCCGGCGTCAGATCGAGCACATAGAGGTCGGGCTGGGCGTACGATCGAACCGGCTCGTTGGCGTTCGACCTGAATGCGATGCGCTTTCCATCGGGGCTCGGCGACATCTGCGACACGCCGATCTTCACCGCGTTCACCAGCTGCGGCTGGCCTCCATCCGCTGAAACGCGATAGATGTCGGTGTGCGGCAGCTCATAGTACGGCTCGGCCACTCTTGTCGTGCTGAACACGATATCGCGGCCATCCTTCGACCAGAAGAACTCGTCTTCGTCGAACTTTCCGGTAGTCAGCTGCTTTGGAACGACTGCCTCGTCGGGCGCCGCCGGCAACGAGGCGACCCAGATGTGCGACGGGCGGGAAGTGTCGAGATAACCGGCGCCGTTGAAGCGATAGACAGCGCGCGTGATGTATTTGACATCGGTCTCGCGCGACGCGTCCGTCGTATCCTCGCCCGGCTTCCGGTTCTTCGCTGCAATGTCTTCGGGCGAGGTGTTGGACGTGAAAGCGATACGCCTTCCGTCAGGCGACCAGTGCGGATCGCCCGCGCCCTTGGGCAGATCCGTGATCCTCACCGGTTCGCCCCCCGACATCGAGAGAACGTAGATCTGCGGCGGCTGCGGCTTCCCGTCCTTTTCGATGGACCGAACGAACGCGATCCGCGTCCCGTCGAGTGACCAGCGCGGCTGCGAGTCGCGCGTGCCGGACGTCAGGCGCTGCATCGTGCTTTCGCCTTTCGCCGGCACCATCCAGAGCGATGTCTCGTATCCAGCATGCTTCTGGTCCGCGACAACTTTCGCGAACGCGACGCGCGATCCATCGGGCGCGAGCTGCGGATCTCCGATCCACGTGAACAGCCAGATGTCCCGGTCAGTGATGGGCCGCCGGTCGCTGGTGAACGCGAGAAGGGCGGTGCTGACGCCGAGAACCATGGCGGCATGCAGTATCGGGCGGAGGCGCATTCTTTCTCCTGATGTGTGTACGGAATAGCCGACAGTGTAATCCGGCGGTCGCGCACCGAGTATGGCTGATGTGCGCGTCGTTCGGAAGAACTTCCCCGAGCTCGATTACCCGGTAACCTCGAGCGGCCCTGACAGTCATGACAGTATGAGCAAGCTCTTCACATTCGCCAGCACGATGATCGGCAGCTACGCCGGGTGGTGGCTCGGCACGCCATGGGGCTTCATGGGGTCATTTGTCCTCGGCATGGTCGGCACCGGCGTTGGACTCTACTACGGAAGAAGGCTGGCGCAGAACTACCAGTAGGCCGTCGCCAGCGTTGCGGCGGGCGGGACGATTTCCTCCTGCGGCGGGACCAAGCCAGCGTCCTTTCCCCCAACCGGGACCCCCGCCGAGGCCGGAGAGGTTCCTCGGTGTCCTTGCCGGCCGCCGCTACACGCCCTTATGGTTCCCGGAGGGCCATTGAAATTCCCATGTCCCACCAGCGACATCAGCGCGGAGGCTGAGGACATGCCGGGGAGTCGCATAGTCGGAACCGGGCACGCAGTGCCGGATCGGGTCGTCACCAATGACGATCTTGCAAGAATCATGGACACCTCCGACGAGTGGATAATCCAGCGCACGGGAATCAGGCAGCGCCACTGGATCGTCGAGGGTGAGAGCGGCACCGCGCTGGCGAAAATTGCCGCAGAGCGGGCGATCGCGGCGGCTGGTTTGAGCGCGAACGACGTCGAACTGATTCTCTACGCCACTGTCTCGCCCGATCACTTCGCTCCCGGCAACGGAGTCTTTCTGCAGCGCGACCTCGGCGTCGGTGAGATTCCGGCGATCGACATCCGGACGCAGTGCTCGGGTTTCGTCTACTCGATGTCGATTGCCGACGCCTACGTTCGCGCCGGCATGTACCGGCGCATTCTCGTCGTTGGCGCGGAAGTGCAGAGCACCGGCATGGACGTCTCCACCCGCGGGCGCGATACGGCTGTGATCTTCGCCGACGGGGCGGGAGCGGTCCTCGTTGAAGCCGACGACGATCCCGACGGATCGCGCGTGCTGGCGTGGGACCTCCACTCCGACGGATCGTTCGCCGAGAAGCTGTGGGTGGATTCACCGGGTGCGATCTACCATCCGCGAAACCAGGCGGCTCACCTCGACGACAAGGTGTACGCGCACATGGAAGGCAGGGAAGTATTCCGCCACGCGATTGTGCGCATGCCCGAATCAGTCGAGGCCGCGCTGGCGAAAGCCGGAGTGAGCGTCTCGGATATCACGCTGCTGATTCCACACCAGGCGAACCTCAGGATCTCCGAGATGGTCCAACGCAAACTCGGCCTGCGCGACGATCAGGTCTACAACAACATCGACCGCTTCGGAAACACGACGGCGGCGACGATTCCCATCGCGCTCGACGAGTGCGTCAGGGCTGGCCGACTCCGGCGCGGTGACCTGGTGGCGATCACCGCGTTCGGATCCGGCTTTCTCTGGGGAAGCGCTGTGTTGAAGTGGTGAGAGCGGTGCTTCAGTTCACCGGCATCATCACGTGCGCGTACGGCGTTCCCTTCCACATAACCCATGGGCTTCCACCCGGGGTCGCGCTCACCGAGGCGAGCGTCGCCGCGGGCGCGACGACCATCAGGTGCGCTGTGGCGCGTACCCAGTTGTTGGTTGCCGTCGAGTCAGTTGCGAACGGGTCGGTGTTGCTTACGCCGCGGTCGCCCTTGAGCATGTAGGCGAATCCGACGCCGGTGATCTTCGGCGGCGTCTTCGACATCCACGCTCCGGCCCACTCCTGGAACACCGGGTCGAGGCACATCGGATCCTGGCCAACTGCGCCCTTCGGATTCGGCGAGCTGGGATAGCACACCCAGCCGGACGTCCCAGCCCGTAGCTGCCGCGGCTGTCCGCCTTCGGTCGCGGGCCAGTCCATGATCGTCGCCGTCTTCGAGATCAAATCCGGGGCGGCGCTCATCGCCTCGGCGATCTTGGCCTCGTCGCTCGAGGCCGCGGGCGTTGCACCATCGGTGCTGGCGATCGTCCCCGTGTCTGCGGCTTTCATCGTGTCGCCGGCAGTCGCCGATGTGTTCGGCCGTTCGCATGCTGTGATCAGCATCGCGAATGCTGCAACCGCTGCATATCTCACAAATGTCCTCCGGTATGTGACGGAACATTCGATAATACCGCCGTTGCCGGGGAAAATCGAGCCTACATCCAGTTCGTACATCCAGTTCGCTTGCGCCAGTTCGCTCGCATCCTGATCGCGGAGTGACCCTTCCGGGATCGACGAACGAGACGCTTCCTCGAATCCGCCAAACCAGCGGATGCCAGCGTAGAGGGTTCTTGCACCACTTTTGTAGACACTTCCACCTAACCACCGTGGAGTGTCAATCATGCCACGAGCAGGGCCACGAGCGGTGCGGAAGTACAGCGACGAGTTCAAGCTGACTGCTGTGCGACTCAGTCAGCAGCCGGGATTGCAAATGAAGACCGTGGCTGCTGCGCTGACGATTCATCCCTTCATGCTTTCGAAGTGGCGCAAGGATGTGCGGGACGGCCGACTACGCGGGCGAGCTCGGGGTTCGCGCGGCGTTCCTGATGTTCCAGTACAACTTCGGCCAGGCGCCGAAGATCAGGCCGGTGCAACCCCAGCCGCAGGAGCAGGCGCCGGGCTTCCCCTCTGGTGACTGACGGGCGCGCTCGCTCGATCAGCGCAGCTTCGGCAGCCCCGAATCAGGTTTCGACACCTCGACGGAGAGCGTGAATGTTCTCTGCTCGTCCGGGCTCAGCGTCCCCACTCCGATCATCTGGCGGGTGATCTCCTCACCCTTCTCGTTGCGGATCGAGAGCAGCATCGAGTATTCCCACGCCGGCTCGTTCTCCGGATGCCGGATATTTCCCTCCACCGTCAGGGCCGAGAACCCGGGCGCCTTGTGCTTTGCGGTATGCAGGTCCCATCGGAGGCTCTTCCGGCAGATCGGACATACCGTCGCGCTCTGGAGAATGGTCGCTTTGCAGTGCGGGCAGGTGCGCGTCTTTCCCGCGGTTCCCTGCGCGCCATTGCTCATGCAGCCGAGCCTGACTCCGTTCTCGCCCGTGCAGGTTTGCCCTGTCCATCCTCCCAGCCGAACTCCGCGTTGCCGCGCATCCGCGAGCCCGCGGCGACGGTCAGCGATCCGGCCTTGAGGTCGCCGTTCAGCACGCCCGAGGCGAGAAGCTCGACACGTGAAGCCGCATCAACGTTTCCTTCGAGCTCGCCGGCGATGGTGACCGTGTTCGCGCGAACGCCGCCAATGACCTTGGCGCCCTGCTCGATCGTGAGATTCCCCTCGACGTTCACGTCACCCTTGAACTGTCCAGCGACGCGCACGTGGCCCGAGCCCTGGATCTTCCCTTCGATTGAGAGGTTCGCAGCGATGAGCGTCTCCTTGGCGTCCGTTTGCGAAGAGCGCGACGACGGTGTGTCATAGCTCGGAGTACGGACCGGGGCGATGTTGTTGCTCTGCGGGGCGGACGGCTGGGTTATGGGGGGCGGCTCCTTAGTGGGAGTGGTCTGTTCCTTCCAGATTGCCATGGCTCGGGACTCCTTTCCTTTTATAGTAGTGGCGCGGGGTAATCAATATGCGGCGGCCAGCCGGGCGGGGTACCAGCGAAGCTTAGCATCGTGGGCAGTCGCTCGGCACTAGCCGCATGGATTTGGTGTTGCGCTGAGGCAGCAGATCCCCGACGACGGCGCATTCAACCGCAAGATAACGGCCTCGCGTCGCTTTTGTGGAGGCGGTCTATTGACCGGCTGAATCGTAGAGCGCGGCGCGCTTCGTCTCGGCGTCCGACATGCTCAATGCCTTCCTCACGACGCCCGAGCCAGGCAGTCCAGACGCGGCCACGGTGCTATCGCGCTCCCTCTGGGTCATCTGCTCGCGTGGCTTGTCCACCTTCGCCGGAGCGGCGCAGGCGGTGAGGAGGACTGTCGCGATCGCACTGAGGCCGAGGGAGATTCGCATATATCCTGACGCGCCAGACGGCAATCCGTAACAAACGACTCAGGGTCCGGCGCTTGACCGTCAGGCGTTGACCGTCAGGCGTTGACCGGCTGCTGGAGAGGGGCGGACCAGTGAAGAGCGGGCCACAGCTGCTCCGTTCTGGCGACGCTCTTGCTGAAGGTTGATACTTTTTTGCAATGACCTTCCGGCCGGCCGTCTTACCATAGGGGTGGGCAAGTCGTCCCTTTGTCATGGGCGCCGTATTTTCCGATCGCCAGGCGATCACCGCGACGGGAAGCTGGAAGCTGACGGATCTGTCGGGCCATACGGCGCCCCGGAATCTGTACATCGGGTGTGCAGGATGGAGTCTTCCACGCGCCGCGATCACCGCCTTTCCGGCCGATGGGACCAACCTCGAGCGGTACGCCTCGGTTTTTCGTTCGGTGGAGATCAACTCCTCGTTCCACAGGCCCCATCGCACCTCCACGTACGAGCGGTGGGCGGCAAGCGTGCCCGAACCGTTTCGGTTCTCGGTCAAGATGCCGAAGATCATTACGCACGCGAAGCGTCTCGCGGACGCGGACGACCTGCTGGCGCAGTTCCTCGACGAGGTGAGCGGGCTCGGCGCCCGATTGGGGTGCCTTCTCGTGCAACTTCCGCCGAGCGCGGAGCTGGATTTCGAGATTGCGACGAAGTTTCTGGAGTCGCTGAGGAGCAGGCACAGCGGCGATGTCTTCATCGAGCCGCGCCATCCGAGCTGGTTCGTTCCCGCCGCGGGCAAGCTGTTGAAGGACTTCCAGGTGGGACGTGTTGCCGCTGACCCGGCGATACTACCGGCGGCGGCGGAGCCCGGCGGGCTTGCCGGGAAGGTCTATTTCCGATTGCACGGCTCGCCCCAGATCTACTACTCCTCGTATACCACTTCGTATCTGAACGGCCTCGCATTCCGCCTGCGCGCGCACGCCCACGCCGGAGGCAGAGTGTGGTGCGTGTTCGACAACACGATCCGCGGCGCGGCGACGGAGAACGCATTGTATCTCGCGAAGAGGGTCGCGCTCGGAGAGCGGGACGCCGCGCGAAGGTAAACCCGGTGCGGCGAGACGCTCGCGCGAATTGACTCGCGGCGTGCGGCAGCCATCTTCTGCGGCATGACGACTCGCAGATCATTCCTCGCCGACGCAGGGACATCGCTCCTCGCGATCGCCGGCGCTCCCGCGGTTCTCACCGGCCGCGCCGACCACGACATCATCATCCGTGGCGGGACTGTGTTCGAAGGGACCGGTGCGGAGGGGCGTGATTGGGACGTGGCGATTGGCGGGGCGCAGATCTCCGGATTGTTGCCGAAAGGCGCCGGCCGGGGCCGGGAGGAGATCGACGCCCGAGGTCTCGCCGTGACCCCGGGGTTCGTTGACATACACTCTCACGGTGACGGCAACATCACCGAAGACCCGCGTGTCGAATCGGTAATTCGCCAGGGGATCACGACCATCGTCGTCGGGGCGGATGGAAGCTCGCGCGCGTCCGGATCGGAGGAGAGCACATTCGCGTCGCTGTTCAACTCGCTCGATCAACTCCGGCCCGGACCAAACGTCGCTTCGATGGTGGGACTCGGGTCGGTGCGCGAAGCCGTCATCGGCGACAAGGACAGGCCGGCGACTACCGAAGAGATACAGCGAATGACGGCGATGGTCGAGCGCGCGCTGAGCGAAGGTGCGTGCGGCGCGTCGTCGGGCCTCGAGTACACGCCTGGCGCGTTCGCGTCACGCGACGAGCTCATCGCGCTGTGCAGGCCTTTGGCGGCGCGGCGCCTGCCCTACGCGACGCACATGCGCAATGAGGACGACCGCCTGATCGACGCGATAGACGAATCCATTGCCGTCGCGCGCGGAGCCGGGTGCCCCCTCCAGATCTCGCATCTCAAGACGCAGGGCCCGAGGAACTGGGCGAAGCTCGACAAGGTTTTCCTCCTGATCGAAGCGGCGCGCTCTTTACGGACCGATATCGCATTCGACCGCTATCCGTATGTCGCGTATGCGACTGGACTGACGAACCTGTTCCCGGTGTGGAGCAGGGATGGCGGCATTGACGCGTTCCTCGCGCGGTTGTCGGATGCGACGGTGGCGCCGCGGATCAGGAGCGAGATGCTCGCCAAGGTGGACCTCATCGGCGGATGGGACAATGTGCAGCTCTCCGGCGTGAGCGCGGTCGAGGATCGTGACGCCGAGGGGAAGCGGCTGGGCGCCTACGCGAAGGCGCGCGGCGGAGATCCTTACGAGGTCACGGTTGGATTGCTGCGGCAGAGCAGGGGTGACGTCGGAATGCTCGGCTACGCTATGAGCGAGCAGAATCTCGAGCGCATTCTGTCGCACCCAATGGGGATGGTGTGCACGGATGGCGGCGGCTTTGCGATAGACGGTCCGACGAGACGCGGAAGTCCGCACCCGCGCGGAGCGGGGAGCTTCCCGCGGGTTCTCGGCCGCTATGTGCGAGAGCGAAAGGTGCTGTCGCTCCCGCAGGCGATTCGGAAGATGACGTCCCTGCCCGCGTCGCGAGTGAGACTCGCGGACCGGGGTCGGCTCGCCGAGGGATTGGCGGCGGATATCGTCGTGTTCGATCCATCGCGCGTGGCCGATACCGCCACGTTCGATGCGCCCTTCCAGTATCCGGTCGGTATCTCGATGGTGATCGTGAATGGAACGGTGACGCTCCGCGACGGACAACGAAATGCGAAGGGGAGCGGGCGCGCACTCAGAGTGGCTTGAGCGCGGGGCCGGCGATCACGATCAACCCGATAGCGGGCGCGCGATGAGGATGCCGGTGGACCGGCGAATCCTCGCCACGTATTCGGGAAGCGTCGTGCGCGTGATTTCCACGGCTCCTCCCGAGAGAGGCGCGTGAAGCACGCGCAGCACTCCATCGGTGCCCCGATAGGCGAACGCTGCATGCGAGACGTCAATACCCGGTGTCGCCGTCGCGAACGCCAGCACGTCTCCTGTCTGGATCCGGTCGGCAACGCCTTTGATCCGGTCGGTCGGAACGACGTAGCGACGATGCGAATCGAGGCGCCGCTCCATCTTGCCGATCTCGGCGAACACCCCGTCGTTGGCCAGCGCCGGGTAGCTCGCGCGGTGCTCGGTCATGAACCGCAGCGGACGCGGGTCTTCGACGCCTCCCAACTCTTCGCCGAGATCGCGGACGAGACCGCGACGCGCGCCGTCGGAGATCCATTCGCTGAAGTAATGCAGACGCGACGCGTAGCCTTTTCGCTTTCCATCGCGATAGCGCATCCGCTCCACCTCGCGGGCGAATCGCGACCACGACGGCTTCACGCCATCGTCTGACGCGCGCGCGACTGCGAGGCATCCCTCGACCAGCGTGACGCAGTCGAACTGAGTCAGCGAGAGAGTGAGCGGCTCCAGGCCGGATGGATCACCGCCCGCCTTGATGTAGGCCTCGAGCGTGTTCGGGACGTACTGCGTTCCGATGGCCAGCTCGCCGACGAGTATGGCTCTCGGCCCGAGTGGGAGTGAACGCCGGTCCATTCCCTGGCTGCGGAGCGCAGCCGACCACGCACGGAGCCGCGACTCATCCGTGTCGGCCGGTGCGTCCTCGGCGAACAGCGGCATGGGCATCGCGAGCGCCGCCGCGACGGTAGCGGCCCTGCTGATGAGCTCCCTGCGTGTAATGGGCGTATTCATGAGGTGCTGTGTGAGGTCATCGTCAATCTCGGCCGAGTGCGGCGGACAGTCAACGCGTGGAGCGGGCGGGGCTGCTCTGGATGCGTGCCGCGCACATCGGCACCTTTCCCGTCGGAAAGAGACAATACCCATCGGGGAGACCGCATGATCCGCTCGATATCCATCACGACTCTGCTGGCCTGCACGGTCCTCGCGTGCTCGGGCCCTGCCCGCCAATCCGTGCCTATCGTGGCCGCCGCGGCGGAGCGCCCCAATGTTGTCTTCCTCTTCTCCGACGATCACGCCGCGCACGCTATCTCTGCGTATCAGACGTCGCTCAAGTACGGGATCAAGCTGCCCCCGACGCGGAATCTCGACCGTCTCGCGGGCGACGGCATGCTGTTCGTCAACTCGTTCGTCACGAATTCCATCTGCGGCCCCGCGCGCGCGACAGTGCTCACCGGACAGTACGGTCATCTCAATGGTGTGATGACGAACACGGAAGCATTACATCCGACGACGTTGACTTTTCCGAAACTGATGCAGGCCGCCGGATACCAGACTGCGCTGTTTGGAAAGTGGCACCTGAGGTCGGAGCCCGAGGGATTCGACAGGTACGAGATCCTCGCGGGGCAGGGTCCCTACTACAACCCGGTGCTCCACAATGGTGACGACAGCGTTCGCTACACAGGCTACACGCTCGATGTCGTGACCGGCCGCGCAATGCGGTGGCTTCACGAGGATCGGGATGCGAAGAAGCCATTTCTCCTGATGCTCAACTTCAACGCGCCGCACCGGTGGTGGGATCCGGGGGCGGACCAGCTCTCGCTGTACCGCGACACCACATTCGAGATGCCGGGCACCTTCTGGGATACTGGCGCGGGGCGCGCCTCCCCGTCGCGCGATCCGGAGATGAAGATCGCGCTCGACATGGTACCGCGGGACCTCAAGGTCGAGGAGCCGAACAATCTCACGTCAGAGCAGCTCGCGGTGTGGCGTGCGGCATACGAGCCGGAGAACGCGAAGCTGCGTGCGGCCGGCCTCGAGGGTGAAGCCCTCGCGAAGTGGAAGTATCAGAGGTTCATCGCCGATTACATGCGGGTCGTACAGGCTCTCGACGCGCAGGTGGGACGAGTGCTCGCCGAGCTGGACAAGTCGGGCCTTTCGAAAAGCACGGTCGTGGTCTACGCCTCCGATCAGGGCTTCTTCCTCGGAGATCACGGCTGGTTCGACAAGCGCTGGATGTACGAGGAGTCGCTCCGCGCTCCGCTGATCGTGAGATGGCCAGGCGTAGTCGAGCCGGGCTCGCGCAACAAGGACCTCGTGATGAATCTCGATTTCGCCGAGACGTTCCTCGAGATGGCGGGAGTTCGCGTACCCGCGCCGATGCAGGGAGCGAGCATCGTCCCGCTGCTGCGGGGAAAAACTCCCGCCAACTGGCGCGACGCGATCTACTACCAGTACTTCGAGTATCCCGGCTGGCACGCCGTGCGGCGGCAGTATGGAGTTCGCACGTCGCGATACAAGCTCATTTACTACTACGAAATCGGTGAGTGGGAGCTGTTCGATCTCGAGCGTGATCCGGAGGAGATGAAAAGCGTTTACGCCGACGCATCGTATGCGGGAGTGCGAAAGGATCTCGAGAAGAAGCTCGCCGCGTTGAGAAACCAGTACGCCGTACCGGCGAAGGATCCGGCGCCGTACTATCCCTGGGAGCTGCCTCCGGAGTACCGGAGGCCGGGAACGCCAGGCAGCACGCGAACCATGGACGAGCTCACGAAACCGCACGAACACTCGAAGTGATCCGCCACCGCCCGGTTCCTTTCTTACAAGCATCGCTCGCCGCCGCGCTGATCGGATGCGCGGCCGGTCAGGTCGCGTCAACACCTTTGGCACAATCCGGACTGCGCCGCGGGATCACCATCGCGGATTCTCTCATCGACGCGGGCGTCGGCACGCTCACACCGGGAGCGGTGCTGCTCGTGGCGAGGAACGGCAAGGTCATCCACGAGCGCGCGTTCGGGTACGCGGAGCTCAACGACTACGCGATGCATCGTATCGCTCCTCCGCGCCCGATGCAGACGAATACGATCTTCGACCTCGCCTCAGTGACCAAAGTCATGGCTACGACTTTCGCCACGATGATGCTCGTGGACCGCGGTCAGGTGGTCCTCGACGCGCCGGTGTATCGCTACCTCCCCGACTTCCGCGGACCGCATCTCGACAGCATCACCGTTCGGCACCTTCTACAGCATTCGTCGGGTCTCGTGCAGTGGCAGCCTCTTTACTACCAGGCCTCCAACAGCGCACAGACTTACGCCGCGATTCGCGACATGCCCCTCGGCTGGGGAGTCGGCGAAGGCCGGCACTACAGCGATCTCGGGTTCATGATCCTCGGCTACATCGTCGAAAAGGTGAGTGGCCAGCCGCTCGATCAGCTCGTCGATCAGAAGTTGTACAAGCCGCTCGCCCTCGCAAAAACGACGTTCAATCCGAAGAAGCGAAGCCTCACCGGATTCGCGGGACACGCTGGCTTGTTCTCGACCGCGGCCGATGCACCGAAGAGCGAAGCGGCAATGCCTCACTTCGAGGCAGTCGATTTCAGCTCGGGCCGATGGCTCAAAGGCAACACGCACACCCACACGCTCGAGAGCGACGGAGACTCGCCTCCTGAGCTCGTTGCGATGTGGTACAAAAGCCGCGGCTACAACTTTCTCGTGCTCTCCGATCACAACGTCTGGGTGAACCCGGCGAAGCTCTCGTACCTGATGGACTCGAGCTTTCTGCTCATTCCCGGCGAAGAGCTGACCACGAGATTCGGCTTGAAGCCCGTTCACGTCAACGGACTCAACATCCCGCACGTGATCGAGCCGCGCACTGACAGCACGCTGCTGGGGACGGTGCAGAAGAACGTCGACGCGGTGCGGGAGGTAGAAGGCGTGCCGCATATCAACCATCCAAACTTCGGATGGGCGATCAGCCAGGACGTTCTGTCGCGGGTGAAGAACGACAAGCTGATCGAGATACATAACGGTCATCCTCTCGTGCACAACGAGGGAGGCGGAGACTCACCTGGAATGGAAGCCGTCTGGGATTACCTCTTGAGCGCCGGGAAGCGCATCTACGGCATTGCGGTGGACGACGCGCACCACTTCCAGGGAGAGTTCGCCCCCGACCGTGCGAATCCTGGGCGCGGATGGGTATCCGTTCGTGCGTCGAGGCTCGATGGGCGCGAGATCATGACCCAGATGGAGGCGGGACGCTTCTACGCGAGCAGCGGGGTGGAGCTCGACTCGGTCTCGGTCACTCCGCAGGACATGACGATTCACATCCGCCGCCGAGGGGACTTCAAGTTCACGACCGAGTTCATCGGGCAGGGTGGCGTGGTGTTGAAGAAGACGGGCGACAATCCCGCGACGTATCATCTGACCGGAAGCGAGACATACGTTCGTCCGCGAATCACCGATTCCGGCGGTGCGGTGGCGTGGATGCAGCCGGTGTTCATCGTCCATTGAGCGACCCCGGTCCACTCAGCGACGAAGAGGTTGTCAGGGTGATGTCGTACGAGGACATCGCTCTTGGAAAACTCGACGTCAGAGCGGATGTCGCTCATGTCGGTGGCCGAGAACGCCCTTGCGGCGCTACTTCTCCTCGTGCGGAATCGCACGGCCGATGAGGACGGTGATGTTGTCTTCGCCTCCGGCGTCGAGGGCGTCCTGAAGAAGTATCTCGCAGCCCTCCTTCGCCGACCTGATGTTCTGCAGCACTTCGCGGATGCGATCGTCCGATACGTGACGCGTCAGGCCGTCGCTGCACATGAGTCCGATACTACTCCATGACTGCGGCACTTTCGTCACGCTCGGTGCGGCGTCGGGACCGCCAATGGCGCTCGAGAGAACGTTCGTCCACTTCTTGAACGCCGCGTCCTCGCGATCGAAGACTCCCTGCTTGACGAACTCTTCGGCCATTGTCTGATCGCGCGATATCTGGATCAGCTCGCCGTCGCGCAGCTGATAGTAGCGACTGTCGCCCACCTGCAGCAGATACGCGTTGGGCCACATTCCGACTCCTCCAGCTCATGGATGAAACGCGAGTCATCGCCCGGATCGTTCGTGTAGTAGCAGTCGAGTGACTCGCTGACGTAGCGCGCGACGTACTCGAGAGTGACGCGGCTCGCCTCTTCACCGGCCTTCGCTCCGCCCACGCCATCGGCGACGAGAGCAAGAAACGCCAGCCGCTCGGCGCTCGTGAGGATGGACTGATCAGGCAGGCTCGTATGGTAGATCTGCATTCGCTTCTGGAGCGCGCAGATAAGGAAGTGGTCCTCGTTGTTGGGTCGGACCTTTCCCGGATGGGTGAGACCGTAGACATCCGGGGCGCGAGAAAACTTCAGGAAGTTACGCCCGGTTCAATGTGCAAAGTGGCGCGGTGCGACGCCAGCGGAGGCCCCCGGCGGGCAGGGAGGAGTGTCTCTTTGCGAGCCACCTTCTCCTCACTCCCGTGGCGGTCGCTACATTCAGGAAATACCCATGCTCAACGCGGGAGCTCGCATTCTCTCCGAGTTCTACCAGCTTCGCCGCACGGCGATCAAGGATCTCGCCGCGTATATCGGCTTTCTCGTCGGGTTCATCGGTTCGGCGCCATTCGCGTGGGGGCTGCTTGCCGGGCAGCTCGAGAACGGCTCGTTCGCGCGCGGCCTGTGGTATTTCTCTGGGATAGTTGTCGCCGCGGGATTGTTCACGGGCATCGCCGGTCTTGGCGTTGGATTCGCCGTGGGCGTGATGTGGGAGCAGTTCCACCGGTATCGGCGGAGTGAGCGATTGAAGAGGAACGCCTCGCTCGAACCGCCGATCGAAGAAACGCGGGCAGATGTCAGCTTGCCGGCGTTGCTGCCGCAGGTTGGCGGACCCCCGCGACTGCAACTGATGACATCCACCGCCGCGTCGTTTCCGGACCTCTCCGGCCGCTCGCTGGCGTCGCTGAAGTTCTTGCCGCGCGCGACGGAGCTCGACTTCAACGGAGTGCGCGTCGCCGTCGGAGGAAATCCGATGATCGTCTCGGGTGCTCAGCGTTATCGGTACCCGGATCCCGGATCGTGTGATGCGCTTTGTGGTCTGATTGGTGCCAGGGTGGTGCGGATGCGAACGGCGGGCGATGGAATCGAGCTGGTGTTCGATTCCGGGTGGGAGCTGGTGATCCCCCGGAGCTCGGTGGCGGTCGCCTGAAAGGGACCAGGCACGTCAGAGATTCGGAACACAGGACAAGGCAATGACACAGGAACTGTGGACTTCAGTTGACGATTACATCACGGACGCGCTCATCCCCGCGGACGCGGCGCTCGATGCCGCCCTGGCGGCGAGCGATGCCGCCGGCCTCCCGGCGATCCAGGTCTCCGCGGCTCAGGGCAAGCTGATGAACATCCTCGCGCGCGGGCAGGGAGCGCGAACGATCCTCGAGGTCGGAACGCTCGGCGGATACAGCACGATCTGGCTGGCGCGCGCCGTGCCGCAGGGAGGGCGGGTCGTCACGCTGGAGATCGATCCGAAACACGCCGAAGTTGCGAAGGCGAATTTCGTGAGGGCCGGATTGAGTGATCGCATCGAGACGCGAACAGGCAACGCGCTCGATATTCTGCCCCGACTCGCCGCCGAGGGCTACGGGCCGTTCGACTTCGTTTTCATTGACGCGGACAAGCCGAGCATTCCGACATACTTCGAGTGGGCCGTGAAGATGTCGAAACCGGGCACGATGATCATCGTGGACAACGTAGTGCGCGAGGGTGCGGTCATAGATGCGGCGAGCGAGGATGCAAGCGTTCAGGGAGTGCGCCGGCTGAACGAAATGATGTCGCGCGATCGCCGCGTCACCGCCACGGTGCTGCAGACCGTCGGCGTGAAGGGATACGATGGCTTCGCGGTCGCCCTCGTGCTCGACATGGCACGGATGTAGCCGTCACGTACGGCTGAACAGACCGGCCACATGACGGTAAAATCCATTCGTCGCTCGGTCGCGCGACAACATCTCACATCGTCAACAATGAAACGATCACTGACGGCCCTCACCGCCTCGATTCTCATCATTATCTCCACGGCATGCACGACTGCCGAGAAGCCGGCCGCCACCGGTGATACTGCACTACCCGCGCTACCTCACGATTCCCATTCGTATGCGCAGCCCGAAAAAGCTCGCGTCACGAACGTCTCGCTCGATCTGGCGCCGGATTTTGCGACGAAGCGGATCAGCGGGACGGCGCGCCTCACGATCCAACGCAGCCAGAGCGCGGACAGCATCATCCTCGACACGCGAGATCTCGACATCAAGAGCGTGACCGACGCGAAAGGCGGGGCCCTCGGCTTCAACCTCGGCGCGGGGAACTCATACATGGGCGCGCCGCTGGCCATCGCGCTGCCGGCGAGTGGCGACACGATCGTGGTCGAGTACCAGACGTCGCCAGCCGCCGCGGCGGTGCAGTGGCTTTCTCCCGCACAAACGGCGGGCGGCAAGGTTCCGTTCCTGTTCACGCAGGGAGAGGCGATCCTCACACGCACGTGGATTCCGACGCAGGACGGGCCGGGCATACGCCAGACTTACGACGCGACGGTCCATGTTCCCGCGGGAATGCGGGCGGTGATGGGCGCCAACCACGAGGGGATCGAAGGCGAGAAGGACGCAGAGGGCCGGACCGTTTTCCGCTTCCGGATGCCGTACCCGATTCCGCCGTATCTGATTGCGCTCGCGGTCGGCGACATTGCATTCCGTCCGATTGGAAAGACCACCGGTATCTACGCGGAGCCGTCGGTAGTGGACCGCGCCGCGAATGAATTCGCGGAGGTGGACAAGATGGTCGCCGCCGCCGGGAAGCTGTATGGCCCGTATCGCTGGGGGCGCTACGACATCCTCGTCCTTCCGCCGTCGTTCCCGTACGGGGGAATGGAGAATCCGATGCTGACGTTCGCGACACCTACCGTGCTGGCGGGTGACCGCTCGCTGGTCAGCCTGGTGGCGCACGAGCTGGCGCACTCATGGTCGGGCAACCTCGTCACGAACGCGACGTGGGACGACTTCTGGCTCAACGAGGGATTCACGACGTACATCGAGTCGCGCATCATGGAAGAGCTCCGCGGCAAGCCGTACGCCGACATGCTGCGCCAGCTCGGACGCCAGGACCTCGACGAGGCGATCAAGGAAGCAGGAGGACCGCAGAGCCCCGACACACGCCTTCATCTGGATCTCACGGCTCGCGACCCGGACGCTGGGACGACTGACATCGCCTACGAGAAGGGATCGGCGTTTCTTCAGACCGTCGAGTCGGTAGTTGGCCGGGAGCGACTCGACGTATTCCTGCGCGATTACTTCGATCACTTCGCATTCCAGCCGATGAGCGCCGAGCGGATGCTGGCGTTCATGAGGCAGAAGCTGCTATCACCGGACGAAGCGCAGCGTGTGAACGTGCAGGCATGGGTCTTCGACCCTGGCGTTCCGACGAACATTCCGCCGGTGAGATCCGAGGCGTTCGCCGCCGTCGAGAAGCAGGTGGACGTGTGGAAGGCGGGCGGTCCCGCCTCGGCGATTCAGACGGGCA
Organism: Gemmatimonadaceae bacterium; assembly: GCA_030647905.1. Lineage (NCBI taxonomy): Bacteria > Pseudomonadati > Gemmatimonadota > Gemmatimonadia > Gemmatimonadales > Gemmatimonadaceae > Gemmatimonadaceae bacterium. The sequence continues at coordinate 183,605 of JAUSJA010000025.1, read as the reverse complement.
AGTGGTCAACGCAGGAATGGCTGCATTTCCTGCGCGCCCTTCCCGACACGATTCCCGCGAGGCGGCTCGCCGAGCTGGACGGCGCGTTCAAGCTGTCGTCGAGCGGCAACAGCGAGATCATGTTCGCGTGGCTGAGAATCGCGATCGCCAACAGGTACCAGCCTGCGTTCCCGGCGCTCGAGAAGTATCTGACGTCACAGGGCCGGCGGAAGCTTGTCGCACCTCTCTACGCCGACCTGGCGAAGACCGATTGGGGCAAAGCGATGGCGATGAGCATTTATGGCCGCGCACGCCCGACGTATCACTCGGTGACGGTGGGCACAATAGACAAGACTCTCAAATGGACCGCCAAATGATGCGGAGGTAGCGGCGGCCTACTTCAGCGCGCGCGTGAGCGGAGCTCCGTCCAGCTTCTCGGAAGGCGTTACGCCGGTGATGCGCGCCAGAGTCGGTGCAATGTCCACCGTCCGCGCGAACTCCCCATAGCGGCCCGGTCTTATGCCGGTTCCGTAAAAAATGATGGGTACGTGGCTGTCTATGTCGTATGGCGAGCCGTGCGACGCGAGGGGCGCCGGTCCCCAGAGGCTGCCCGGCGTAAGCGTTGCCACCAGCTCGACGTTGCTGCCCGCCGGGAACTGGTGACTCCATCTGCGCGCGATCGGATCGCGCAGCGTGTCGGCGCCGATGAGATCGCGGAAGCGGTCTATGCGCTTGATGCCTGGAGTCTGCAAGGCGGCCGCCTCAAACGCCTTGATCACCGGGTCCGGATCCACTCGCGCGCGCTTGAACGCTTCACGATCCAGAAGCACGATCTGCTGATCAACGTCTATCGCACCCGTATCAACTTTCATCTCTCGCATCTTGTTGCGGGCGATCTCGAGCGCAAAGTCGAGCGAAGCGCGGGTGGGATGAGGCTTCACGTCGGCGGGAACCAGCTCGGGGATGGACGTGAATCCGTGGTCCGCGCTGAGCACGACTACCACACGGGACGGGTTGCGCATCCGGAACAGTGAGTCGAGCAGAATCCCGATGACCCGGTCGTTGCGTAGCACCTGATCGTGGGCCTCCCTGGAGTCGGGGCCGAGGCGGTGGTTGACCGCGTCGGTGGCGGAGAGCGACACCGCCAGCAGATCCGTTTGGGGACCCGCTCCAAGATTCAGCGCGTTCACTCCGTCGAGAGCGAAGGCGACGGTGAGCTCGTCAATGAAGGGGGTCGCCCGCACCCAGTTTGCAGCACTCTGCGGGTCGGCGGGTATCGGATGCGGAAATACGAAGTCATTGCCTCCGCCCTCGATGCTCACGCTGTCCCGCTCGTGATACGCCGAGTCGGGCAGTAGAGGCATCCAGTTCTTGCTCGCGTAGGTTTGCGGAAGCATCCGTTCGTTGAATCTGTTCACCCAGGCGGGAAGGGAATCGGCGTAGTAGCTGCTGGTGGTGAAATCACCATCGCCGGGATACCAGTACACCTGCTGCTTCGCGCGGCCGATGGGCAGTATCGCACCGCGGTCCTTGCTCGACACGGACAGGGCGCGCGAGCGGGCATCGGCGCTGTGCAGCCAATCGAAGAGCTCAGTCCCCTGAAATCTCGCGGGGGAAGCGCCCAGGCCGCCGGAAAAGCCGAGAAGTGGTGCGGCGGGGTCGGCGACCCCGACCCGATTCGCTGCGATGCCAGTGGATCTGGGGAACCGTCCCGACAACAGGCTGGCGTGCCCCGGCGCGGTCTCGGTTATTGCGTAGTCCTGGTGAGCGTTGGTGAACCAGGCTCCGCCACTCATCAGCCTCGCGAGGCCGCCGCTGAGCTGAGGTCCGAAGCGCTCGAGATTGCCGGCGCGAAATCCGTCTATGGTGATCATCAGCACGAGCGTCGGACGGGCCGCCGCCGCCCTCCCCTGAGGAGCCGGCGACTGCGCCAGGGCGCACGTCGCGGCCAGCACCACTCCGAGCAATCCCTGGGCTAGTCTGCGCATTCGGAGAATCTGGGAGCGGGGCGGAACCACGGCAACTATGGCGTGGGGCGCAAACGGACACGATTATTACGTAACCTTTCCAGGAGCCATTCAGGATGGCCGATAGGAGACCGGGAATTTTTTCGTCTCCGGCGACACGTGTTCTGGTGAAGGTCGCCGTCTATTACGTCGTTCTGATCGCGGTGGGCGCTCTCGTGCGGCGCGAGGCGAATATCTTTCCGAGCCTGGCCAGCTACGCCATCGAGCCGATCCTCGGAGTGGGTCCGGCTCTGGTCGCTGCGAATCGCGCACCGCTTGCGGTTGCTCCCGATCAGCTCGGCCTGACGGTCACTTTCATCGCGGCGATGGCTGGCGCCGTCCTGCTATCCCTGCCGGTGGCGTGGGTCTATCAGCTTACGAGGGCGAAGCGCGGTTATCAGCAGTCCGTCGTTCAGATGCTGATAATCCTCCCACTCGTGGTCTCTGGCGTCGTGGTGCTCGTGAAACACAGCCTGGCGCTCGCATTCAGTCTTGCCGGGATCGTTGCGGCCGTGCGCTTCCGGAATACGCTCGAGGACAGCAAGGACGCGGTATACGTGTTCCTCGCCACCGGCGTCGGGCTCGCGGCGGCCGTGGACATACCCGTCGCGCTCTCACTGTCGCTCCTCTTCAACGTGACGGTGCTCGCGCTCTGGTACACTGACTTCGGCAACTCCCCGGTCGAGCTCGAGGGAAGCATCGCCGCACGTCGCCTGAAGCGCGCCAGGCAGCTCGCAAGGACCGGCACCTTCGTCGCGCAGATAGACAACGAGGTGCTTCGGAACATGAGCCGTGAACAGCTCGAAGGGCTGGCACAGCGCGCTCTCAAGCGGGCGCACGACGACGGATCCAAGACGGACAGCGGAACGCCCCACGAGATCTGTATCCGACTGCGCACTCGCGACCCGGACCAGACGCGCCGAAGCTTCGAGCTCGTTCTCGGTGAATACGCAAAGGAGTGGCGTGCGGGGACGACAAAGACTGACGATGCGGGGGTCGCCACCATCGATTATTTCGTGCAGCCCAAGAAGGCGACGCTGCCTGACGAGATTCTCTCGCTCGCGCACACCGCCGGCGGGACAGCCCTCGTTGACGCGCAGATCAGATAGGAGGCAGCCATGGACATGAAGATCGCAGGCAGGTGGGCTCCGGTTGCGGGAGCGATTGCCCTGACGTTTGCGCTCGCGATGCCGGGCGGAGAGATCGTCGCGCAGGCGAAGAAGAAGGAGCCGAAGACCGAGGAGCAACTGAAAGCGGCCGTGGAAAAGGCGATCAGGCACTCGAAAGAAACGGAGGCATTCTTCTTCGCCGCCGAGCCGCTGCCGGTCACGCTGACCACCAACGTGAAGCGCATCCGCGGCGACAAGGGCGACAAGGCTCCGTGGCGTCCGGCCAGGATCTCCTTCACCGACGCATCAGGGAAAGTCGTCTCGCTCCCCACGGAGCTGAGAACCCGCGGAATATGGAGACTGAAGAACTGCGAGTTCCCGCCCCTCCGCGTCAACTTCAAGGCCGACTCCGCGAAGGGGACGATGTTCCAGGGCCTCGACAAGCCCAAGCTCGTCAACTACTGCCGCAACACCGACGACTACGAGCAGTTCATCATCCAGGAGCTGCAGCTCTACCGCATCTACAACCTTCTCACTCCCTTCGGCTACCGCGCGCGGCTTCTGCAGGTTACGTACACCGACAGCGCCAGCGGAAAGGTCATCGCCAGGCGGGCCGCGATTCTTCTCGAGGAGCCGGAGATGCTCGCCGCGAGAATGGGCGGACCGCGCGTCGAGGACAAGGGCGCGAAGGCCAGCGATCTCGAGCCTTATCACGACGCGCTCATCGGAATCTTCCAGTACTTCATCGGGAACACCGACTTCTCGATTGCCGGGCTCCACAACGTCGAGCTCGTGAGTCAGCCGGCCGGCGACATCATTCCGATTCCCTACGACTTCGATTTCTCGGGCGTGATCAACGCGCCGTACGCGACGGTTGACCCGAAGCTCTCGGTGCAGCGCGTCCGCGACCGGCTCTTCAGGGGCTATTGCGTCGAACCGGAGGCATGGGCAAAGGCCATCGCGAAGTTCAACGAACAGAAGGACGCCGTCTATGGGCTGTATCGCGATTCGATCGGAAAGCTGATCAAACAGAAAACGGTCGAGGAGACGCTCAAGTACTACGATGATTTTTTCCGCATCGTCAACGATTCCCGTCGCGCGAAACGAGAAATCGCTGAAGCCTGCGTGAAGACAAGTTGATTTCCCCGCAGTTCACATGAAGCGTCCGCTCCCCACCTTCCGGTACGAGGTCCGCTCGGCTCGCCATCTCGACGAGCTCGTCGCGTCTCCGCTGCCGCTGGGCATGGTGGCGGGCGATGCGAGACGGTCGCAGCATCGCGATCTCTACCTCGACACGTCGCACGATACGCTTCGCCGGCGCAACATCACCTGCCGGTTCCGGCTCCGCTCGGATGACACGCGAATCCTTTCCGTGCGGATCGGCTCCGCGGGATCGCCTTCCGAAGTGCGATTCGATTCGGCGGTACGTTCGGCGGAAGCCGGAGGTGCCGTTGCCGAGGCCACGGCGGCCGGCCGAAGACTCAGCGCGCTCATAGATCCGGCGCTGCTCGTCGTGCGCCTCGACATCGAGACAGAGCGCATCACGCGCATCGCCGATTTCGACTGGCTGCGCCGGCCACGCGTGGAGATCCACTACGATCGGTCGGTAATCCGGCGCAACGGCGCGTCGGGTACGATGTATCAGATGTGCGTGCACGCGCGACGCGGCGATGGGGCGACGACCGAGCGGCTCGCCACCGCGCTCGAGCAAACGCAGCAGCTCCGTCGCGAGAGCGGCGATTCTCGCGACCGCGCCGAGCTGATGCTGCGATGGAAGCAGGGCGGGGGGGTGGACGACAACGACCGCTCGCCGGAGGAAGCGTCGGGCGTCCACGCGGGCCCGCGAAGTCCGGGCAACCCGGTGGAGTTCCTGAATCCGGAGATTGGCCTGCTCGATTTCCAGGGCCGTGTGCTCGCGCTCGCCGAGAGCGCCGACACGCCACTGCGTGAGCGGCTCCGCTTCCTGTCCATCGTGAGCTCCAACATTGACGAGTTCTTCATGATCCGCATCGCCGGATTACGGAGAGCGGCCCGCGAGCAGAGCGAGGAGCAATGCGACGACGGCTTGAGCCGGACGGAGCAGCTTCGGCTCATTGCCGAGCGCATGTCGAACCTCGCGGAACGTCAGGCGCGGTGTGCCGAGGCCTGCCTGCGGGAGCTCGAGCCGTTCGGAGTACGGGTGGTGCGCTGGAAGTCTCTCGATGCCGCGCAGCGCGCCTCGCTGCGCGAGGAATGCCGCGAGGAGATCCATCCTGGCCTGACGCCGATGGCCATGACACTGAGTCCCGGCCATCCGCTGCCGCACCTGCCGCACCTGACCCTCGCGCTCGCGGTCGTTCAGCGGGACAATGTCACGCATCGGCTGCACCTCGCCGAGCTCGAGCTGCCGGCCGACAGTCCGCGGTTCCTGCCGGTGCCGGGGAGCAGCGGCGACTACATCGCGATCGAGGAGGTTGTCCGCTCCAACATCGACCTCCTCTATCCCGCGGGCGGCATCGAGGGAGTGTACGTGTTTCGTGTGACACGCGGCGGCGAGCTTTCGCTCGACGAGGAAAGCGCTGAGGATCTGATAGATGCCGTAGCCGACGCGACTGAGCGGCGGTCGAGCAATCCCGCCGTGCGCGTGGAAGTGGAGCGGGAGATGCCCGGATTCGTTCGCGATCTTCTGCTCGGCAACCTGCGCCGGGAGGATCCGGGGGCGTCAGTCGAGCTCGATGCCAGCGACATCCACGAGATAGACGGGCTCCTCGACCTGCGATGCCTCTCTGACCTCGAGCTTCCCGACAATCCGACGCTGCGCTATCCGCCATTCCAGCCGGCGGAGCCGCTGCCCGAGGGCCAATCGCTGCTCGATGCGCTTCGCGAAAGCGACATGCTGTTCCATCATCCGTTCGATTCGTTCGACGGTACCGTCGTTCGCTTCCTCCGCGAGGCGTCGGAAGACCCGGAGGTGACGACGATCAAGATCACGCTCTACCGGATCGGCAATTCATCGCCGGTCGTGGATGCGCTGATTGACGCCGCGCGTAATGGCAAGAAGGTGGTCGCGTTCGTGGAGCTGAAGGCGAGATTCGACGAGGGTCACAACGTGCGGTGGGCGCGGAAGCTGGAGAAGGCGGGCGGTCATGTAATCTCCGGCCTGGTGGGATACAAGAACCACGCGAAGGCCCTGCTGGTAGTGCGGCGCGAGAATGGAAAACTGCGCAGTTACGTCCACGTCGGTACCGGCAATTACAACAGCCGGTCGGGCATGGAGTACACCGATCTGAGTCTTTTCTCCTCGCGCGACGAGCTGACGGCGGACGTCGCCGATCTGTTCAATGCGCTCACCGGCGGCTCGCTTCCTCCAATGGGCCTGTCGCGCGGATCGCTGGTGGCGCCGCATCAGATGCCGGACAGCATCGTCGCGCTGATTGACCGCGAAGCGGCGCACGCGCGCGCGGGAAGACCGGCGAGGATCACCGCGAAGCTTAACGGGTTGTCCGACGCGGCGGTCGTGCGCGCATTGCTTCGCGCGTCCGCCGATGGTGCCATTGTGGAGCTGGCGTGCCGCGGGATATGCACACTTCGCCCGGGAGTACCGGGGCGATCCGACCGGGTGCGGGTGTCGTCGGTCGTCGGCCGTTTCCTCGAGCATTCCCGGATCTACCGATTCGAGAACGGCGGCTCGCCGATCTACTTCGTGGGGTCAGCCGACCTTCGGCACCGCAATCTTCGCCGGCGAGTGGAGCTTCTCGTTCGGGTCGTGGAGACGAAGCAACAGGAGGAGCTCGATCGGATTCTCGATCTTTACATCAACGATGCGACGGCCTGGGAGCTCGGCGCCGATGGCGCCTATGTGCAGCGCCGGGGCGGCACGCTGGGTGCGCAGGAAGCCCTGATGCATGGTGCGGTGTCTGCGCAAAGCGGCACATGACAGCGCTGAAATACCGTACCTCGCGAAAAACCGGGCTCAGTCTATCGGCTTGAGATTCTCCCCGCTGTGGGGCATGCCGAACGAGTTGAGTCTTTCGGGAGGCATGTACGCGTGATGCTGTTCGTTCCGCGTTTTTCGCGAGGCATGGTCCAGTCGAAGAACGTCATGTCCGTTCCCGGCGTCCCCACCGCATCCGCATAGAAGAGATGGTTGGCGGCGGCAGCCTGGTCCGGGAATTACATTGGATTGATTCTCGCGAAGCCTCTCACTGTCATTCAGCGACAGGAGCCATCATGTCCAGCATTCAACGCCTGAGGCCAGGCGTGGCCGTCATTGCCGCCACGATCATCGCCGCCGGCACGGCCGGCGCGCAAGCCGCGCCCGCCCCGGCTGCAGCGCCGGCTCCGGCGGCCGCTCCCGTTGCGTCCCCGCCACCGGCCGAGATCGAGATCGGACGCGTCGCGCCTGACTTCACGATTGAATGGGCCGGCTCGGCCGGAGTGCGCGCGAAGCCGGTGACGCTCAGCAAGTTTCGCGGCAAGGTCGTCGTGCTGGCATTCTATCCCGGCGATCGCACTTCGGGGTGCACCGCCGAGCTGACCAAGTTCAGGGACGAGTACACGAAGTTGTTCGGCTCGAACGTCGTGGTGCTTCCCATTTCGGTGGACAGCATCGCCAGCCACGTGTCGTGGGCGCAGGAAATGAAATTTCCGTTTGCATTGGGCTCGGATCCTCAGCTCACCGTCGCGAAGCAGTACGGATCGTGGAATCCCGGCAGGGCCTGGTCGAGCCGCACCGTGTTCGTCATCGGGAAGGACGGCCGCATCCTCTGGCGCAATCTCAGGTTCGGAGCGCTGAACGAGAACGCGTACACCGAGCTCGCGGCGGAGGTCGCGAAGGCGCAATAGGAATCCGGCGCCGCCCGATATTTTCTGCCTCGCTGCTCACAGGAAGATCCACGTGATCGGCTGTCAGGCCGTGTGACATCAACGGCTCATGCGCAATCGCCGGATTTGCTTCGAACAATCTGGCCCGGTATTCGCTCCTGAGCATCCAATCCGATCGGCATGGCCGGCGTCGATTGCTTGCCACGTTCGGCGAACGCCTGCAAGGTGCCGATATTACCCCAATTTCCCGGGCGGCCTTGACCCGGGGCAAGGGCCCACATCATGTCCCGACCCGACCCGACCCGACCCGACCCGACCTCCGCGCATCGGAGGAAGAGACACAAGCATGGTACGCCGAGTACTACTACTCAAAACTGGGACGCGATAGAAACGACCTTCTGACGAATCCGGAAGTTTTGTTTCAGTCTATCGCTTTCGACGTTGCGAACACGCGAGCGTTGCGGCGGATACCAGTCGATCGTGAATCTGCACGAGTTCTCGATGTAGGCTGCGGGGGCGGGACCAGCTTGCTGACCTTTCTGAAACTCGGGTTTCGCGCAGCCAACCTGACAGGGGTGGATATCAACTCCGCACGTATCCACCAAGGCAGGATGGACCTTCCGGGTATCGATCTGCGATGCGAAACCGCAGATCGAATGAGCTTCGCATCAGGCAGCTTCGACATCGTGTTCGAATCGACGATGTTCGTGCAGCTTACTGACGAGCGTGTAGCGGGGAGCATCGCCCTCGAAATGCTTCGAGTTACGAAGCCAGGCGGCCATTTGGTACTGGTAGATTGGCGCTACTCGAAGCCAGGCAGCCGGGATTACCTCGGAATGTCAACAAGTCGCATCGCGAAACTGTTTGATGTGGGAGGCACTACTCAGGTGGTTGTCAGTGAAAACGGTGCACTCGTCCCTCCGATAGGGCGCAGAATATCGCAGTACTGTTCTCCGCTATATTTCCCGGTCCAGAAGCTGTTTCCGTTTATGGTTGGTCAGAGAACCACCGTCTTGAAAAAGCGGTCCCACTTGCCTGGCAAAAATGATCGGCCCTTGCGGATTGAGAAGCGATAAGCAGTGCGCCCCGAGGCGACGGTGAGACAATCGGTCAAACGGTCTGGCGGTATTCGTCGCCATCTCGCCTCGGACAACTGGTCCGGCGTTCATCCCGAGGTCCTCGCCGCCGTCACCGCGGTCAACTCCGGCCATGTCCCGTCATACGGACACGACCCGTACACCGCCGCGACGACCGCAAAGCTGAGAGAGGAGTTCGGCGACAGCGCGCAGATCTTCTTCGTCTTCAGCGGCACCGCCGCCAATGTGCTCAGTCTCCAGACGCTCGCGCTGCCGTTCAATACCGTCATCTGCGCCGAGTCGGCTCACATCTACACCTCGGAGTGCGGCGCCCCCGAAAAGCAAGTCGGGTGCAAGCTGTCGCCGGTGCCGACCACCGATGGAAAGATCGATCGCGACGGAATCGCGCGGCATCTCCACGACTTCGGTAATGACCATCACGTACAGCCGAGCGCCGTGTCCATCTCGCAGGCCACCGAGTACGGGACGATTTATGCTCCGAGCGAGGTCGAGGTGATCGCAGCGTTCGTCCATGAGCACGGCCTTCGACTGCACATGGACGGAGCGCGCCTCGCGAACGCGGCGGCGACTCTCGGTACTTCATTGCGCGCGATATCGGGCGATGCGGGCGTTGACGTGCTGTCGTTCGGCGGCACGAAGAACGGGATGATCGCCGGCGAAGCGGTCGTCTTCTTCGACCCCGAGCTGGCGCGCAACTTCGCGTATCGCCGGATGCAGGGAATGCAGCTGTCGTCGAAGATGCGGTTCGTCGCCGCGCAGTTCGACGCACTCCTCACCGATCGTCTGTGGCTCCGCAGCGCCACGCACGCGAATCGCATGGCCGCGCTGCTCGGCCGCGGCCTGGCCGGAATGCACGGATGTCGCGTGACGCAGCTGGTGCAGGCGAACGAGGTGTTCGCCGTCGTTCCGCACGAGCATGTCGCGGCGCTCCAGGATGTCTGCTTCTTCCACATCTGGGACGAGGCGACGTCCGAGGCACGATTCGTGACCTCCTTCGACACCACGGAGGAGGACGTGAACGGCTTTCTCGAAGCCGCCCGGAGGATCCTCGGCGGATAACCCGCGGACGGCTCACCCACAGGAGGCAGGATGGATCTCAAGACTGCGAAGGTGCTCGTTACCGGAGGTAGTTCGGGCATCGGCTACGCGACAGCACAGCTTCTGAGAGATCGCGGCGCTGCGGTTGCGATCTGCGGGCGGAAGGCTGATGCGCTCGATGAAGCCGCGGCGGAGCTGGGTGCCCTGGGCATAGTCGCCGATGTTTCCAGGGAAGAAGACGTGACACGGATGGTCGAGCGCGTGGTCTCGGAGCTGGGCGGCTACAACGTCCTCGTCAACAACGCCGGCTTCGGATACTGGGCTCCGCTGGTCGAAACCACCGCGCACGATTTCCGCCGCGTGTGGGAGACCAACGTGCTCGGCGCCATGCTGGTTGCGCGCGAATCGGCGAAGCACTTCGTGTCGCGGAACACCGGCAATATCGTCAACATCGCCTCGACGTCGGGGCAGAAGGGCTCAGCCAGAGGAACGACCTACGTCGCGACCAAGTTCGCCGTCAGCGGGATGACCGAGTGCTGGCGCGCCGAGCTGCGGAAGTACAACATCCGCGTGATGCAGGTGAATCCGAGCGAAGTGCAGACGAACTTCTTCGCAGCCGCCCGCCCCCCGCGCGCGACGAATCCCACGAAGCTCGAGGGCGAGGACATCGCGCACACGATCTGCTCGATGCTCGAGATGTCCGACCGTGGGTTCATCACCGAAGCGACGGTCTGGGCTACAAATCCGCGGGACTGACTTCGATTCAACCTGACGAACCTTCCGTCATAGTGGCAGGCCAGGCGCGGAACTAAAGCTGGAACCTCGCCGAAGCGGTGCGAACTATGACATCGGCCGCGCCGGCGATGCCGAGCCACTCTGTGTTGACCGACAGGTGGTAGTTGGCATGGTCGCGCCACGCGCGATTCCAGTGTTTGCGCACCCACTGTTCGCGATGCGTGTTTGTCTCATCAACGAGCTTTGCGGCCGCAGCTTCGTCGATCCCGTCGCGCATCATTGACCGCGCGATCAGCGCCGACCTCGGCGCGTAGCAGAAGACGTGCAGGGCGTCGGTGCGCTCGGCGAGCATCGCCTGCGCTCCGCGGCCGACGACGACGAGCGGGCCGCGCGCGATCGCTTCCTCCACGATGTGGCGCGTCATGTCCACCAGCTGCTCGTCCGTTGGCGGCCGCCTGGCGGCGGACAGCGGCGACAGCCACTCCTGTGAGCCGAGGGCCATCGTGTCAACCAGCCGCTCGACGAGCGATGGCAGTCGTTCTTCACGCGCCGCCACTTCGGACGGCGTGATTCCCAGTCGCGCCGCGACTGCGTCTACAACCGCGTTGTCGAGAAGCGACCACCCCAGCTCCTTCGCTACGCGGGCAGCGACCTCCGACCCGCCCGACCCGTAAAGACGGGAGATGGTGACGATCGGCATTCAGTCCTGGTATGGGCGGCGGCGCTTCTCTTCGTGCGACCGTCCGTACAATCCCGCATCGTTGCGCGAGATTTTTCTTCGCGCGACAAGCGATTCGAGGATCAGCTCGCATGCCGCCGCGACCACCGGGATGTCGCTCTTCTCCGCGAGGGCCGTCATGTCCACGAGTCCGAGAAGACTGGGAACCGTGCGGAACCCGTCCACGGCGGCGTCGGCGGTGACGTCGTCATTCACCTGCAGCGCGCCACCGCCATCGAACCACATGATGACCTCATCGGCGTTGACTCCGCCGGTGCGCCCGTAGAAAGTGGCATCGGCTGCGCGGCGGATCAGCTCGCGCGCGATGTTGCGGCCGCCGACGAGCTCGCCCTCGTACTCGAGCTCGATCTTTCCAGTGATAGCCGGCAGCGCGGCGTAGATGTCGCCGATCCGCGGCACGATCTCGTCCTCGCCGGTGACGAGCGCGCGGCGCTCCGCGTTGGAAACGATATTCTCCATCACCGCGATGGGCATTCGCTGCGATACGCCCGAGCGCTTGTCTATCCGCTTGTCTTCGCGCGCCTCGAACGCAATTCTCTCCACCACCTCGGCGATGAAACCCGGAACCCGCACCGGCCGTCCACCGCGGTTCGTCCACGCCTCCTGGCTGGTGATCTCCATTCCGGTTTCCACCGACTCGGGATAGTGGGTCTGGATCTCACTCCCAATGCGGTCCTTGAGCGGGGTGATGATCTTGCCGCGCGCCGTGTAGTCCTCGGGATTCGCCGTGAAGCAAAGCAGCACGTCGAGAGCGAGGCGAACCGGATAGCCTTTGATCTGGACGTCGCCTTCCTGCATGATGTTGAAGAGGCTCACCTGCACCTTGCCGGCGAGGTCCGGCAACTCGTTGAGCGCGAAGATTCCGCGGTTGGCGCGAGGGAGCATGCCGTAGTGGATAGTCAGCTCGTCCGACAGAATATGCCCGCCACGCGCCGCCTTGATCGGGTCCACGTCGCCGATTATGTCGGCGACCGTCACGTCAGGAGTCGCGAGCTTTTCGACGAACCGGCTGTCGCGCCCGATCCACGCGATCGGTGTCGCATCGCCGCACTCCTCGAGCATGTTGCGCGCGTACTTCGAGATCGGGGCGAACGGATTGTCGTTCACCTCACTGCCGGCGACGATCGGAATCGCGTCGTCGAGCAGTGTCGTGAGAGCTCGAAGGATACGCGATTTGGCCTGCCCGCGGAGACCGAGAAGGATGAGATTATGGCGCGACAGAAGGGCGTTCACGATCTGCGGCATGACCGTGTCTTCGTAGCCGACGACGCCCTCGAAAAGGGGCCCGCCCCTCGCGATTCTGGTGAGGAGATTGGCTCTCACCTCGTCCTTGACCGAACGGAGAGAGCGATCGGGGTTGCCCCAGGGGGACCGCTTCAGGGCTCCAAATGTTTCCGGGAATTGCGACGACAATTTGTTCTCCCGACTGCCACGTAGAGGAACGGGTTAATCTAGCGCCCGGGGGTAGGGCCTACTATTGGGCCGGGTACCCCTCGGCCGGCCGCGAGTGCGGGGGCCGGAAACTCTCTCACTCCGCTAGCCTGTTCCTCTTGACACTCACGCAGTACACGGTAACTTTTTGGCCGCGCCATCAACGAGCATCGCGACAGCATGCACGGACCGGCGTTTAATCACGTTGGCCCCTCTCTATTGGAGATTTACACATGAAGCGCCTCGCCCTCGTCGCCGCTGTTCTCGCTCTTGTCGCCTGCACCAAGAAGGATGAAGCTCCGGTTGATACCGGCGCCGCCATGGCCCCGGCTCCGGCCGCCATGGATACTGGCATGAAGATGATGGACTCGACGGCTATGATGGATACGACCACCAAAGCCGACACGACCAAGAAGTAAGCTTCTTCGAGTCGTAAAGGAGAAAGGCGCGACTAACCAGTCGCGTCTTTCTCTTGTGCGGCAATCTGCACGGTGCATTCGCCACCGTCCCACCGTGCATGCAGCGTCGTACCCGGCGCGACTTCGCGCCTGACCATCGCCAGCGCGACGCCTCCGTGACGCGGCGACATCGCCACGCTCCGCACGTCCCCCACCACATTTCCGGCGTCGTCCACCAGCTCCGCGTTGGTAGGCGGAATCGCCGCGCTCACGAAATGCAGCCGCCGCAGGAAACGGTTGACATGCCCGCGGAAATGCACGCGAGCGACGGTCTCCTGTCCGGTGTAGCACCCCTTCGTGTACGAGATCGCGCCAAGTGCGTCGAAGTTCGCCTCCTGAGGGATAGTCGCGTCGTTCATGTCTATCCCCCACTCCGGGCGGCCCGCTTCGATGCGCGCGATATCCCACGCCTGCGCCGAGCCCGGTATCGCGCCCGCTGAAAAGAGCTTCTCGCGAAGCGGCTGCTCGCTCGCGGCAGGCCCGATGATCTCGTAGCCCTCCGCGTCTATCTCAGCGACCCTTATCACCTTGGCCTTGCCACCGGGCAAATCCACGGTGACATGCGCATAAGGATGCAACGCCTCGAGCGCCGCTTCGTCGGCGCCCGTCGCGATCGCGACGACACGCCTGGACTTCGGGCCGAACACACCGATGTCGAGGGTCTCCGCGGTAACGTCACGATACGGTGCGATGCGCGGGTTGATGTACTTCGTCACGATGTCGCGCCAGCCGGTCGAAGCGCGCGCCGACGTGTCGGTGAGAAGCCCCTCGTCGTCGGCGAAGATGCGGACGTCTGCGGCGATCTTGCCCTTTGGCGTGAGCGCGGCGGCATACTGGCCGTGGCCGGCCACGAGGGACAGAACGTCGTTGGTCACGAGCCCGGTGAGAAGCTCCGCCGCACGCTGACCGCCAAACCTTATGCGGACGCGGTCGCTGCGATCGACCAGCAAAGCGCCGGAGCACAGTGCCGCGTATTCGCTCGCATCGGACATATCTGCAATTAAACCGGGGCTTCCAGTGAATGCTACTGCTGGCCGCCGGCGTAGGAGGCGTCGAGCAGATCCACCGGATGAATCGCGCGCGCCTTCGATCCGCTGCGCATGAGACCCGCCCCGATCTGCATCAGGCAACCCGGATTTCCCGTGGCCACGAACGACGCGCCCGTGTCAGCGATGTTGGCGAGCTTCGGCGTCAGCACGGCGTCTGAAGTCTCAGGCTCGATGAGGTTGTAGATCCCGGCGCTACCGCAACAGTTCTCCGAGTCGCGAAGCGGAACCAGCTCGAGTCCGGGAATGGCGCCGAGCACGGCGAGCGGCTCGGTCACGACGCGCTGCGCGTGCACGAGGTGGCAGGGTGCGTCGTACGTGACACGAAGCGGCAGCCGGCTGCCCGGTAGCGGACCGGCCGCGGCGAGCAGCTCGCTCACGTCGCGAACTTGCGCGCTCATCGCCGCCGCTCGCTCGCTCCACTCCGGATCGTCGTGCAGAAGATGGCCGTACTCCTTCATCATCGCGCCGCAGCCGGCGGCGTTCACCGCGATATGCTCCGACGGAGACTTCTCGAACGCCGCGATGTTTCTTCGCGCAAGCGCACGAGCCGCCTCGAGATCACCGGCGTGAGCGTGCAGTGCGCCACAGCATCCCTGTCCCGGCACATCCACAGTGCGATACCCATTGCGCCTCAGCACCCGCTCAGTGGCGCGGTTGGTCTCCGTGAACAACCCCTCCATCACGCAGCCGAGGAGCACGCCGGTCGTGCCGCGATCGCCGGTGTTCGGCGCGGGATACGGGTCGCGCTCGAGAGGTGATCCCGCCGACGCGAGCATCGCCATGCCGAAGCCCATCCGCCCGCTCGTGCGCGCGAGAATCGTCGGGATGGGAGAGGCGGCAAGCAGCCGTGATCCGAACATCGCCGCCTTGAGCAGCAGCGGATGCACGAAGACGAAGAGTATGAGCCGCGCGACGAATGGCAGCCTCCGCGCTTCTCTCAGCGTCGCCCGCGCCGCCTCCAGGAGCTGACCATACGGAACTCCGGAAGGACAGGCGGGCTCGCACGCTCTGCATCCCAGGCACCGGTCAATATGCGCGTGAACGGACGCGTCGTGCGGCGAAACTGTCCCCTCGAGCAGCGATCGCATGAGGAAAATACGGCCCCGCGGGCTCTCGTTCTCGTCCTCGAGCGTGAGATACGTCGGACACGCCTGCAGGCAGAAGCCACAGTGAACGCACGCGTTGATCCCCGGAAGCGCGGCCGCAAGCGGCGTGTTCGGGAGCGCGCACGCGGGTATCGCGTCCGCGGGAGTCGAATCTTCTTCAGTGACGGACAAGGAGCCGCTCAATGCACCGGCCCCATGATGCCGGCGTTGAGGATATTGTGCGGGTCGAACGACCTGCTCATTCCCTGCGACAGGCGATCGGCGATCACGCTCGGTGAAAGCGTCGGCCACATGTGCGACGGAAGACGCTCGAACACTATCGTCGCGCCGGCAGCGGCGGAGGTCAGCGGCTGAATGGTCTCGAGTGGCGTACCCGCCGGCAGGATGCACCGCACGATGCCGAGTCCGGCGCTGGCGTGCATCATCGCGCCGTCCATGTGCCCGATCGCGTTGTGCGTGCTCATCCACAGCTCGGCGATTCGCGTGGGAAGCGCGGAGATGCGCAGAACCACAGGCGGCCTGCTCCCGTTCGCCGAGGGCGGGACGTCTTCAATGTCGCGGAATTGCTTCCACACTTCGGGTCCGACATCGTGCGCTCCGCCGAGTTGCGACAACGCGTGCCGCTGCGCCTCGACGGCCGCGTGATTGCCGCCCAGCTCGATCAGGATCTGCGGACGTCGCGGAAGCCCGATTCGCCCGGCGAGCTCGGCATCCACCATCTCCACCGCAAAAGGCGTTGCCGGGGTCGAGAGGATCGAAGTGATCCGCTGCGCCAGCGCGTTCGCTCCATCGGGAACGGAGAGAGATAGAGTCGCGGGCCGCGCGGGCAGGGAATAGAGACGCAGAGTTGCTTCGCTGATGACGCCGAGCGTCCCCCACGATCCCGTCGCCAGGCGGACGAGGTCGAAGCCGGCCACGTTCTTCACCACCCGCCCGCCACCGCGCACGATCTTCCCGTCGCCAGTCACGAACTCAACGCCGAGCATGAGGTCGCGCGCGCGCCCGAATCCGTGGGCAAGCGGGCCGAACGAGCCGGTGGCAATTGTCGCCCCGATCGTTCCATCCGCGCTTCCGTGCGGATCGAGCGGAAGCCACTGTCCCTCCGCGCCGGTGATCTGTTCGATCTCGCGAAGCGTTGTCCCTGACCGAACGGTGATCGTGAGATCTCCCGGCACGTAGTCCACCACGCCCGAGTGCGCGGCGAGCGAAGCGATGCGCGATGCGGCGACCGGGCGCCCGGCGTCCATCCAGTGCGAGCGGCCGGCGATGCGCAGCGGAGTGCCCGACCCCGCCGCATCCATCACCATGTCACGCACTGGATGCGATGCCGCCGCAGCTGCGGTCACGATGCCACTCCAGCGCCGGGCACATGTTCGGACGCCCGGCGCGCTGGAGTGGCCCGCCATTCCTGGCAGGAATGAATCGGGACGACCTTGCCGGGATTGGATCTGCGCTGCGGATCGAAGACTTCACGCAGGCGGCACATCGCGCCAAGTGAGTCCGGCGAGAAGATGAGCTCGATGTATCCGATCTTGTCCAGTCCCACGCCGTGCTCCCCGGTGATGCTTCCCCCCGCCGCAACGCATGCCCGCATGATCTCGCCCATCGCGCGGTGCACGCGCCCGGCTTCTTCGGGGTTGTCGGCGTTGTACGGAATGTTGGGGTGCAGGTTCCCGTCTCCAGCGTGGAAGACGTTGCACACGACGACCCTGTTGGCCTCCGCGATTTCGCGAATCTTCGCGAGCACCTCGGCGAGCCGCGTGCGGGGGATCACCGCGTCCTGTACGACCAGGTGCGGAGCCATTCGTCCCATCGCGCCGAATGCCTTCTTTCTCCCCTGCCACAGCCGCGTGCGCTCGGCGTCGTTCTGCGCGACTTTCACTGTGCGCGCGCCGCCTGAAAGACAGATCTCGCGCACCGTGTCGCGGTCGGCGTCCACGCCTTCGGCGATTCCATCTACCTCGATCAGCAGTACGGCAGCTGCGTCCGCCGGATAGCCCGCGGCGTAGACAGAGGATTCGACTACCTGGATGGTCGGCGCGTCCATGAACTCGAGCGCGGCGGGCACGATGCCCGACGCGATGATCGCGGACGCGACGCGCGCGGCGTCGTCCACCGACGTGAAGTCCGCGAGCATCGTGCGGATCGCCGCGGGCTTCCTCGTGAGTCTCGCCGTCACGTCGAGCGCGACGCCAAAGCAGCCCTCGCTGCCAATGAACGCCCCGCGCAGATCGTAGCCGGCGGTCTCGCCTTCGGGATTGCCGAGCGTGACGATCTCGCCGTCAGGCAGGATCGCGGTGATGGACAGAATGTGATTGAGCGTCACGCCGTACTTGAGGCAGTGCGGCCCGCCCGCGTTCTCCGCGACATTTCCGCCGATCGTGCACGCCGCTTCGCTCGAAGGATCTGGCGCGTAGATGAGCCCGAGCGGGGCGACGGTGCGATTGAGCGTGAGATTCACCACTCCCGGCTCGACGACGGCGCGAAGGTTCTCCCTGTCTATCGAGATCACGCGTTTGAGGCGATGCATGCCGAGGAGGACGATGTCGTCGGCGAGCGCGCCGCCTGAGAGGCCGGTCCCCGCGCCTCGCGGCACGTAAGGCGCTCCATGCTCGGCAAGTGTACGCACGACGCGGATCGCCTCGTCGCGGTTGCCCGGAAAGACAGCCAGGCGCGGCATGCGCCGGTATCCCGGCAGGCCGTCGGAGTTGTAGACTAGCAGATCGCTCTTGCGCCTCAGCAAGAAGCGCTCGCCGACGATCTGCTCGAGTTGTTCAGCGAGTGCCGTGTTGTCGGTCATCTACACCTGTGAGGAAGACGCCGGGCCCCCGTCTTCTTTCGGAGTCTCGCGCATCACTACACGGAGTATATCCCGCTCCAGCCGATACTCCAGCGGTGTCTCCATGTACCTGGCTTCGCCGTCGAAGGAGACACGCGTGCTTTTCCGCTTCATGGTGATGGTGCATCGCTCCACCATGAATGCGTCGAGCTCCGGCGTCCGCGATGCCCGCCTCACCCCGCGCGTGGCAGAATCCAGCGCGAGCAGCAGAAGGCGGGCCCTGCGCCGTCCTCGAACCACCAGCACGTGCAACCCCCGCTTGCCACCCTCGACGCGCCCGCCAAGCGTCGGGAGCTGAAGCTCCCGCTCACCTACGCCGATGAATACGAGAGGCGTCCGATACGCCTGGGCCTTTCCATCTATCTCCAGCTCCACCACGGCGGTCGGCATCCGCATGAACGTCCAGATGACCGCCACAAAGCTCGAGAGTCTGTACCCGAACGTGGGCTCGAGCCGGTCGCGCACACGCATGAAGATGACGTACGCCCCGATCGAGCTCGTGCCATGGAAGAGACTGTCGCCGACTCGGCCTGCGTCCACCGATGCGACGAACGATCCGGCCGCAACCTGCGCCGCCTCGTCGAGATCGGTCGGCAACCCGTGGTCCTTGGCGAAGTGATTCAGCGTGCCCGACGGAAGAACGGCGAGCTCGACCCCCGTTCCGGCGACGGCCTCGGCCGCCGTGCGAATGGTTCCGTCTCCGCCGGCGATGAGAATCCGGGCGGGCTTCGCGGCGACCGTCTCCCGAATTCTCTTCTCGAGCTCTGCGGGCGGAACCTCGTGGATATCGAAAAGGCCCGTGCGCTCCAATGCGTCACGGGCCCCCTTCGCGGTGCCTGAGTCCGGGTTGACGAACGCCGGGATGCGCTGAGCGTTCGTCACCTGCGTAAAAATTCCTAGTCGGTCGTCTTCCAGAACCCCGAAAGCGCGGAACCGTCCGGAGATTCGCGAAGCTTCTCGAACGCGCGCTCGCGGATCTGACGGATGCGCTCCCGCGTCACTCCCATCAGCGCGCCGATCTTCTCCAGCGTCATGGCATCGGAGCCCTGCTCCAGCCCGTAGTACAGGTGCAGGATTTTCCGCTCTCTCGGCGTCAGGTATTTCCGGAACACCTTGTCAATGAACTCCTTCATCAGATGGAAGTCGGTGACTTCCTCGATCTCGTCTCCGTTCACCCCCGCGAATCGCTCGCCAAGTGTGCAGGCTTCGCGGTCGGAGCGATCAATGGGTGCGTCGAGGGAGATTTCGGTGGCTGACATCTGCTTGGCCGACCTTACCGCCTCAGGAGTCTCCTCGAGGAGGCGTCCGATTTCGTGATCTGTGGGGTCGCGCTTGAGAACCTGAGAGAGAACTGTCTGAGCGCGGGCCAGCTTGATGAGCTGGGAGTTCTGGTTGAGCGGGATTCGTACTGATCTTGTCTGTTCGGCGAGCGCCTTGAGGACTGCCTGGCGGACCCACCACACCGCGTACGAGATGAACTTCACGCCCTGCTCGGGATCAAACTTCCGGACCGCCTTGAGGAGTCCTTCGTTGCCGATGGCGACGAGCTCGGAGAGATCGAGGCCATGGCCCTGGTACTTCTTCACGTACGAGATGACGAATCGGAGGTTGGCGGTGACGAGTCGTTCTGCCGCCTTCTCATCCCCTGCCTGGGCACGTCGTGCCAGCCTTCGCTCTTCTTCAGCGTCGGTGATCAGGGGAAGCTTCTGGATGTCCTGGAGGTATTGGTCGAATGCGGTGGAGGGGGACGAACGGAAAAAGCCTTTAGACTTGCTCTCGGTCGAAGTCTGCATTCAAGCCCCGGTTGGGTTGTTTGCGCAAGCGCATCATTGGCTCGCAATAACCTGATGGGGCGCAGGATAACCACGGGGTCTGGTTGGGTCAACAGCCACGTTTCATGCCAGAACGATTTGTGATGCTGCCGCCTTTTCTACGTATTTGACGGCGGGTCTTTGGTTTTCGTTCGGCTCGTTCCGGTAAGAATCCCGATACCGATGAGGACGATCACGCCCACTACGATCCACTGCGTCGGCGCTCCAAGGAGCACTGCGGCCACAGCCAGGCCGATGATGAGAACTATGAATCCGATCAGGTAGATGCTGAACGACGACATGGCGAAGCCTCGTTATCGGTTAACCGGCAACAAGGCAATTAGAGGGCCACCGATCCTAAGGCTCTTTCTTCTCGATGCCTTCGAACAGGTCGGCGATGGCCGCCAGGTCCGGAATCATGTCAAGCTCGACGAGCCTCGTGGAAAAGATGTGCTCTTCCTCGCGCGCGACCAGGACTGCTTTTCCACGCTGCCGGCCGAATCGGGTCGCCTGACGGCATGAAGGAGTCCAGACATCGAGCGTGGCGCCGATGACGTTCCCACCGGTGTCGTCCACGAGATAACGCCCCAGGTACTTCTTCCCCATGAACACCTCGACATAACGGGCGAGAGGGAAGATGCGCGGGTCGGCGGCGACGATTCCCGGCCGCACGAACCGTCCGCGGCGGGTGGTGCCCTTGAGACAGTACTGCGTGATGGAGATGGGAACCTCCTCGCCGGGCTGTGCGCGGGCGAAGCGGCGCGGATCGGGAATGATGCCGGCGGCGCGCATCCTGAGCGCCTCACCCGCGGTGGCGCGACGGAACTGTCCTGCGTCCTTGACGATCTTCTTCGCCGTGACGACCAGGGGATCGAGCAGCGGCTCCGCATACACCAGCACCGGCGCATGGGCGTACGCGGCCTTTCCAAGCGGCAGGCGCGCGGCGCCCGTTCCGATGAAAATGATGGCAATGACGACAGCGGCGCCCAGACTGATCAGATCGCCACGCTTCATGTCAGCACCTCCCGAACGATTGCGTCATCAACAGATACGGTCCAATTGGAATCGGAGCCCGCCATCTCACCAATCGCCCGGGGCAGTGCATACTGCACCGATCCCGCGCGCACCTTCTTGTCGGCCCGCATCACCTCCAGAATCCGGTCGGCGCCCATCCCTTCGGGCAGGATGACCGGAAGCCCAGCTGCCGCGAGAGCGTCACGGATCTCACTCGCGGTACCCTCCTTCGCGATCCCGATACGCTCGGCTATCCTGCCTTCGAGCGTCATCCCAATCGCGACTGCCTCACCGTGCGCCAGCGAGTAACCACTCAGCATCTCGACAGCGTGCCCGATGGTGTGGCCGAAATTGAGAATCTTCCGGACGCCGCCTTCGTGCTCGTCACTGACGACGATGCTCGCCTTGATCTCGATACTACCGACGATGACCCCGGCGAGCGAATCACCCGCTTCTCCCCGTCCGTAAAGCACCCGGGGAATAGCGCGAACCACTGAATCAAAGTAACCCCGATCCGCGATCGCGCCATGCTTGAGCGCCTCGGCAAGTCCTGTTCTCAGTTCTCTAAGTGGAAGCGTGGCAAGGAGTTGCGGGTCAATAAGAACTCCCGCGGGAGGATGGAAAGACCCCACCATGTTCTTTCCCGCCTGCGTATCCACCCCCGTTTTTCCGCCGATCGAGGAGTCAATCATCGCGAGCAGCGTGGTCGGAACATGGACGATCGGGATGCCCCGCATATACGTCGCCGCCACGAATCCCGCGAGGTCGCCGATCACTCCGCCGCCCAAGGCGATCACTGCCGAGTCGCGCCCGAAGCCGCGCTCGATCAGCTGGTCGGTTATCCAGCCCCAGCTCCCGCGAGTCTTGCTGGATTCGCCCGCCGGAATGACGACCACATCCGCCGCTTCCACCCCGAGCGACTCGGCCGCCGCGCTACCATATAGCGGTCCGACGTGCGAGTCGGTGATGATGGCGTACCGGTGCGCCGGCGCCGCCGCGCGCGCGAAAGCGCCGACGTCCCGGAGCGAGCCAGCCTCGATCCGGATCTCGTAGGGGAGATTGGCGGCAATCCTTCCAGCCATTCGCCAGTCGGCTCTCTTTCGCGCTACCAGGTCACTTCACCGGCACCCGCGCGCGTGTTCGCCAAGCGGGCCAGCGTGAAGAGCAGATCGGACAGTCGATTGAGGTAGACAACGACGATCTGCGGAATCTCCACCTCTTTCTGCAGGCTGATCACCCTTCGCTCGGCGCGGCGGCAGACGGTCCGCGCGACATGCAGCGCGGCAGCCTTGGGAGTGCCGCCAGGAACGATGAACGCGCGGAGTGGCTCGAGCTCCCGATCGCACTCATCTATCGCGTGCTCGAGCTCGCTGATCCGGGCCTCGTCTATCTGCGCCTTGGCGAGATGGTCGTGCATCTTTTCCAGGTCCGGCGTGGCAAGCAGCGCGCCGATGCTGAAGAGATCGCGCTGGACAGGGACGAGAACTTCGTCAATGCGGGGCATCATCTCGACGGCGCGCGCGAGGCCCAGCGTCGCGTTGAGCTCGTCCACGTCTCCGTAGGCCTCGACGCGGGGGTCATCCTTCGATACGCGACCCCCGCCGAACAAGCCGGTCTGACCAGCGTCGCCGGTCTTTGTGTAGATCTTCATATATCCAAATCTCGCTATATTCCGGCCGATGCACGAGATAACGGACATCACGATCATCGGAGGCGGTCCGACCGGACTTTTCGCCTCCTTTTATGCGGGTATGCGCGGCGCCACGGCCCGCATTGTGGACACCCTCCCCCAGCTTGGCGGGCAGCTCACGGCGCTCTACCCCGAGAAGTACATCTTCGACGTTGCGGGATTCACCAAGGTCCTGGCGAAGGATCTGGTGCGCGACCTCGCCGACCAGGCCGGGCAGTTCAACTTTCCATCCTTCCTCGGCCAGCATGTCATCGGACTCGAGGAGGAGGACGGCCATTTCGTCCTCGTCACCGATACGGACCGGTTTTCCACGCGCTCGGTTCTCATCGCCGCGGGAATCGGCGCGTTTTCCCCGCGCCGCCTGCCGCAGCAGTGCGCGGAGGCGTGGTATGGGCGCGGGATTTTCGACAACGTGGTGGATCCGGAGAAATTCCGCGGCCAGAAGATCGTGATCATCGGCGGCGGCGACTCGGCGTTCGATTGGTGCCACCAGCTCCGCGACAAGGCCGCGGCAGTGACGCTGGTCCACCGCAGCGACAAGTACCGCGCGCATGGCGCGACAGTGGCCGAGGTTCAGGCGGCGGTGGAGGCGGGGAAGACTGTGCTGCTGCCTTTCCACGAGCTGCATGACGTCTTGTCGGAGGGTGAGAAGCTGTCCGGTATTGTCATCCGCGACGTGAAGACCAAGGAGACCAAGAGTGTCGAAGCGGACGTAGTTCTTCCGATGCTTGGTTTCATCAGCGACATCGGGCCGCTCGCCTCATGGGGGCTCGCTCTCGAGAAGAACGAGATCCTCGTGAACTCGATGATGGAGACCGGCCGGCCGGGCATCTACGCCGCGGGCGACATCACGTCATACCCCGGGAAGCTCAAGCTTATAGCTACGGGCTTTGCTGAAGCAGCTACTGCGGTCAATCAGGCATTTCACTGGATATACCCGGACAAGAAGGTGAATCCGGGGCACTCGTCGAATCTGGCTGTGTTTGGGCAGAAGGACGACTGAATTTCCGTTGTTTGCCTAGCTGTACGCGACGCGAGGGTCAGCCTTGGCGTACGCGAGATCGGTGATGAGATTCACCAGCACGAACACAACCGAAAGGAACAGCACCGATCCATTGATCGCCGGCAGATCCCGCCGCGCGATCGCGTTCACGACGTACCGCCCGATCCCCGGCCACGAGAAGATCGTTTCGGTGAGAATCGAGCCTGTGAGGTAATACCCGAAGTCGAGGCCGAGCACGGTGATGATCGGGATCAATGCGTTGCGCAGCGCATGCCGGCCGATCACGGCTCGCTCACGCAGTCCCTTCGCGCGGGCGGTGCGTACGAAATCTCCGCCGAGAACCTCCAGCATCGAAGACCGCGTGACGCGCGCAAGAAACGCGATCGAGCGTGAGCCGAGCGCGAATGCCGGAAGTATCAGATACTTCACGCCGCCGTACCCCGATGGCGGCAGCCATTTCAGCGTGACGGCAAAAACGAGGATCAGGATCAGGCCGACCCAGTAGACGGGAAACGATATTCCGAGATAAGCGAGCCCGAGCCCGAGCCGGTCGAACCACCCGCCGGGATTTCTTGCGCTGAAAACTCCGATCGTTATGCCGAGCACCGACGCGAGAAGCATCGCCGATCCCGCGAGAAGCAACGTCTTCGGGAATCGCTCCCTGATGTCGCGGATGATCGGGCGCTGGGTGATATAGGAGTTGCCGAGGTCGCCCCTGAGAACACCACCGGCGTAGAGGACGAACTGCTTCGGGAGGGGCTCATCCAGATGCAGCTCCTTACGAAGACGCGCGATCGTCTCGGCGTCGGCGCGCTCGCCCACCATGTCCTGCACAGGATCGCCCGGAGCGACGTAGAGAAGCAGGAACACCACGACCATCACGCCGATGAGCGTCGGGATGGAGAGCATCAGCCGGCGGACGATGAAGGCGATCACGTGATCGCGGCTATCGCTGGAACTGGATCGTCACGTCGGTCCAGCGCTGGCCGGTGAAGATCGTCGGCACCTTGAAGTTCCTTATCCAGGGCTGGATGGCGTACAGCTCCCTGTAGAAGAAGAGATAGATCATCGGCGCGTCCTGATACTCGATCTCGTCGGCCTGGCTGTACAACGCCGTGCGCTTCGCCTCATCCTGCTCGCGGCGCGCTTCGCTCACGAGCTTGTCGTACCCGGGGTTCGAGTAGAAGGACACGTTCCCGCCCACGCCCTTGTTCGCGCTGTGCAGCAGCGGATAAAGGAAGTTCTCCGCGTCGGGATAATCGGCGAACCAGTCCTTGAGCGCCATGTCCGTCTTGCCGGCACGCGCCGCCTCTCGCATCGACGAAGCGTCTCGCTGCACCAGTGTCACGCGCACTCCGGTTTCCTTGAGATTCGCCTGCACGGCCTGCGCGATGCGGGGGAAGGGAGGCGTCTGGGATGACCATAGCTCGATGTCGATTCCGTTCGGGAAGCCCGCTTCGGCAAGAAGCTGCTTCGCCTTGGCGACGTCGCGAGTGTATCCCTTGCGCGTCGAGTCCCCTCCCGGAAGAGCAGGCGGAATCACGCCGGCCGCAAGATTTCCGCGCCCGCTCACGATTCCATCGAGAATGCCCTTCGCATCGGTCGCGTAATTCAAAGCCTGGCGAACGCGCTTATCCGCCAGCGGCCCTCGCGTCGTGTTGATGGCGATGTAGAAAACACGAAGAGCGGGCGCCGATTCGAGCATCGCTTTCTTCTCGTCGGTCTGCTCCCAGTTCTGCGTCTCGCCTTCCGGCACGTACAGCACGTCCACGTTGCCGCTCTCGAACTCGGCCACCGCGGTGCTCGGCTCGGGAACGATGCGCGCCATCAGACTGTCCGCCTTCGGCGGTCCGTCGAAGTAGTCCGGGTTCGCCGCGAACTTCAGGTAGTCGTCGTGCTTCCACTCCACGAACTTCCACGGGCCCGTTCCAATGGGATGCTCGCCGAAGTTGGATGGAACGGAGTCGGGAACGATCGCCGCGACGGGCATGGCGAGGAGCTTCGGGAAGATCGCGAAGGGCTCGCTCAGCCGGATGACGATGGTGCTGTCGTCGCGCGCGGTGAGCCCGGCGATGCTTCGTCCCTTTCCATCGGCGTATGCCTTGGCGCCATCTATCGGATAGAGCGGCCACCCGCGTCCGCCCTTTGTCTTCGGGTCGAGTACGCGTTGAAAGCTGTAGATGACGTTTCGCGCCGAGAACGGGCGGCCGTCGTGGAACTTTACGCCTGTTCTGAGGTGAAACGTATAGGTCATTCCATCCGTGGAAATATCCCACGAGCGAGCGAGCCCCGGGACCACCTGGGCGTCCGGAGTGAATCGGACGAGGCCGTCGAAGACATACCCGACCGCTCTGCCGGTGGGAACGTCGGTGGAGAGGGCGGGATCGAGCGAGCGCGGATCATACGTGTCGCGCGAGTCAATGAGCGTGCGACGCGTGGACGATGTTTCGCCACCCGTGCATGCCATTACCGCAAAAAGAGTTACAAGAAGTGTTCGCGGGATGCGCATGATTGTACCGTTGACATTGAGGGGGCTGACGCGAGAACTTATCGGGCCCTCGAGAAGGCGTCAAACAATGAGCGAAGACTATTATTATAGGCGCCAACTCGGAGCCGCTGATCTCCTGCCCGCAATCGGGGTTGGGGTGGCGGCCGGTCTGGCTGGATTCTATCTAGTGCAACTCTTAATCCAGCGAACGCCACTGGTTCCGTCCCCCGCGGTAGTCCGCCAGCCGCCACTGCCCGACAGGAAGAGCGGGCCGGCCGGGCCGTGGGATCGAAAGCGCGGCGGGTGATGCAGCGCGGGTATGCGCGTGTCTTCCTGATATCCGGCTGCGCCGCACTCGTCACCATCTTCGCGAGAACCGCTTCGGGGCAGGAAATCAACTGTGATGCCGGCGATCAGGAGGTAAGGCGCCTCTCGTTCACCGGCAACGCAGCGTTCAGTGACGCAGACCTGTCGAAGATCATCGTCACGACTCCCTCGCCGTTCGCGCGCACGGTTCTCCGTCTTCCACTCACCGCCCGCCACTGCCTCGACCGCAACGAGCTGCCGAAGGACAGAGCGCGGCTCGTAATCTTCTATCGGCGGCACGGCTTTCCAGACGCGACTGTAGATACGGCCATCGTCGCCGAGCGCGGCGGCGTGGGAGTGAGCCTCCTCATTCACGAGGGGCTTCCGACACAGCTCGAATCACTCGTGATCGAAGGGCTCGACTCCGTGCGCAACCGGCTCGCGATAACACGCGGCCTGCCCATCCGGGCCGGGCAGCGATTCGATCGCGTGAACCTCGATGCCGCCCGCGACTCTATCGCGCGACGACTTCGAAACAGCGGATACCCGCGCGCCGAGGTGAGCAATACGTTCGAGGTGGACGAGGAGCGGCGTCTCGCGTTCGACACTATCAGCGTTTCGACCGGACCCTTCACGCGCCTCGGGCATGTGGACATCAAGGTCGTTCCGTTGGAGTCCAGGCCGCAGCAGATACCCGACAAGGTCGTGCGCCGCATCGTCGGGCTCGACTCCGGGCGCGTGTATCGCGAGGACGAGCTGCTCGATGCGCAGCGCACGCTATATCGTACCGAAGCGTACCAGCACGTATCGCTTGTCCCCGACACTGCGACCAGCCCCACGGATTCCATCGTGGACATCCAGGCGCTGCTGGCGGAGAACACGACACGGTCGGCGAGGCTGGGCGCGGGATACGGAACCCTCGACTGCTTCCGTCTCACCGGCGAGCTGTCGAACTACAACTTTCTGCGAAGGGCGCGGCGCCTCGATCTCACGACGCGGCTTTCCAAGATCGGGATCGGAGATCCGATTTCGGGACTGAAGAACCTCTGCCCGCAAGCGAAGAACGATCCGTTCAGCCGTACGCTCAACTACTACGTCGGCGCCACGCTCAGGCCGCCGGTATTTTCGCGGCTTCGCCTCCTGCCGACGATCACCGTATTCAGCGAGCGGGTATCGGAGTACAACGCGTATCTCCGGACGACGAGCATCGGAGGAGTGGCGTCGGTGGAGTGGCGCCGCTGGCAGGATCTCCCAATGACGTTTGCGTACTCTCTCGATCTCGGCCGCACCGAGGCACAGCCGGCCCTGTTCTGCGCCGTTTTCAATCTGTGCGATCGCGAGGATCGCCGGCGCGTGCAACAGACTCAGCGACTTGCGGTGGCGAGTGCCGTGATCTCGCGTGACAGGTCGAACAACTTCATTTCACCCTCGCGTGGATTCCAGTGGCGACTGGAAATACGGCATGCATCGCCGGTCATTCTGTCCGATACCGCGCTGCGGTTCAACAAGCTCGTAGGGGAGCGATCGCACTACTGGGGCGTGCCCGGAGGCGCGGTGCTCGCGTTTCGCGTGCGAGGCGGGGCAGTGTTCGGCCGCAGCTTTGGCACGACGACCGGCTTCATTCCGCCGCAGGAGCGACTCTACGGCGGCGGCCCGGCGAGCGTGCGCGGATTCTCGCAGAACGAACTGGGATCGGCGATATACATCGCCGAATCGTACAATCTGATACCGCCCGCTCAGTCCGGGCTTCCAGATTCCGTCTTCAGAGACACCACGAGCGCCCGGCGCTTTCGCCGCGCCGTGCCCGTCGGTGGAAACTCGCTCCTCGTAAGCAACCTCGAGCTGCGGATGCCGAGCCCGTTCCTGCCGGAGTTTCTGCAGTGGACGCTGTTTACAGACGCAGGCGACGTGTGGAACCGGGGCCGCAGCGGGAGCTTTCAGAATTTCTCGGTGAAGGTAACGCCAGGCATTCAGCTCACCGCCTTCTCTCCTGTCGGTCCGGTGCGGGTGGTGATGGGCTACAATCCTTATCGCCGCCCGTCGGGACCTCTCTACTACGAGGTGCCAGGCGGATCGGCGACGGACGAGCTGGGAACTCCGGCCGGCTCGCTGCCATGCGTGAGTCCGGGAAATCTGCTCCCCGTCCACATGACCGAGGGGGGACTGAAACAGACCGAGGGACGCTGTCCCGCGACGTTCACGCCGCGCACCAGCGGCAGCATCGTCAGTCGGCTGACATTCAGTCTCGCCATCGGACAGGCGTTCTAGCGGCATGTCACGGCGCCGGCGCATCGTCTTCTGGAGCGCGATCGGTCTCATCGTCATCATCGTCGTGATGGCCAGCCTCGTCGTGTCCGTCACTCAGACGGGATACGGTCAGGGGCAGGTGCGGAAGTACGTGCAGTCGTGGGTCTCCGGGAAAGTTCGCGGAAAATTCTTCGTCGGGCGGATCAGCGGCGGGCTGTTCAACGGCGTGACGATAGACTCGCTGGAGATCCGCGACGAGCAGGATTCACTCCTGCTCGCGACGGGCAGAGTGCGCGTCAGGTATGACATGCGGGACCTGTTCGACCGGCGCATTCTTCTCAGCCACCTCGACATTGATCACCCCGTCGTGCGCCTCCAGGAGCACGAGGACGGGAAGTGGAATTACCAGCGGATATTTCCGTCGGGTCCGCAGAAGCCGCACGGCGCGGCGCGCGCGTTCGGCGATTTCGTCGTGATGGATTCGGCGGATATCCACGACGCCAACATCATCGTCGGCATGAGATGGCATCCAGCCGACTCGTTGCGCGGATACAAGCGCGACAGCGCGATCACGCGCGCCCTCGGCGCGTTCACGCGCGAGACTCCGGGCAATCAGTGGCGGGGTGAGATTCGCCGAACGAGCGAAGGGTTCGCGCACATCTACCGTTTCACGAAATTCCAGGCGAGCCTCGGCTATGCGCGCATTGCCGATCCCGACAGTTCCGGGCGCCTGTTCCACGTCACGCGGGGGAGCTTCGACTCGTCGGATCCGCCGCTCAGCGTGAGGCGAATAGCGGCCGACGTGCGGCATGTCGGTGATTCCATCTGGATACAGTCTCCGGGGTTCGATCTGGCCGCGTCGAAGGGCCGCATTCCCTCGGGAAAGCTCGTCTGGGGCAGCAACCTTCCGCTGCGCTATGACATTCACGTAGTCGGCGATTCCGTTTCAATGAGCGACATCGCGTGGGTCTATCCGACGTTGCCGACGACCGGGGGCGGCCGGCTCGATCTGTACATCAACAACGTCAGGCATCCGCGCATCATGGACTACGCGGTGAAGAACATGGATGTGCGCACCACCCAGTCGCGTCTCACGGGCGACATGACCTACGGAGTCGGCGGTCCGATGCTGGTGTTGAAGGACGTGAGCCTCGTGGGCGCGCCGCTGGACTTCACGCTCATCCGCATATTCAACGGGAAGCCGTTCCCGTACCCATGGCGTGGCCAGCTCACCGGATACGTTCACGCTTCCGGCGGTCCGCTCAACAGGTTCAAGGTGGACGAGACGAAGTTCACTTTCTCCGACGCGAACGTGCCGGGAGCGATCTCGCGCGGCTCGGCTCGCGGCGAGCTCGACATC
This sequence comes from Gemmatimonadaceae bacterium, assembly GCA_030647905.1. Lineage (NCBI taxonomy): Bacteria > Pseudomonadati > Gemmatimonadota > Gemmatimonadia > Gemmatimonadales > Gemmatimonadaceae > Gemmatimonadaceae bacterium. Next base: position 153,297 of record JAUSJA010000025.1, on the reverse strand, counting down.
TTCCAGCCGGCGTTCACTGTGTTCCACGGCTTCGATGTGAACATCGAGACGCTGGATCTGCGCACGCTCCAGTATCTCAACCCGCTCTTCCCGGCTCTCAAGGGGACCGTCTCCGGAACGACGCGTCTCGATTCTCTCTGGCTCGACGTTCGCTTCTCGCAGGCGGACCTGGTGCATCACGATGGCAGTCTGCCGATCTCCCGGATCACCGGCAGCGGCCGCATGACGTCGCACGCCACGTTCATGTCGTACGATCTTGATCTTCAGGGAGCGCCGCTTTCCATGACGACGCTGGCGCGGTCATATCCTGACATTCCGCTGCGCGGCGACTACACCGGCCCCATACGCATGCGCGGCGAGCCGGTCAATCTCCAGGTGGAGACGACGCTGTCGGGAGCGGGTGGAGTCATCGTGTACGCGGGAACCGTGGACAGCAACCTCCCGACGTACGGCGCTCACGGAACGGGCACCGTCGCCAATCTCGACCTTCGCGCGCTTCTCCAGAATCCGAAGGCGCCGCGCACGACGCTCGCCGGGAACTACTCGATTGACTTCGTCGGTGATTCACTCGTCGTCGGCACCGGCACGATCGGCGGATCGGTGAAAGGAACCGTCGAGAAGCTCAACATCGGGTCGTCCCGGGCAAGCGTGCGGCTGGACAACGGCATCGCGCACGTGGACACGCTGGTCGTGCAGGGCGATGTCGCGCATGCCTCCGCATCGGGCACGGTCGGGCTCATCCCCGGCATGGAAGGGCGGCTTTCGTTCAATCTGTCGGTTGATTCACTGGCGGACCTAAAGCGCTACATCGGCCGCAACACCGCCATCTCGGGCGATTCGCTGCGCGGCGCGCTCCGCGTCACCGGAGAGCTGCGCGGCACGAAGGATCTCCTCGCGCTCGACGGGACGATGAGCGGACGCGAGCTGTCCGTCCAGGGACGGAGCGTCGAGCACATCACCGGCAAATTCTCCCTCGGCGGGCTTCCCGATCGGCCGACGGGTCAGATCTCGTTCAACGCCGACACCATCCGCGCGGGCGCGTTCGGCTTCACGTCGTTGAGCGCGACGGGCGAACTCAAATCTGCCACGAGCGGTGCGTTCAATGCGCGGCTCACCAGCGAGGGCGGCGTCGTCTCGACTATCGGAGGGTCGGCCCGCCGAGCGGGAGATACGACGCTGGTGGTGGTGGACAGCGGCGTCGTCACTGTATCGAGCGGCAGCAACTACCGGATGGAAGCGCCGGCGCACGTGACGCTCCTGCCGGGAGGAGGATCGCTCGATTCGCTCATCCTGCGATACTCCAGCACGGCCCGGTTGGCGATCCGCGACGTTCGTCTCACCGGCGATTCGGTGCGGGGCAACCTGAGGACCGACAGCGTTGACCTCGGCGTGTTCGAGGCGTTCGTTCCCGGATTCCAGCAGGCACACGGATCTCTCGTCGCCAACGTGGACGTGCGCGGCACGGTGAAACAGCCCGTCATAGATGGCCAGTTCCGTATCAAGAACGGATCGGCCACGCTCACCAACGTCGGGCTCACGCTCGACAGGGTGAACGCCGACGTGCTGCTCGAGCGCGACACGGTTTTCATTCAGCGGATGTCGGCGGAGACGAACCGGGTGCGCCGGGGCACGCTCGGCGTGCAGGGATTCGTGAGTCTGCAGGAGTACACGAATCCCGTGTTCGCGCTCCGCGCCCAGGCCAGGAACTTCCACATCGTCGAGAAGCCCGGACTCGCCTCGCTGGACATCTCGACCGACGAGGATCTCACGCTTAGTGGCCCGTACAGGCGGGCGCGGGTGACGGGAGCGGTGCTCGTGGACCGGGGGACGATCTACATCCCCGAGCTGCTCACGAAGCAGATCGTGGATCTGAGTGACCCCGAATTCGCCGGGATCGTCGATACATTGCTCGCCCGCGACCGGAAGCTGCTGCCGGAGACGCCGAGCGAATTCGCGCGGAATCTCACGCTGGAGAATGTCGCGGTGAACATCGGCGACGCGGTCTGGCTGCGCTCGTCGGAAGCCAACGTGAAGCTTGGCGGCTCGCTCAACGTGACGCTGGGGCGAAGCCCGCAAACGGGCGAGCGGTCGCAGCTTGCGCTCGAGGGCACGCTGAACGCGGTGCGCGGAACATACCGGCTGACGCTCGTAGATCCTTTCGTCCAGCCGACGTTCGACGTCGAGAGCGGAAGCCTGAGGTTCTTCGGCACGCCGGATCTCAATCCGACGCTCGACATCCGCGCCATCCATACCGTCCGGCAGCCCAACCAGCGCAGCGCCAATCTTCGCGACATCCGGGTCCGTGTGAACATCGGCGGCACTCTTGCCAGGCCAACGCTCGTGCTCGACAATCCCGACAACCTGCCGCTGTCGCAATCGGATCTTCTGAGCTATCTAATAACCGGCGAGCCGGGGTTCGCGCTCGACAACTCGCAGGGACTGTACAGGTCGCAGCTGGCATCGTTTGCCCTGAGGTATGGCGGCAACCTGCTGACGAGCGCGATTCCGAGGAATCTGGTGGACATCGTGGAAATCCAGACCGGACGGATCAACGATACGCGGGCGGCGCAGACGGCCGATCCCTATCTCTACAGTCTTCTGAACTCGAGGGCCATCGTCGGCAAGCAGATCGGCAGCAACTGGTTCCTCGGTCTCAGCACCGGTCTCTGCTTCGTGAACGCTAACAACTTCAAGGACAACTTCGGCCTCAAGCTGGAGTACAGGTTCAACTCGATCTATACGGCGCAGGCGGGTATCGAGCCGGGATCGAGCGACGTCACCTGCGCGCGCAACGCGCCGCAGATTCAGCAGCAGACTCCGCGGCAGCTCGGATTCGACTTCTTCCGGACGTGGAGGTTCTAGCGATGGCCGATCTTCGCGAGAAGGACGCGATGATCTGCCGCTCCTGCGGAAACGAGGAGCGCGCGTCGGAGGGGTACCCGTGCAGCGAGTGCGGGACTTTCATCTGCGTCATCTGCAGCTTTCGCGGCGTGATGCAATGCCGTAAATGCTCCGAGGGGAAAGCCGCGGAGCCGCCGGCCACGCCACCGCGCGAGATCCCGCTCATGGACTGGCCCGAGCATTGAGCCCACGATACATCCGCGCCCGAACCCCCATCGCCCCGGTTCAGCGCGAGCCGCGAGCGCCGGCGAGTCAGGAGACGCAGATCCTCTATGGACATTGCGCCGAGGTGCGCGGTACCGAGGGCCGGTATCTGCGAGTGCGCGGCGCCGACGGTTACGAGGGATGGCTCCACGAAGGCTTCTGCGAGCCCGCCGACGGGCCCGGCACCGACCAGTGGGGCTGGGACACGGAAGGCGAGATCTCGATGGGATGCAGCATGCGCGACTCGCAAGGTGTGACGATCGATCTGCCGCTCGGTGGAATCGTGAAGAACGGGTGGTGCGTCGCCGGCCGTGCACTCGATCTGACACGCCGACGGGAGATCTTTCCCGCGGAAGCCGACGCGATCGTGGCGTCGGCGACGGGACTGTTCCAGGGTACGTACTACCAGTGGGGCGGCATCACTCCGTGGGGCGCCGACTGCTCCGGGATGGTGCAGACCGTATTCGCGCTGCACGGAATCCGGCTCCTTCGCGATGCGTCGCAGCAGGCGACGCAGGGCGTCCATGTCGAGGGGGGGCTCGAGCGAATTCAGCCGGCGGACCTTCTCTTTTTTTCCGATCGCGAAGACGGGCACATCACGCACGTGGCTCTGTCCATCGTTCCGCACCGCATTGTGCATCTGGCGCTCGGCCGCGGCGGGCACTGTCTGGAGTCGTTCGACAGGCCCGACGAGTACGTGCGGACGCTGCTGGCGAACTTCCGCTTTGCGAGAAGGATTCTTGCCCGCGATCTCAGCTAGCTGAACATCCCCGTTGGCGGCGGCATCACGACCTGCGCATTGCTGCCGACATGGAGACGCACCTCGGCGGTCAGACCCCCATCGAGCGAGACCTGCATCGTGTAGAGTCCCGGCATGTTGAGGGGAAGGTCTATGACGGCGATGATCGGGAGGTCCATCTCGAACGCCGGATTGGGTCCGGGAGCCACGTTGAGCTCGCCGTCCGAGGACCAGAGGACCTCGCCAGAGGGATTGACCCAGTTGAACGTCAGCCGGTGCGCGCCGGTATCCTCGGCGCCGCCCTTGAGGCGGACGACGAAGTGCGTGCGCGGATGAAGCGACGGAAAGCCGGCCACTGCGAGAGCGTCGAACACACCCAGCACGTTGAGCTTTCCTTCCTGCGAGAGATTCGCTCCATCGGCGAACACGGCAAACGAAATGTGCATCGGCAGAAAGTAGCAGGAGCGAGCCGCGACTAGCTAGTTTACACCCGATGACGCAGAGCCAGACAGACGCCGGATTCGGCAAGACCGACGCGCTTCTCCTTCTCATGACTCTCATCTGGGGCGTCAATTTCAGCGTGGTGAAGTTCGGTACCGAGGTCATGAGCCCGCTCGCGTTCGCCGGGCTCAGGGTAATGCTCGCGGCTGTCGTCCTTGTCGGATTCGCATCTGCGCGCAGCGCGAAATTTCCGAAGCGCAAGGATATCTTCGCGCTCATGCTGCTCGGCATGCTCGGCAACGGGCTCTATCAGATCTTCTTTGTCGAGGGGCTCTCGCGCACACGGGTCGGCAATGCCGCGCTGATCGTCGCCGCTACTCCGGCCTTGATCGCCATCGTGAGCCGCGTGGGCGGCGTCGAGCGGGTGAACCGGCGCGTGATCGCGGGGATCGCCCTTTCTCTCGCCGGCGTCGTGCTCGTAGTGCTCGGCAGTGCGCGATCGGGTCAGGGCAACTCCACGCTGCCCGGCACCCTCCTCGTCTTCGGCGGAACTCTCTGCTGGACGGCCTTCACCGTACTTCTCCAGCCGTATGCGCGGCGCATGGACGCGATCCACCTTTCCGCATTCACGATGCTTGGCGGCTCGGTCCCGATGATCGTTCTGACGACGCCGGCTCTCGCGACGACCGACTGGTCACATGTCGGATTCGCCGCGTGGGGCGCAGTGTTCTACGCCAGCGTCATCTCGATGGGAGTCGCATATCTGTTCTGGTATCGCGGGCTCCGCATCCTCGGCCCGACGCGCACCGCCGTCTACGCCAACCTTCAACCGGTGATAGCCATTGCGGTCGCGTGGATCTTCCTCAGCGAGGCACCGACTGTGTGGCAGGGTGTAGGAACGGGAACCATCATGACCGGCCTTTTCCTGACACGCACATGAGAGTCGTCCTTTTCGACATTGACGGAACCATTCTCCAGAGCGGTGGAGTGGGCCGCATCGCGATGGTGCGCGCGCTCACGCATGTCTTCGGATCTGCGGGGAACGCCGACTACCACTACGATGGGAAGACCGACCGCCAGATCGTTCGCGAGCTGATGAAGCTCGAGGGTCTGACCGATGAGGAGATAGATGCGCAGATGAGCGAGCTGCTCGCCGCGTATCTCGCCGGATTGCACGATGAGCTCGCGTCGCCCGGACGGACGGTGCACGTCTTCGCCGGAGTTCGTGAGCTGCTCGACGAGCTCGAGCGCGAAGGCTCCATCGTGCTCGGCCTCCTCACCGGCAACATCGCCGACGGCGCGCGCGCCAAGCTCGGCGCCGCGGGAATCGACATCTCGCGGTTCAAGGTGAATGCGTTCGGATCCGATCATGAGCAACGGCCCGAGCTTCCCGCCGTCGCGCAGCGCCGCGCGCGCGAGGTTCTCGGAAGGCATGTCGAAGGCAATCGCCTGATCGTCATTGGCGATACTCCTGCTGACATCCGGTGCGGCGAATCAATCGGCGCGCGCGCCATCGGAGTCGCCACCGGCCGATACACCGTTGCGCAGTTGCAGGAGCACGATCCCTATGCCGTCTTCGAGACGCTCGCCGACACCCATGCCGTGATGCAACGGATCATGAATGCGTGAGGTCGAGCTCAAGAGCGTGGTGGATGACATCGCCGCGCGCCGCGCCAGGGTCGAGCAGGCCGGTGGCACGCTCGTCTACGAAGGCACTCTGATCGATCTCCGGTATGGGGACGCCGCCGGTGAGATGCTCATGCTGGATCACGTGCTGAGACTGCGCATCTACGAGCGGGACGGCGCGAGGGAAGGTCAGCTCGACTGGAAGGGCCCCACACAGTACGAAACCGGTTACAAGGTGCGGGAGGAAATCTCGACCAGTGCCGGCGATCCAGACGCGCTCGCGAAGATCCTGGAAAATCTCGGATTCATCGTCATCCGCGAGATCGAGCGTCGCATCTGGCAGTATTCCCTTGGCGGCGCGGTCGTGAGGTTCGAGGAGTATCCACGAATGGATCCGCTGGTCGAGGTCGAAGGCCCGCCCGAATCCATCGAGCAGGCCATCGCATCGCTTGGCCTCGAGCGCAGCGGCTTCACTCCGGAGCGTCTGCCCGCGTTCATGGCGCGCTACGAGGCGCGCACCGCCAACCGCGCCGCGCTCTCTGCCCGTGAGCTCGCCGGAGAGTACCGGTACTCCGGGAGCGCCTGAGCAGGTTTGGCCCCCGCCCCCGGATTGCCCCAAGTACGTATCCTGATAGATTTACTCGGCAATGAAATCAGGTCTCGCTATCGGTCGGCTTACCGTCCTCCTTCTGACCGTACTCTCCTCGGTCGGAGGCGCACAGGAAAACTCAGCGAAACGCCTCTCCAGCATCGTAAGTGTTGCCGTTGAAGAGTATGGCAAGGCCGTAGACGGCAAGGGAAAGCTTATTTCGCAGGACGAGTACGCCGAGACCACGGAATTCCTCGAGGATGCCCGGAGGGTCGCTCAGCGTCTCAAGGGCTACAATGCACCGCTTACGCAGGCGGTGCTCGATACGCTGATCCAGGCCGTGAAGAGCCGCGTGGCGCCGGCAGACATCCGGTTGATCCATGCGCGTTTCAATGGCGCCCTCGGTGCCGCCGGCGCTCTCGATCTGCCGAGCGCTCCGCTCGATACGGCGCGCGGGCATGTCGTTTTCACGCAGAGCTGCTCATCCTGTCACGGCGCCCTCGGCCTCGGGAACGGCCCGGCCGCAGCGGCTTCTCCTGTCCCCGTTGCCGGGATCGGATCGGCGAAGCTGACCCCGGCTCTCACACCTACGCTGGCGTATAACGTCGTATCGGTCGGAGTGCGCGGAACTCCGATGGCATCCTTCAGTGCTCTCTCTCCGCAGGACCGCTGGAACGTCGTGAACTACATCTACACGATGCGCGGCGTGAAGATGGAGCTCCCGGCGGCTGTTGCGGACGCCAGCGCCGCTCCCGGCGCCGTGGCGGCGCGCTCGGTGCTCGCCCTGCTCGACAGCGCGCTCGATTTCGCGAAGTCCGGCCGGACGGTCGAAGCGGGTGACAGGGCATTCGACGCCTACATCGCGTTCGAGCCGCTGGAAACGCCTGCCCGCGCCCGGCAGCCGGGGCTTGTCGCTTCCATGGAGCGCCACTTCGCCGACTTCAAGGGCGCGCTCCGCGGATCGGATCTCGGCGTCGCTCAGCGGTCACGCGATGCCATCGCGCTCGATCTTCCGCGTGTCGTCGAGCTGACGCGCCCGACAGGCAGCGGATGGGGCGCCTTCTTTCAGTCGCTCCTCATCATTGTGCGCGAAGGATTCGAGGCGATCCTCGTCATCGGCGCCCTCGTTGCGTTCCTCATCAAGACCGGCAACCGCGACCGCCTCCGCTCCATCTGGATGGGCGTCGGGCTCGGCCTTCTCGCGAGCGCTGCGATGGCGGTCATCCTTCAGACCTTCTTCAAGCATCTCCCGGCCAGCCGCGAGATCGTCGAGGGCGCCACGATGCTCGTCGCCGTCGCTGTCCTCTTCTCGGTGAGCTACTGGCTCATCTCGAAAGTCGAGGCCGCGAAGTGGCAGAAGTTCATCCGCGAAAAGGTCAGCACGGCCCTCGATCACGGCGGCGGGAAGGCGCTCGCGATCGTCGCTTTCCTCGCGGTTTTCCGTGAGGGCGCTGAGACGGCGCTGTTCTACCAGGCGCTGTTCAGCGAAGGAAACATCGCGCTGCCGCTGTCGCTCGGCATCGTCGTCGGGTTCGCGCTGCTGGCGGTGATCTTCACGCTCTTCTATCGCTTCGGTGTGAAGATTCCGATGCGGCCCTTTTTCACCGTGACGAGCGTGCTGCTGTACTACATGGCTTTCGTCTTCGCCGGGAAGGGAATTCGCGAGCTGCAGGAAGGGAACCTCATCGGCATCACGGTCCTCAGGAGCATGCCCAGCGTGCCTTCGATGGGAATCTTCCCGAGCATGGAGACCGTCGTCGCTCAGGCGATTCTGATCGCGCTCTTCCTGTTCATGATCGTGAAGACGTTCATGCCGTCGAGCGAGGCGCGCGCGGCCGGCTGACATCGGAAAACAGAACGACGGCCATGCGCTCCCACCGTGATCTCCATGTATGGTGGCCGATGACGGCATCGAAGTTCTTCTCGATCAGCGGCAGGTAGTCCTCGTAGTTATCGAGGATGTGCAGGACCTGGCCGACGGGATCGTGCATGTCTGTCTCGATCACCGGATTGTACCCGAACAACTCGATCATCTCGGCGGGCGCGTGGCCGAGGACGAGACACTTCGACACTATTGACTGAAGGTACCGGATCGTCATCGTCTCGACGTCGCCGGCTCGTTCCGGGTGAGTCATGCTCGACGGGACACAGATCGAAATTCGCGACCGCGCGAGGCCGGCGACGAAATCGGCGCGTGTTGGGAAGACGATCCCGCCCTTCTGCCTCTCGTACAGGTACGTATGTCCGGAATTCTCGAGCGGCTGCGCGATCGCCGCGTGATGCGCGTCGTACTTCCTGCCCAGCTGCAGAACGTCTATGTCCTTCTCGATCCAGCTCCGCTGCTGGTAGCGTGACGGATCCACTCCCTCGGGAACCCAGATGAATGTGCACCGCTCGCTGATCTCACCGAGCCGCGCCGCCGCCTGTGAAGACGAGACGAAAGCGTACTGAATGCCCCACGACTCGGTGTACTTCGTGATGTCCGCGTAGCGGCCTGGCCATGCATCGAACAGGTAGATGCTCCTGCGCGCGCGTCGGACAAACCACGGCGCACTCGTCACCGCGTCGAGTCCCATCATTACTGCGAAGTAATCGCGCTCCGGTCTCTCCGATGTCGCCGAGCGGCTGCTCACCCGCAGCATCGCGCCGGCATCCACGCCGGCCCGGCGCAGCAGGCGCACGGCGCCATCCAATACCGATTCGACGGCTGGATTGATCTGCGCGGGGACCACGCGCTCGTCGGAAAGGATTGCCGTCTCGAGCTCTTCGACGGTGTCTTGCGACACGTGATAGTGGCGGGGAAGGCGTACGATCAGCTCCATCAGCCCACCTCGGACGCAGCGCCGGGTACGGAGGTCAGCCCGCACCGCGCGTGACTATGCAGCGCGGCGGCCCGCCGGAGTTGCACCATTCTGCGACGGGTTCCATCGCATGGACATCCAGATCGCTCCGAAGAGCGCGAAGACGATCGCGATGACCTGCGCCATCGTGAGTCCGCCGACGAAGAACCGGTCGTCCTTTGCGCGGAAGAACTCGACGATGAAACGCTCGATACCCGCGAGCAGGCAGTAGAATCCGAACATCCAGCCGTCGCCGTGCTTGTGCGTGCGAAAGCGCAGCAGGATGAGGAACATGACCGTTCCCATCAGCACTTCGTAGAGCTGAGTCGGATGCACCGCGACCACTTCTGTCGGTGAAGTCCCCGGCGGAAACTTCACGCCGAACATGCTGGTCATGTTGGCCACCGTGGACGCCGGAGCGCCCTCGGGGAACATCACCGCCCAGGGGCCGTTCCACGGCCGGCCGTAATCGTCGCCAACGGCCCAGCATCCGGTTCGTCCGATGGCATACCCCGCGGAAAGAGCCAGCGCGGCCGAATCGCTCACGCGCGCGACGCTCAGCTTCTTCCACTTCACCACCGCCGTGACGGCAATGATTCCGCCCATGAGTCCGCCCCAGAACACGAATCCGGCGCGGCTGAAGATCGAGCCCGCGTCGCCCATCAGGATCGCGTAGTAGAGCTTGGCGCCGAGGAGACCGCCGACGACTGCGGCGAAGATCATGTCGCCGGCAGGCGAGGGATCCTGCCCTCTGCGCTCCATCTCCTTCTGCAGGACTATCTGCCCGATGACGAACGTCATCAGCATCGCGAATCCGAAGCCGGTGAACTGGAGCGGTCCGAGCTTGTACGAGACCGGGTGGTGAACTATCTGCGCGAAGATGTATGGCATCGGATTGAGAAAGTCAGGCCGCAACCAGGCCGGGAATCGGCTGGCTCGCGTAAGCATTCAGGTCCAGCTCCGACCGTTCGCCACGCTCGAAATGAAAGAGCCCGGCACGAGCGATCATCGCGGCGTTGTCGGTCGCCAGACGCGGCGCCGGCGCGAATACAGTAGCACCAATCGCGCTCGTCCGCTCGCTCATCGCCGTGGCCAGCGTCGAGTTGCATGCCACACCTCCCCCGAGCACGATTCGTTTCCGCCCGAACGCTTCTGCCGCGCGGAACGTCTTCTCCACCAGCGAGCCGATCAGGGCATCCTGGAATCCGCGCGCGATGTCGCGTTTATCGCGCTCGATGTCTTCGCTTGCGCGGACCGCGTTCAGCACGCCGGTCTTGAGGCCGCTGAACGAGAACTGGTAGAAGTCCGGATCGTCCGGCGTATCCTTGCGGCGAACCATCGGCCTGCTGAACCGGAAGCGCGACGGATCGCCCTCATTCGCCAGCGCCTCAACGTGCCGCCCGCCCGGATACGGAAGGCCCAGCAGCTTCGCCACCTTGTCGAACGCCTCGCCGGCCGCGTCGTCGCGCGTTGCGCCGAGCAGCCGGTAGCGTCCCCATTCCTCCACGTCGAGCAGCAGCGTGTGTCCGCCCGACACGAGAAGGCCCGTAAACGGCGGCACAGCATTGCGGTGCTCGAGCGCCGTCGCGAAGAGATGTCCTTCCATGTGATGCACGCCTATCACCGGAATGCCACGCGCAAATGCCAGCGACTTGGCGTAGCACACGCCCACCAGAAGCGCGCCGATGAGTCCGGGCGCGGACGTCACCGCGATTGCGTCGAGGTCGCCGATGTCCGCGCCAGCGTCACTCAGCGCTTTCGATACGACGGGAACGATGCTCGTGAGATGGGCCCGCGACGCGATCTCCGGCACCACACCACCGAAAACCCTGTGCACGTCCTGCGAAAGAATCACCAGCGACTCGAGCGCGACGTCGTCACCAGTTCCTTCCAGAACCGATGCCGACGTCTCATCGCAGGATGTCTCGATGCCGAGTATCCTCGCCACCGCTTAATCCACCGTGTCCGCGAGGAGGCGGTCAATCAGCGCGCGGTTCTCGGCGGAGTTCCAGTCGTGTCTACCGAGCAGCATCTTCCTGATGATCCCGTCGCGGCCGATGATGACTGTCTTCGGATACACGGTCGTCTGATAGTCGCGGCTGATCCTGCCCGCCTGGCCGCCGGGATCGTGGAGGACCTCGAACGAGAGGTTGAATTGCTTCACGAAGCTGCGGATCTGGGGCTCAGTGCCGGGATTGTCCACGCTCACCGCGACGATCTTCAGCCCTTTCGCGGCGTAGGCCTGGTGAAGCTGCTCGATGCTCGGCATCTCGATGCGACAGGGTGTGCACCACGTCGCCCAGATGTTGATCATGACGACGTTGCCCTTGTAGTCGGCGAGCGTCTTTGGCCGCGGCTTGTCGTCAATCGTCATGGCGGTGAAATCGGGTGCGTCAACCCCTACTCCGACCGGCATCAGCTCGTTCTTGAGCAGCATCCTCCCGCCGACGATGACGGCGATCACCACGCCGACCGCGACCATCACTACCGCGAGCTGTCTCCGCGCCGTCATGCGGTCTCGAGGCAGAGCATGCGCAATTTCCTGATCTCCACTTTCGGATCAGGCGCAGTGAACACTGCGTTTCCCGCGACGAACGTGTCTGCACCGGCGCGCCATACGCTGTGAATGGTCTCGCGCGAAATGCCACCGTCCACCTCGAGCGCCGCATTGCTCCGCAGCTCGTCGAGCAGCAGCCGCGCGCGTCCCACCTTGTCCACCGATCCGGGAATGAACTCCTGTCCGCCGAATCCGGGATTCACGGTCATCACGAGCAGCAGATCGAGGTCGGCGATCGCTTCGCGCACCGAGATCAGCGACGTACCGGGATTCAAGGCGGCGCCGGCGGCGCAGCCCAGCTCGCGAATGCGGGAGAGCTGGCGCTGGAGATGCGGCGCGGCCTCCACGTGAATCGTCATTCCGGTCGCACCCGCCGCGGCGAAGGCGTCGAAATACCGCTCCGGCTCGTGCACCATCATGTGCACATCGAGGGGAAGCGATGTCGCCTTGCGCGCCGTCGCGATCATCTTCTCTCCGAAAGTGATGTTCGGCACGAAGTGCCCGTCCATCACATCGAGATGGATGAGGTCGGCACCCCCTGCTTCGCACATCGCGATCTCTTCAGTGAGTCGGCCGAAGTCCGCGCTGAGAATGGATGGAGCGATGCGTGCTTTCATCGTGCGCCCCCGGGCGCGAGGTGAAGCGAGTCGAGTGAAGGGAGCGTGTCCACCGGCGACAGGCGCGGCGGGGGAGGGAAGAGCGATATCCGCAGATTCACGCTCGCTCCCGCGGACACGGCCGATCCCGGCGGCGGCGCCTGGCCAAGAACCGTGTTCTCGGGCATGAACGAGCTCGTGTCGCGTGTCGTCGCGCCGAGGTGCAGTCCGAGCTGCTCGAGGGTCGAGCGCGCGTCGGCTAGCGTGCGTCCCGTGAGGTCGGGAATCTGCACGCTCGAAGGGCCCTGGCTGAGCGTGATGCTGACCGTCGCCGGTAGCGCGAGCGTCGTGCCGGCGGCGGGATCGGTCGCTATCACCGCTCCGCGCGGCTGACCACTGGTCTGCTGCGAGATGCTGCCGAACTGGAAGCCGGCAGTCTCGATCGCGATCTGCGCCTGCTGCTGTGTCGAGCCGCGCACTTCGGGAACGGCGGCCGTCGCCTGTCCGCCGCTCACCGCGATGGTGACTTCGGCACCGCGCTTCTGAACGCTTCCCGCCGGCGGATCCTGCTCGAGCACCACGCCTTCGGGAGTCGTCTTGTGAAAGCGAGTCTGTCCCCTGAGAGCATGGAACCCCGCCTTATCGAGTGCCGCCGCCGCATCGTTGAAGCTCATCCCCACCACTCGCGGAATGCGCCCGTCGTCCGGCAGAACGTCGGCTGGAAACGCAAACAGGAAAAGCAGAACGTAGGCGATGAGGAATCCGCCTACTGCCACGATCAGATATGGGAACGCGCGCTTCGGCAGCGCGCGGGCATTCACCTACTGGCTCCTTCGGAGCCGGGCCGCGAAAGCTCCGTCGCTGCCGTGCACCTGCGGAAGAACTCGGAGATATCCACGGTCAATCGTCTCAGCCGGCACCACTCCCTGCGGCGGCGGCTCGAGCGTCCACTCCGGATTCCGCGCGAGAAATTCCTCCACCTGCGCGTCGTTCTCCTCGGGCTCGAGCGAGCATGTGCTGTAGATGAGCAGCCCGCCCGGCTTCACCACGCTCGCGGCCGCGCGAAGAATGCTCGCCTGGAGCGCCGCCATCGCCGACAGGTCGGAGGCCTTGAGACGCCAGCGCGCATCGGGATGACGCCTGAACGTCCCCGTACCCGTGCATGGCACGTCTATCAGCACTGCATCGGCTTCGCGAATTGCCGGAAAGCGCGCATCGCCCGCCGCAACGTAGAGATTGCTCACCTCCAGCCGCGCCCGATTCTCCAGCAGGCGAACGAGCCGCTGCGGCGATCGATCCAATGCCAGCACGACGCTCGCGGTGCGGCTCAGCTCGAGCGCCTTGCCACCCGGCGCCGCGCACAGATCGGCGACGACCGCGCCCTGCGGAATCGCCGCGTACTGTGTCACCAGCGTCGAGCCGGGATCCTGAACGAAAAACAATCCCTGCTTGAACGCTCCGAGCTCGGTGAGCGAGATGCCTCCCGAGATCTGAATGCTCTCGCGCGCCAGTGGCGCGTCCTCGACATCCACTCCCGAAGCCTCGAGCATCGCCTCGAGCTGCTCGCGCACGATTCCGAACGGACGAATCACCACCGGCGCTTCGGAGTTGTTCTTCATCAGAAGAACCGCCGTACTCTCCTCTCCCCACCGCGACAGCCAACGCGCAACGAGCCATCCCGGATGCGAGTACTTCACCGCCATCGCCTCGAGCGGATCGGCAGGCAGCGGAACAGAAAGATCGGCGCTCTCCCTGTCAACGCGGCGCAGCACCGCGTTCATCAGCTTGCTGGCGCCGATGCCGTGTCTCACCTTCGCGAGCTCGACGGTCTGCGCGATCGCCGCATACGCGGGTACGCTTCCCATGTGCAGCAGCTGGTAAACGCCGAGGCGCATCAGATCCACCAGATCCGCGTCAACGCGACTCAGCCCGCCGCGCACGCGCTCCTCGAGGATTGCGTCTGTCGCGCCGCGCGCCCGCAGCATTCCATACACGAGCTCGCGCAGCCAGCGGCGGTCGCGCCCATCGAGCCCGGAGGCACGGCGCTCGAAAGAGCTGTCGAGCATCTCTCCCGATCTGAGATCGGCGCAGATGCCTGCCGCCACCACCCGCGGCGTCGTCACGCCGCCGACCGCAACCTGAAGACCACCGCCCTGCTGACTCATCCGTCGAGCATGCCCGTAAGCGGAGATGATGGAACCGCGACTTCGCGCCGCGGCATTCTACCGGCGAGATACGCGAGCCGGCCCGCCTCGACCGCGTGCCGCATCGCCGTCGCCATGCGCAGTGGATCGGACGCGGCGGCAATTCCCGTGTTCATCAGGATTCCGTCCACACCCTGCTCCATCACGATGCAGGCGTCAGACGCAGTACCCACGCCCGCGTCCACGATCACTGGTACGCCGAGCCGCTGCTTGATGGTGCGAATGGCGTACGGGTTCAGCATCCCGAGCCCCGATCCGATCGGCGACGCGAGCGGCATCACCGCCACCGCGCCCGCTTCCTCGAGACGCAGCGCCGAGATCAGATCGTCGTTCGTGTAGGCCATCACCTTGAACCCCTCGGCAGCGAGCGTGCGCGTCGCCTCGAGAAGTCCGGTGGTGTCCGGCAGAAGAGTCTCCTGGTCGCCTATTACCTCGAGCTTCACCCACTCGTTGAATCCCGCCGCGCGAGCGAGTCGCGCATACCGGATCGCTTCGTCGGCGCTGTAACAGCCCGCGGTGTTCGCCAGAAGGAAGAACTGCCCGGGGTCGAGGTGATGAAGTATCCCCTCCTCGTTCGCCCGGCTCAGATCCACGCGGCGCACCGCGACGGTCACGACCTCGGCGCCGGATGCCTCGATCGCGCGGATCATGTCGGCGTTCGACGCATACTTGCCCGTCCCGACCATCAGTCGCGAGCGGAATTCGCGCCCGCCGATGATCAACGGCGCCGTGTCGAGCGTACTCTCGATTGCGATTCCCATCTCAGCCCCCGCCGACGAAGTGGACGATCTCCACCACGTCTCCGTTGTCGAGATTCAGTGAGCCGTAGGCTTCGCGGTCGCGCACGATCGCGCGGTTGTGCTCGACGACCACGAGCCGGGGGTCGATTCCGAGCGAGCCGAGGAGGCCCGCGATGGTGCTATTCCGCGCCAGCTCCCGGGGTGACCCGTTCACCGTCAGGGTGATCATCCCGGTCGCTCCCGGACTCTGAATCATAGGCTGAAATATAGCGGGTGACCGGTTCGGCAAAGCCGGCGTCGGTGGTCACCGGAAGCCGTGTCCTCATGAGTTTGTCCTCGTCCGCGGAGGCCCCGTGTCCGCGATCCCAGTCGGCGCCGCGGATGGTGGCCACGCCGTACGCGCCAGCGCGCCTCAGAGCCGCGACATCCTCCGGCGTGATCCCACCGATCGCGATGATCGGGATCTTCACCGCGGCGGCGACCTGCTCGATGAACTCGATTCGTGCCGGCGCGCGGCCGACGTGGCTCGGCGTCTCGAATACCGTTCCCGCGACGCACCAGGAAGCGCCCTCGGATTCCGCCTTCAATGCCTCCGCCACACTGTGAATGCTCGCGCCCAGCGGCAGGTCAGGCGCGACAATCCGCGCCTCGGCGATGGCCAGCGAATGCGACGCCAGTTGCGCGCCCCGCGCGCCGACGGCGGCGGCGATGTCCACCCTGTCGTTCACGATCAGCCAGCAACCGGTGCTCTTCTGCACCAGCGAAAGCAGTGTCGCCAGCTCGTGGAGCTGCTTTGCTGACGCGCGAGAAGATCTCAGGTGCAGGGCGCCGCGAGGACCGAGGGCCCTCATGATCCCAGACGCGCGTTCGAGAAAATTGCCGTGCAATACAGCGCCGCTGTCGGTGACGGCGTGAACCACCGGAAAAGCCTGCGGCGTCACACGCCGAACCGGTCACCGAAAGTGGCACCGCGCCCGCGCGCCCATTCCGCGGCCTTCATCCTGCTCTTGCCCGCTGGCTGCACGTCGCTGATGCACACTGCGCCGTCACTCGCCGAGACGATGAGCCCTTCGTGAATCGCGATCACCGTGCCTGGCGGTGCATTGCCGTGCTCCACGCGTTCCCTGGCCACCTTTCGCGCGCCGAACAGCTTCACGTCCACACCATTCAGCGTGCTGAACGCTCCCGGCTTCGGATCGTACGCGCGCACCGCGCGGCAGACTTCGTCCATGCCGAGTGTCCAGTCAACGAGTGCGTCGCGACGGGTGACCTTGGGTGCGTACGTCGCGAGCGATTCGTCCTGCGGGGTTTCACGCGCACCTCCGACGGAGATGAGAGCGAGCGCCTCGATCAGCGTCAGCGCGCCGAGTTCGGAGAGCCTGTTCTGGAGCTCGCCGTAAGTCTCGTCGCTGGCAATCGGCGCGGTGGCGGTCAGAATGATCGGCCCGGCATCGAGAGCCGGGACCATCCGCATGATCGTCACGCCCGTCTGCGAAAAGCCGTGGCGTATGGCGGCCTGAATCGGCGCCGCTCCCCGCAGCAGCGGCAGCAGCGACGCGTGAATATTGAGTGTGCCCATGCGCGGCAGGTCAATGATCCGCTTCGGCATGATGTGGCCGTATGCGACGACGATGGAAATGTCCGGGGTCATCGCCTCGATCATCTCGAAGAGCTCAGGGTCCTTCGGCGTGGCCGGCTGAAAGCAGGGGACCCTCTCCTCCGCGGCGATCTCTTTCACCGGAGGCGCGGTGAGCTTGCGCGATCGCCCCGTCGGCTTGTCCGGCTGCGTCACCACTCCGACGACTTCGAATCCCTCGCCGATCAGCGCCCGCAATGGTGCCGTGGCAAACTCTGGCGTCCCCCAGAAGAGGACGCGCATCTAGAGCTCTCCCTCGCTGTGGTGCGGGCCGTGCTTCTCGAGGGCGACCTTTCTGATGAAGCCGGGATAATCGTCCTTGATCTCCTCCCACTTCGCCATCGCCGAGCGGCGCTTGAGCACGCTCAGGTAGTCAATGAAGAGCTTTCCGTCGAGGTGGTCTATCTCGTGCTGCATGCAGCGCGCGAGCAGCTCGGTCCCTTCGACTTCGGTCAGCTCGCCCTTCTCATTCAGGGCCTTGACGATCACGCGCGTGGAGCGCGTGACGTCGCCGAAGATCTCGGGAATCGAGAGACATCCTTCCTCGCCGCGCACCGATCCCTCGCGCCCGATGATCTCGGGATTGATAAGGGCGAACCTGGCTCCCTCGACGTCCATCACGGTGATGCGCTCGGTGCGCCCGACCTGCGGCGCGGCGAGGCCGATGCCCTCCGCCGCGTACATCGTGTCGAACATTTCCGAGACGAGCGTGCGGATGTCGTCGGTGATCTCCTCGACCGGAGTGGTCGCCTTGCGGAGCGCCGGGTCGCCGAGGACCCGGATGTCGAGGATCTTCACCCCTCGGCCACCGGTGCGCCGGAGCCACGGATCACGCGCGCTATGCGGCCGCGCTCGATCACGAGCCGCGATTCGCCGCTCTTGATGGTGATCCGGTCCTCGTTCGGAACGGCGGCGCCGGCCCCGGTCGTGGTCTCCTTGATGTGAATGACCTCTCCGATGATGCCGCCCGTGGTAACGATCTCGTCGCCGCGCTTCACCTGACGGATGAGCGCTTCCTGCGCCTTCCTCTGCTTCTGTCCGGGGCGGATCAGAATGAAGTAGAAGATGGCGAAGATCGCGCCATACATGAAAATCGGCCCGAGCAGAGTGCTCGACGGGGCCTGAAGAAGAGCGAGCGTGGGGAATATCTGTGTCATGGGGAAGAGCTGTTGCGGGAATGGTATCGCGCGAGCCACTCGGTGCTCCACGCGTCGATCGAATCTGTCGTTATCGCTTGCCTCGCCGTGCGCGCCAGCGAGAGAAGGAAATGTACATTGTGCAGCGAGAGCAGGCGGAGGCCGAGAATCTCGTCGCTGACGAAGAGATGCCGAATATAAGCGCGCGAGAACCGTGCACACGCCGCGCAATCGCACGACGGATCGAGCGGTCGCGGATCAGTCCTGAACTCGGAGCGCTTGATGTTGATGCGGCCGTCCGGGGTGAAAGCGGTGCCGTTCCGGCCCATGCGGGTCGGAGCGACGCAGTCGAACAGGTCCACGCCGCGCCTTATTCCCTCGATGATGTCCTCGGGGAATCCCACGCCCATCAGGTAGCGCGGGCGTTCCGTGTTGAGCGCGTCGTTCACGACTTCGAGCATCTCATACATCGCCGGCTTGGATTCGCCGACCGAGAGGCCGCCGATCCCGAACCCGGCCCAGTCGTGCATGGACGTGATCGCGGTGGCCGCTTCCCGCCGGAGATGAGCGTGAATGCCGCCCTGGACGATGGGAAACAAGGCCTGCGATCCGCGGGTAATCTCGTCTTCCGCGTCGAGCTTTTCAAACTCCGCCAGGCATCGCGCCAGCCACCGCACGCTCCGCTCGCTGGCGTCACGCGCGGGCAGCTCTTCTGACTGTCCGGGGATGACGTGATCGAACTGCATGATGACGTCGGCGCCGAGGTTGCGCTCGATGCGCATCACGCTCTCGGGCGAGAAGAATCGGCGCGATCCGTCAATGTGGCTCTGAAACTCGACCCCTTCTTCGGCGACCTTGCGCAGCCCTGCCAGCGAAAAGACCTGGAATCCGCCGGAGTCCGTGAGGATCGGGCCGTTCCAGTGCATGAAGCGGTGAAGGCCACCCATGTCGCGCACGATATCGTCGCCGGGCCGGAGGTGCAGATGATACGCGTTCGACAGGATCATCGTCGCGCCCATCGCGGTGAGGTCGTCGGGGTCGAGCGACTTCACCGTGGCGAGAGTGCCGACCGGCAAGAACGCCGGCGTCTCCACCGGGCCATGGGGAGTCATGAAAACGCCGGCTCGCGCGGAGCCGGCCCGGGATTGAAGCGAGAAAGAGAAGCTCATCTCCCTAAATGATCGCCATCGCGTCGCCGTATGAGTAGAAGCGGTACTCATTCGCGATCGCTTCGCGATAGGCGCGCCTGATGAGGTCGTATCCGGCAAAGGCGGCCACGAGCATCAGCAAGGTCGAGTGTGGAAGGTGGAAATTGGTGATGAGGTGGTCCACCGCCTTGAAGACGTACGGCGGCCGGATGAAGATCCTTGTGTCGCCGGCTTTCTCGATGAACGTCCCGTCGGGACGCACCGCGCTTTCGAGTGTGCGGACCGATGTCGTGCCCGTCGCCCAGATGGCTCCCCCGTTTGCACGTGTGGCGTTGAGAATTGCCGCGGCCTCAGCCGGGAGCCAGTACGACTCCTCGTGCATCACGTGATCGGCGGGATCAGCCACCTCGACCGGCTTGAACGTGCCGGCGCCGACATGCAGCACCACATCGGCGCGCGAGACACCCTTTGACGCCAGCGTGGCGAGAAGCTCGGGGGTGAAGTGCAGCCCTGCGGTCGGCGCCGCGACCGATCCGGATTCGCGCGCATAGACCGTCTGGTATCGCTCGGCGTCGGCTGCCTCGTCGCTCCGCCTGATGTAGGGCGGAAGCGGAACATGTCCGTACCGTTCGATCGCTTCCTCGATGGGAAGGGGCGACCGAAGATGCACGACGCGCGTGCGCCGCTCGGTCGTCTCGACTATCTCCGCTTCGAGATCGGGACTGACGTGCACGATGCGCCCTGCCTTGAGCTTTCCGCCGGGGTGCACCATCGCCTCGTACCGGTTGTCGCCGAGTGGCTTGAGGAGCAGCAGCTCCGCGGGGGCGCCGGAGTCACGGGTGCCGAGAAGGCGCGCGCGGAAGACGCGGGTGGTATTGAGGACGATTGCGTCGCCGGCCGGAATCAGACCGGCGATATCGCAAAAGGTGCCGTGCTCGATCTCACCAGTCTCGCGACGCACGACCATGAGCCGGCTCTCGTCGCGGCGCTCGGCCGGAGTCTGCGCGATGCGGCCGGGCGGAAGGTCGAAGTCGTAATGGCTTGTGAGGGTGCCGTCGAAATTCAATGGATCGCGAGCTTTCAGAAGAGCGACGATTGTTGAGTCGGCCCGTTCGGGGGCAGGGTAAACCCGAAGTGCCGGTACGCGTTTGCCGTCGCCATGCGTCCGCGCGGTGTCCGCTGGAGAAATCCCTGCTGCACCAGGAACGGCTCGTAGACCTCCTCGATCGTTCCTTCGTCCTCGCCGACTGCGGCGGCGATGGTTTTGACCCCCACCGGCCCGCCATCGAACTTCTCGATGATTGTCTTGAGGATTCGCGAGTCCATGTCGTCGAGCCCGAACTGGTCCACGTCGAGGAGCTGGAGCGCGTCCTTGGCGATGTCGCGCGAAATCTTCCCGCTCGATTTCACCTGTGCGTAATCGCGGATGCGGCGGAGCAGGCGATTAGCGACCCGAGGAGTTCCGCGTGAGCGGCAGGCGATCTCCTCGGCGCCGCCGTCATCAATCTCCACCTTGAGCACTTCCGCGGTGCGGCGGACGATCGTCTCGAGGTCGCTCGCCGGATAGAAGTTGAGCCGCTGCTCGATGCCGAAGCGCGCGCGCATCGGCGGAGTGAGCATGCCGAGGCGCGTCGTGGCTCCGACGAGAGTGAATTTCTCGATCGGCATCGTGATCGTCTGTGCCTTGGGTCCTTCGGACAGGCGGATGTCTATGCGAAAGTCTTCCATCGCCGGATAGAGGAACTCCTCGATCACCGGCCGCAGGCGATGGAACTCGTCAATGAAGAGGATGTCGCCTTCACGGAGATTGGTGAGCGTGCCGACGAGGTCGCCCGGCTTCTCCAGCGCCGGCCCCGACGTCGTGCGGATGTTGACTCCCATCTCGCGTGCGATGAGCTCGGCGAGGGTGGTCTTGCCGAGTCCGGCGGGCCCGAAGAAGAGAGTGTGGTCGAGCGGTTCGCGGCGTGAGATAGCGGCATCTATGTAGATGCGCATGCTCTCCTTCACCTTGGGCTGGCCGATGAACTCGGCGAGCCGCTGGGGCCGGAGTGAGAGCTCGACGACTGACTCGTCGGAGAGGATTTCGGGAGTGGTGATCTCGGCGCGGGTCATTGACCAAATATATCCCGAAACGTTGGGGGTCGGAAGAACTGCGGACGTTGACGTGCGAGCGGTTATCCTCCAAATTGGAGGAATAATGGAGGAACCCGTGGCCACGCTCAACATAAAGAATTTACCCGACTCGCTCTATCGAAAGCTGAAGGCGCGCGCGAAGAGGCAGAATCGTTCCTTGTCGCAGGAGGTCACGCGAATCCTGTCGGAATCGGTAATCGAGCAGGAGGAGCTCTCGATTCTCGAGCTCGAGGGATTGGGCAAGGAGCTCTGGAAGGGTATTGATGCCGCGAAGTACGTAAATGAGGAGCGAGACTCGTGGGATTGAAGAGCGCGCTCGGAGACGGACCGGTGGCGCTCGATACTTCGATCTTCATCTACTTCATGGAGAGAGATCCGGCTTGGCTTCCGGTCGTTCGGCCGCTCTTCGCCTCTGCGGCGATGGGAGAGCGAACGCTGGTCACCTCATCAATCACGTTGCTCGAAGTACTCGTAGTTCCATATCGAAGCGGTGACCTCGCGATCTCGGAACGGTACGAGGCTCTGTTGACCCGCAGTCGCGGTCTCTCTTTCGTCGAAGTCGATCGACCGATCCTGCGGGCGGCTGCGCAGCTTCGGGCAGTCTACAGACTCAGGACTCCAGATGCATTGCAGATTGCCGCAGCACTGGCTTCGCGTTGCACGGCCTTCGTGACAAACGACAGAAGGCTTCCAGGCATCAAGGGACTACGAATTGTTCAACTGAAAGACCTGGCCTGAGGCGCCGAGCGCGTTCTCGTCGAGGATGTAGCTCACATCGGCGACACTGTTCGCCATTCTGAATCGCCAGCTTCCGAATCGTGCGTCGGCATTGACGGCGTTGATCCACCGCTCAGCGGCCGATGACTTCACATCACGCAGCGGATCGTAGCCCTTAGTCTCGAGAATCAGATTGACCGGCTCATCGCCATCGTTTGCGCGGAGCCGCACGATGAAGTCGGGCACAAAGTCGTGCATTTCCCCGTCGTGCATGTACGGGATGGTGAAGCCGAGCCCGGCGTTCTTGACGAATGCGGTGACTCGGTCGTGGTGGTCGAACTTGTGGGCGGCCTGCGCTTCCCATCCGGAATCACCGACGATGTAGTTGACGTGACTGCGCTGTGTTGCCCGCACGTTCTTGCTCGTCCAGAAATCCACGTCGGCTGTGGATCCTTCCGGGCGCAGCGCCTCGAGGCGCGGAAGCTCCGCGCTCTCACCAGCCGAGACGTCGGGCTGGATCTGCTGGAGCAGTATCTCGACAGCCCATGTGTAGTACGGAGCCTGGAACACGTGCACGCGTTCCGAGCCGGGAGGCGCGACGACGAGCTCGTTCACGAATCTCCGGCAGATCGCCTCGAGCTGCGGGAAGAGCATATGCGCCGGCACAGTCGTGTCGCGCTGTGCCAGATAGTTTTTCGTCAGAGCTGACGCCATCTGGAAGACGCCGCGCTGCACGCGCATCCCCTCGAAGAATGGCTTCATCGTGATCTCGTGCATCTTTCCGGGAAGCGCCGGCGTGAAATTGCCCGTCGAATCAACCGAGACGCCCGCCATGTCCACCAGCGTCGGATACCTGCCCGGCTCGAGGACGAGACGCGGGACCTTCTGCCAGTTCACCGTGACCCGACTCTTCACCGCCTGGGTGTAGCCTTCGACTCGCGGGAACCTGATCTCGAGATCCGCCCGATCGTCCAGCGCTTTCACATGGAACCGCTTCGGCGCCGGCGCGGAAAGGAACCCGCTCTGACCGGCTGGAGCTTCGTCTCACCCCGGATGACAAGCAGCTCGTGGCGCGCGCGGCGGAGCTGCACGGCATGAAGCCCAGCGAATACGTCCTCAAGGTGCTTCGGCGCGCATCCAAACGGTCACTCGAGCAGGTGCGCACGCTGCGCTACTCGCGACGTGACCAGCTCGCGATGCTCGACGCGTTGCTCAATCCACCTGCGCCCAGCGAGCGGCTGAAGCGGGCCTGGAAGGCGTACGACAAGGCGATGAGCCAGTCCTGAAACCGCGCTCGCCGCTATATCGCTTCGAGCGGCTCACGGAGCAGCACGACCGAGACGGCTTCTCATGCGAAAAGCCGTCGCTCGCGCGATTTCTTCGCGAGCGCGCCCTGAGGGACATGCGATCCCGCCTGTCAGCCACTCACGTCCTCGTCCAGGCGGAGTCACGCGGGGTCATCGGGTATTACACCGTCGCCGCAACCTCGATTCCGTTAAATCGGATTCCGGACACCGACAGGAAACGTGCGCGACTTTTGCGCTACCCGGTGCTTTCTGCGACCCTGCTCGCCCGACTCGCGCGTGACGAGCAAGGCCAGCTGTTCCTGCCGATGGCCACGCTCGCTAAACTCGCAGCGAAGTAACTTGCACGCTCGCCGCGATCCGAGTCAGCCGCTCCGCCGCATCCTATCATGCGCGTGCGAGTCGCATCAATCCCGACAAGTCACCGTTATCTGCCGACCTGAGCGCGTCGATATAGGTTCGCCTCACTTCGCCTGTGGCCTGCAGACCTTGGCTGCCCCAGGTCAGAAGGTCGACTCCGAGCGAGTAAAGGAGTGCATCTGCCAGCAATCGCGCGTGCCGACCGTTCCCGTTCGGGAATGGATGAACCGCGACCATTCTGTGATGAAATCGGACAGCAAGCTCTGTAGGCTCGAAAATGCGCTGTTTAACCCAGAAGGCAGCGTTTGCGCACGCATCGCGAACCTGGGGCGCGATGAGCTGCGGTGACGAGCCGATTGATTTTTCGGATACTCGGTACTTCCCTGCCCACGTCCAGGTCTCATCGAACATTCGAAGGTGCAGCGACTTCACAAAATGTTCGGTAGCGACGTCCGGATGTTTTCTTCCCAACGCCCACTCCTGGGCGTGGACTATGTTCGTTGCCTCCCAGTCATTTAAATCCGCAGTCGTCATGAGGTGATCCGGAATCAGATCTGCCGCCTCATCTGGATCAAGCGGTGTTGTCCCCTCTGGTACCGGAGGCACCACGCTCAGGCCCAGAGGTTTCGAGGAGGATTCGAGATGATTTGTTCGGTCATCTCGCTCAGTTGTCGCTGCATATGACTTTGTGAGACGCCCTGTTCCTCAAGCGACATCGTATGCGCCACCCTTTTCAAGCGGTTTATTACGTAGTCTTCTGCTTGTAGCCTGAATGTCTGTTGCAGACTCGCTCTCGGCAGAAGCATGTACACCAACTCGCAGTTCAATGCCCTGGCGGCCCTTTCGAGCGAGCGGAGCGTGATCGTTCCATCCTGCTCGCTCTTTTCCAGCCCGAAAGCCGTCGGCTGAGAGACAGTCAGTCGTTTCGCCAGTTGCTCGGTTGTCATGCCTAGCGACTGGCGGACCTCCCGAATCCACCCTTTCCGAGGAATTTTGAACGCAGCCAAGGCTCTGCGTACCTCGCCAAATAACCCGTCCAATTGTTCCACGCGGAGTTTTCGAAGTTCCTTTCTCATGGTATTTGGTGGAATGAGCTGTGGTCGGAGTGCCGCAAATATATAGCCTATAGACTATTATTTGATCTCTCAATAATAGGCTATAGCCTATAAAATAGCGAGGATATTATAGTCTATAGACTATAATATAGGAAGTTCGGATTTTGAAGAGGGAAAATCGGGCGCGGAGGCTCGTTATACCCGAGCAGCTAACGACAGCAGCCGTTCAGTTGCTCGCGCGAGAGTTTCAGGTTTCTTGCAGAAGGCGAAGCGCGTTACGGTTTCACCGAGCCCGGGATCGTGATAAAAACTCGTCCCGGGAACCGTTGCCACACCCACTTCCTTCGCCAGCCACATCGCGAACTCGATCCCGCGCAGATCGCTGATCCCCGTGAAGTCGGCGAGGATGTAATACGCGCCCTCCGGCGCCGAGAATCTAAAGCCCGCCTCGGTCAACGCGTTCACCATCACGTCGCGACGCCCACGATACTCGAGCGCGATCTGGTTGTAGTACTCGGCGCCGAACGCCATCCCGATCGCACCCGCCGCCTGGAGCGGAGCCGGTGCGCCGACGGTAAGGAAGTCGTGCACCTTCCGGATCGGCGATGTCATTTCCGCGGGCGCGACGGCGTAACCAAGCCGCCATCCCGTGCAGCTGAATGTCTTCGAGAGGCCCGATATCGTGACCGTGCGCTCTCGCATTCCCGGCCACGTCGCCAGCACGTGGTGCCCGCCGGCATAGCGGATGTGCTCGTAGATCTCGTCGGTTATCGCGATCACATCGTGCTTCTGGCAGAGCTCGGCGATGAGCGAGATCTCGTCGCGAGTGAACACGCGGCCCGTTGGATTATGCGGAGTGTTCACGACGATCGCGCGCGTCCTGTCGTTGAACGCCGCGCGAAGCTTCTCGGGATCGAGCTTCCACTCGAGCCCTTCGAGCGGAACGAAAACCGGCTTCGCTCCGGCGAGGATCGCGTCGGGTCCGTAATTCTCGTAGAACGGCTCGAAGATGATCACTTCGTCGCCCGGATTGATCAGCGCGAGGAACACTGCCGCCATCGCTTCCGTCGCGCCGCAGGTCACGGTGATCTCGCGATCCGGATCCACGTCCATCTTGTACCACCGCCGGTACTTCTCGGCGATCGCCAGCCGCAGTGCCGGCGTTCCCCATGTGATGGCGTACTGGTTGATGTCACCATGGATCGCCGCGCACGCCGCGTCCTTCATCGGCTCGGGCATCGGGAAGTCGGGAAACCCCTGCGCGAGGTTGATCGCCCCGTGCGCGTTGGCGACGCGGGTCATCTCGCGGATGACGGATTCCTGGAACGTGGAGGCGCGTTGAGCAGTTGCGATCATGTGTGTCGGGAATGGATGCCGCAGAACATACCCTCCGGCTTACAGTCAAGGAACTTGCGCGAGGCCCATTAACGGTCTATATTGTGAGATATATCACCGAACGGCAGGGACTGATGGAAAAGAAGTCGCGAAAGGGGCAGAAGCCGACTGGGGTTCGTGCAAAGGCTGCTTCGCCGAAAGCGAGACGTGACGCGGCGACGCCCGAGTCACAATCGGGATTGAAGGAGGCATCGCTATTCATGAATGGACGCAGCCAGGCGGTGCGGCTGCCGAAGGAATTCCGCTTCGAGGGTACTCACGTGTACGCACACAAGGAAGGCAACCGGGTGATTCTGACGCCGGTGGACGACCGCATCGAAAGGCTCATCGCGCTCATGGGGTCGGCGCCGGATTTTCCCGATATCCCCCGGGACCCACCCGAGCCGATGCGGCCCGAGATCAGGGAGTTCTTCGGTGTTTCTGATCGATAGCAGCACCTGTATTTCGATCCTGAGAAAGCGGCTGCCTCGCGCGGCAGAACGGTTACGCGCGAGTCCCATAGAGGACCTGGCCATTTCTTCGATCACTGCCGCGGAGCTGTATCATGGTGCGGCGAAAAGCGGTGATCCGCAGGACGAGATCCGCAGGATTCAGGATCTGCTGACTCTCGTTCGTCCAGTCGAGTTCGGGAGCAATGCGGCGATCTCGTACGGGTTCGTTCGCAGCGTTCTGGAGCGTAGGGGCGAGATCATCGGGCAGATGGACATGCTGATCGCGGCACATGCCCTGGCGGAGGGAGCGATTCTCGTCACACACAACACCCGCGAATTCCTGCGAGTGCCAGGTCTCAGCGTGGAAGACTGGAGTGAATGAAGCGTCCGGCTACTATCTTCCGCCGAGCTTCGCCAGTGCGGCCCTGATCAGCTCCGCCGCGGACAATCCCCCTCCGCCAGCATCGAGAGCCGCTCTCACGCCGCGCTCGGCATCGGCGTTGGTGTAGCCGAGCGACACGAGCGCGCGAAGGGCGTCCTCCGAAGCACCTGCCGCAACGCGCGGCGCGCCCGGCACTTCGCCTCCGATCGAATCGAGCTTGTCGGCGAGATCGAGTATCAACCGCTCCGCCTTCTTTCGCCCGACACGAGGAACGCGCTGCAGCGTCGGGATGTCCTTCTCCTGGATCGCCCGCACCAGTCGCTGCGGCGAGAGCGCCGACATGAGACCGAGCGCGAGAGCGGGCCCAACGCCATTCGCGGTTAGAAGCTTCTGAAAAAGCCGGCGCTCAAACACCGACGAGAATCCGAAGAGCTGCCAACCGTCTTCCTTCACGACGAGATACGTGTGCAGCGAGATCTTCTCGCCCTGCTTCGGAAGAGTCTCGAAGACGCCGAGCGGTATCAGCAGCTCGTATCCCACGCCCCCGGCGGTCATCACATCCACCCGGTCGACGTCCTTCGATGTGAGCGTGCCCGTGAGGTGTGAAATCATCTGCGAAGAGGAATGGCGATCTCGCGATCCATGGATGGGACGCCCGCGCTCATCAGGTAGGCAAGCGCCGCGGCGACGCCGTCCGACGCATCGGCCGGCTGCGGCGAAGTCTTCAGGCGCAGTAGTCGCATCACCATGAACTGAACCTGCTCCTTGGTCGCGGCGCCCGTTCCGGTTACTGCCTTCTTTATCTCGGCCGGAGGATATTCGGCGATCTCGAGCTTCGCGTTCGCGGCGGCGAGCAGGATCACTCCGCGAGCGTGGCCGAGTACAATGGTGGTGCGCACGTTTCGCGCGTAGAAGACGTCCTCGATCGCCATGGCGTCAGGCCGATGGCGCTGAATGAGCTCGGTGATGCCGGAGTGGATCTCCTGAAGTCTCGAAGCGAGCGACTCGCGCGGACGCGTCCGGATGATTCCGCACTCCACGAGGCGGGGCGGTGTCATCCGCTCGCCCTCCACCACGCCGTACCCGGTGACGGCGGTGCCGGGGTCTATGCCCAGCACGATCATGTCGTGCTCACTGAACCTCGTCCATCTCCACGTCGCAGTTCGCCGCGACCTTCTGAACGTCGTCCAGCTCCTCGAGCTCCTCGAGCAGCCTCACCAGCGACTCGGCCGTCTTCCCGCTTACGCTAACGAGATTCTTCGGCACCGACGCGATCTCGGCCTCGGCGATTTCGTATCCCTTCGCCTCAAGCGCGCTGCGCACGGCGTGCATGCTGGCGGGATCGGTTGTGATCTCGTAGCGCTCGTCTTCCGCCTTGAAATCCTCGGCGCCGGCGTCGAGCGCCGCCTCGAGGGCATCGTCTTCCGGGTACTTCGTCGAGTCGAGGTAGAGCTGTCCCTTTCGCTCGAACATCCACGACACCGAGTTGGCAGCGCCGAGGTTGCCGCCGCCGCGCGAGAGCTTGTGCCGGACTTCCGCTACGGTGCGATTGGGATTGTCCGTCATCGCGAAGATGAGGATGGCGATGCCGCCCGGTCCGTATCCCTCGTAAGTGATCTCCTGGTACTCGACGCCCTCGAGCTCGCCGGTGCCTTTCTTGACCGCGCGCTCGATGTTCTCCTTAGGCATGGACGCGGCGCGCGCGGTCTCGATGGCGGTGCGGAGGCGCGGATTTCCGGCGGAATCGCCACCGCCGAGCTTGGCCGCCATCGTGATCTCGCGGATGAGCTTGGTGAAATGCGCGCCGCGTTTGGCGTCAGCGGCTGCCTTGTAGTGCTTGATCTGCTTCCACTTGCTATGGCCGGCCATTTTGCTCGGTACTGAGGTTCGGTTGAAATATAGAGCTGTTAGACCTGCCGAACTCCGTCCGACAGCTCGTCGGCCAGCTCCCGCAACTCCGTCGCCGACAACTGGTCGAGCTGCGGCGCCACGACGGTCAAAAGGCCGG
Organism: Gemmatimonadaceae bacterium; assembly: GCA_030647905.1. NCBI lineage: Bacteria > Pseudomonadati > Gemmatimonadota > Gemmatimonadia > Gemmatimonadales > Gemmatimonadaceae > Gemmatimonadaceae bacterium. Next base: position 124,155 of record JAUSJA010000025.1, on the reverse strand, counting down.
TGAGCGCATGACCGGACGCTTTCCGGTTGCCGCTCGCCATCGCATCTATGGTGGCGTTGAGCGCCGCACGTGCCGGGCCGGGAAGGGCCAGCGACGCGAGCCAGTTCCTGGTGCTCATCGCGCGCGCCGCGGCGTCACCGGGGGCGAGCATGAATGGCGGCAGCATTCCCGCGCCCAGCCGGGCCGCGGCGAAGCACGCGAGCGCGACTTCGCGGTCGCCGCCGAGGGCCGCCCTGCCGGCATGCGATGCGAGGGCACGGAACCGGAAGGTTGGTGTAGCGATAGCGAACGGAGGTCGGAGGCCGATCACCCTCGCAATCTAGGCATACCAGAGGCACCCGGCTACATTCACAAAACCAATGGCACAGGCCCCCAAATCCATCCTCTGGGTTGACGACGAAGGCGAGCTTCTCGAATCCCACCGCATCTTTCTGCGCTCCAAGGGCTACGAAGTCGAATGGGCCAGCAACGCCGACGACGCGATCGAGATGCTCCGCCGGAGACCCTTCGACATCATGCTCCTCGACGAGCAGATGCCCGGCAAGCGAGGGCTGGAGACCTATCGTGACGTCCGTGAGATAGCCCCCAACCTGCCGGTCGTGATGGTGACCAAGAGCGAGGAGGACGCGACTCTCAAGGAAGCCATCGGCGCCAACATCCGCGACTACCTCGTCAAGCCGATCAACCCGCGGCAGGTGCTGAGTATCGTTACGCAGATTCTCGAGGGTCCGCGGATCCGTCAGCAGGCAATCGCCCGCCGGTTTGTCGAGCGGTTCCGCGCGATCGAGCTCGAGCGCGACCGCAATCTCGACTGGCGCGGATGGATAGACCGGTACGACGAGCTGATGAGGTGGGACGTCGAGCTCGCCGCAGCCGGCGAGACAGGACTGTACGACTCGCTCCGTGGGCTCTATCCCGACATGCACCGCGAGTTCGCCGCGTACATGAAGACGGAATATCCTGCGTGGCTCCGCAACCTCGAAGGCAACAGGCCCCCGCTCTCAATTGACGTCGTAAGCGAGTTCCTGCTGCCGATTCTCCAGAGGGACCGGGCGGCGGTGTTCGTCGTCGTGGACTGCCTGCGCCTCGACCAGTGGCGAGTGCTCGAGCCCCTGCTCGCACCGTTCTTCGACGTCGAGACGACTCACTACTTCGCCGTTCTGCCCACCGCGACGCCGTACTCGCGCAACTCGCTGTTCAGCGGGCTCTTCCCCGGCGAGATCGCCGCACGGCTGCCGGACTGGTGGGGGAATGCCGATCGCGAGGACGAATCGCTGAACGCACACGAGCGCGAGCTGCTCGAGATGCACCTCGGAGAGCTGAACGGCCCGACACCAGTCCGCTATCAGAAGATCTCGACAGCCGCCAACTCCGACGAGCTCGAGCGACACCTCGGAACGGCAATCGGCAGTGAGGGCGTAAGCGCCTTCGTGTTCAACTTCGTTGACCTGCTCACGCACGGGCGCAGCGAATCGCAGATCCTCTACGAGGTCGCGCGTGACGAGATCGCCCTCCGGCAGATCACGCGGCAGTGGTTCCAACGCTCGGCGCTGCTCAGCGTTCTCAGGGAGGCGTCGCGCAGAAAGATCTCCGTTCTTCTCACGACCGATCACGGCTCGATCCACTGCAACACGCCGGCGACGGTCTTCGCCAAGCGCGACGCGACCGCGAACCTCCGCTACAAGTTCGGTGAAGATCTTCGCGCCGAGCGCCCGGAGCAGGCGCTGATGTTCACCAACGAGGACGACCTCCGCCTGCCGCGGCGCGGCGCCGGTGGCAACACGCTCCTCGCCACGAACGACTGCTTCTTCGTATATCCGACAAAGCTGCGTGAGTACCAGAGCCGCTATCGCGGGTCGTTTCTCCACGGTGGCGTCACGCCCGAGGAAGTGATTCTGCCCCTCGCTCTGCTGACGCCGAGAGGGTAGGTGTCCGTCTACGGGCGGCTGCTACCGTTCGTTCGGCCGCACCGGTGGCGGATGGTGGGCGCGGTCGCCGCCAACATCGGCTCGGCGGTGCTCGACGCGTTCTCGCTCGCGCTGCTGATCCCGTTCCTCAACACACTATTCGATCAGCCGCCGATCTCGGTCGGCGGCAACAAGCTGTCGGGACTGCTCGGCGCGACTGTCGGCGTGATGCTCGATCCCGCCGACAAGATGGGATCGCTCAGAAACGTCATCCTGATCGTCATCGCGCTGATCCTGGTGAAGAACTTCCTCGCTTGGGTCGCCGGTCAGCTCGGCGCCAGCCTGCAGGAGTATGTCACGCGCGACCTGCGCACGGCGGTGTACAGCCACATCGCGCACCTGCCGCTCGGATTCTTCCAGCGCACCAGGACGGGGCAGATTCTCTCTCGCGTCATCACCGACACGGCCGAGACGCGGCTCGTGCTGACGCAGCTGGTGACGTCCGGGCTTCAGAACAGCGCGCTCGTTGCCAGCTACTTCGCCTTCCTCTTCCTGATCTCGTGGAAGATGACGCTGATGGCGCTGATCATCGTTCCTGTCCTGGGCGGCACTCTCTCTCCGCTGCTGCGCAAGCTGCGAAAGGGAAATCGCAGAAAAGGAAACCAGCACGGCGAGATGACCAGCGTCGTTCAGGAAACGGTGAGCGGCATCCGTCTCGTGAAGTCGTTCGGCGCCGAGCGGGTGGAGCAGGCGCGGTTCGCGGAGGCGAGCGATCGCTACGCGCAGCTCACGGTGCGACTGACGCGCCTGTCGCAGCTTGCCGGCCCCGTCACCGAAGTCATCGGCATATCGGTTGCGACGGCGCTTCTCTGGCTCGGTGCGCGCGAGGTGCTCGTTGACCGGCAGATGTCGGGCGCGGATCTGATCGCGTTTCTGTTGTACGCGCTGCGCATGCTTCAGCCGATCAAGCAGCTCTCACAGCTTCCAACCACCGCCCAGTCGTCGTTCGCGGCGGCCGAGCGGCTGTTCGAGATTCTCGACGCGCCGTCGGAAGCGCAGACGGACACCGGCACACGCGAGACCGCGACTTTCGGCGACGAGATCCGCTTCGAGAACGTGTCGTTCGCCTACGGCGAAGCGCCCGTTCTCTCCAACATCTCGTTCAGTGCGCGCAAAGGCGAAGTCGTCGCGCTCGTGGGTGCGAGCGGAGCGGGGAAGTCCACGTTGGTGGATCTCATTCCGCGATTCTACGAAGTGGCGTCGGGGCGCATCACCATTGACGGGATAGATACGCGGGACCTGACGCTGCCCGCGCTGCGATCTCTGACCGGCATCGTGAGCCAGGACACAGTCCTGTTCAACGACTCGGTGCGGAACAACATCGCCTACGGGGCGGAGCGGAAATACACGGATGCTCAGGTCGAGGCAGCGGCGCGCGCCGCCAACGCCCATGCCTTCATCGCCGAGCTGCCTGACGGATATGGCACGATTCTGGGAGAAAGGGGCACCCGGTTGTCCGGCGGACAGAGGCAGCGACTGGCGATTGCACGAGCCTTGCTCAGGGATCCACCGATCCTCATTCTGGACGAGGCCACTTCGGCTCTCGATACGGAGTCCGAGCGGCTGGTGCAGGAGGCGGTGGACAGGCTTCTGGAGGGCAGAACGGTGTTCGTGATCGCTCACCGGCTCTCCACGATCGTGCATGCCGACCAGATTCTGGTGCTGGACCGGGGAGAAATCGTCGAGCGCGGAACGCACGCCGCGCTTCTTGCGGCGGGGGGCGCGTACCATCGGCTGTACTCGCTGCAATTCGGAAACACGGCAACAACAAGCGATTCAATGGTCTCATCGGCGGTATAGGTGCGGATTCTTTTCCTGCATTGCGAGAGAGAATGGTCGGGCACCGCCCGCGCATTTGCGGTAGCCGCGCGCGGCCTCGCGGCCCGCGGCTACAACGTCACCTTCCTCGCCGAGCCGCACAGCAACGTCGAGCAGTCCGTGTCGCGGATGGCGAGTGTCGCGCAGAAGCTCGGCGGCGACGACCCAGTGGCTCCGCGCGACGTCGCTCCGTTCGAGGTCACTCCCTTCTCCTGCGATGGCAACTGGCTCGCGTGCGCGTGGCGTCTCCGCCATCTCTTTCGCAGATGGGACACGGACGTCGTATTCGTGCATACCGAGCGCGAGCATCTGATCGCCTCGACCGCGTGCTGGCTGGGAAGAAGCGGAACGATCGTGCGCCGGACACCGGCCGGCCGCGCGCTGCACCTGGGCTTCTACGGGAAGATCGCCAACTGGCTCACGAAGACGACCTGGCTCTTCGCCGGCGATGCCGACGCGAAGCGCTCCCCGCTCCCGAGCGGCGCCCGCACGTCGGTCGCACGGCTTGGCGTGGATGCGTCGCGGTATCCCGACATCCCGATCGCGCCGCAGGAGCCGCGGCCCGACGAGATCCGGTACATCATCTGCGTGTACGATGCCACTTCGCGCGGCCGCGCTGCGACCGCCGTCCGCACGGTCTCGATGCTTGCGCCGCGACATCCGTACCTGCGTCTGATCATCTTCGGCGCGGGCTCCGACAGCGAGGATCTGCGCATGCAGGCCGCTGCGCTCGACGTCATGCATCTCGTGAGCTTCCTCGGCGAGCGTGACGACCATCTCACGCTGATGCGGGACGCCGAGCTGGGCTGGGTCGTCGCGGAAGGCGACACCGCCGCGTACGGGATCCTCGATCTGATGGCGCTCGGAGTTCCCGTCATCGCGGCCGAGGAAAGCGTCGCCGAGACCTATGTGGCGAACCAGATCACCGGTATCCTGGTGCCCGCCGACGATGCAGCGATGACGGCTGCAAGCGTGGTGACGCTGCTCGCCAGTGAAGAGCAGCGGAAGGCGATGGGCGCGGCGGCACGCGTGCGCGTCGCGCGCGACTTCCCCGAGCAGGCGATGATCGAAGGATTCGACGCCGCGCTCGGCATCGCGGCCCGACGCTCCCGGCGCAAGGGGTGAGTGCGGGCGGGGCGGTAGCGGTATCCGTCGTAATCGCGGCCCGCAACGAGGCAGCCAACATCATCGCGTGCATCGAGAGTGCGCGGTGGGCACGCGAGATCATCGTCGTCGAGGACGGTTCCACCGACGGAACTGCGAAGCTTGCGGCGGATGCCGGCGCGACGGTGATCGAGAATCCCTTCGTGACGATCGGGCTGCAGCGGAACGCTGCGATCGAGCGAGCCGGCTGCGGATGGATCCTGGTGGTGGATGCAGACGAGCGCGGATCGGCGGAACTGGCGACGGAGATTGATGGGGTGATCGCGAATCCGTCGCACAATGCGTTCAGGGTTCCGCGACGGAACCTGTTTCTCGGTGGCGAGGTCCGGCATGGCGGGTGGCAGAGCGATCGTCCCGTGCGGCTGTTCCGCTCGACACTTCGCTATAACGCGAGCCGCGTGCACGAGCATGTCGAGGCGGGCGAATCAGTGGGAGAGCTGTCTACGCCGCTGACTCACGAGCCGTACGCTTCGATGGAGAGCTATTTCGAGAAGCTTGGAAGGTACAGCCGGTGGTGGGCTGAGGACCGGTTCGAGCGCGGCATGCGCGTCGGGGCGGCGACGGTCGTAGTGCGTCCGCCGCTTCGTTTCCTCACCATGTATCTCCTGCGCGGCGGATGGATGGATGGCGCAGCCGGTGCAGTGCTGGCGTGCATGGCGGCGACGAGCGTTTTCGCGAAATACGCGCGGTTGTGGGCGCTTGGCAGGCGGACTCCCAGCGGTCGCTCCAGCGGTCGCTGAGCAGATGCGAATCCTGCTCATCGGGAGCGACAACGCGTGGCGGATGGAGGCGGCGGTCGAGCGCGCGCTTCGCCGCGCGGGCCACACGACGTTGCTGATAGACGACAGGCGCATGAAGCGTCTCATCGGATGGCGCCTCACGCAGCTGTGGGCGAGGTACCAGGCCGAGCGATTCGAGCCCGACTTCGTTTTTCTCTCGAAGTGTCTCGCGCTCGACCCGGAGACCGTCTCCCATATCATCGCCGGCAAGGCGAACGCGATGTGGTATCACGATCCGCAGTGGTACAGGGATCTCGACCGTCCGGACATCGGTCACATCGCGGAGGTGGGAAAGTTGTCACGCACGTTCTTCGTGACCGGTTTCGAGGACGAATGGCGCGCCAACGGTCTGCCGGCGATGTTCCTGCCCGCGGCGGGGGATGCGGGCATCAAGCCGGTCGCGCCCGAGGAGAGATTCGGATCCGATGTGGCGTTCATCGGTACGGGGTACGATCGGGAACGGGCGAAGCGACTCATCGCCGTCGCCGCGCATCACGATCTGCGCGTATGGGGTCCGGGATGGGAGGAGTGGCGCGATCGCCTGAGCTGGAGCGGACGCTCCGTAGAGGGGAATGAGTTCGCCGCGGTATGCTCGAGCTCGGGCATCACACTGGGAATAAATCCCGCGCGCGCAGCGGGAGGCGTCTCTTACACATCGGATCGGACGTGGATGGTGATGCTCGCAGGCGGATTCCATCTCGCCGAGCGATCTCCGGGAGTCGCGGCGATGCTGTGCGACGGCGAGCATTGCGCGTTCTACGACGACACTGAGTCGTGCATCGCGCAGTGCTCGCGTTATCTCTCCGCGCCTGGCGAGAGAGAGGAGATCCGCATCGCCGGCGAGAGATTCGTGCGCGCGCATCACACGTACGATCAGCGCATCGCGAACATTCTGGAGAATCGTCCTTTCGTGAATCCGCTGGCGACTGGGTGAAACATCTCTTCGTCACGCAGGATTACGGGCCGGACAGAGGGGGAATGGCGCGCCGGCACGTCGAGCTGTGCCGCCGGTTCGGCGACGCCGATAACGCGATGGAGGTGTCCGCCGTTCGTGTTGACGGCGATAGCGCGTTCGACCGCGGCGAGCCGTACAACATTTACCGCCAGCCCTTTCATTGTCGCGAGGCCAACCGGTTCGCTAATCAGATGAAATGGGCGCGCTGGCTTACCGGCTTCGGCAGGGACAAAGTGAATGTGCTGCATTGCGGCAACATCAGGCCGGTCGGATACGCGGTGTCGTGGGCGAGCATGCGACTAGCTCTCCCGTACATCATATACGTGAACGGCGGCGATCTTCTCCGCGAGCAGAGGAAGGTGGCGGCGAGTCCGCTCAAACGATTCACCGCACGGAGAATATTGGGACAGGCCGCGGGAATCGCGGCGACATCGAAGTGGGTGGCCGAGCTCGCCGGCGAAGTGATGCGGCAGGTCAGTGTCAGAGACATGCCGCCCGTCGCCGCGCTCGATCTTGGCACCGACCCGAAGATGTTCGCGCCGGATCGCGACACCGGCGCGCTGCGTGAGCGTTGGGGAGTTGGCGACGTGCCGCTGCTGCTGACGGTGGCGCGTCTGGTGCCGCACAAGGGTCAGGACACGGGCATCCGCGCGATGGCCGCGCTGAAGGATGAGTTCCCGCTCCTGCGCTACATTCTCGTCGGGGAAGGTCATGACGAGCAACGCCTCCGCGCGCTCGCTGCCGAGCTTGGCGTGGCGGATCGCGTTGTGTTCGCGGGAGCGCTTCCGGAGTCCGATCTTCCCGACGCATACGCGACGTCCACCATATACCTGGGCGCGTCGAGAGTGGACAACGACATCAACGTTGAGGGGTTCGGTATCTCGTTTCTCGAGGCATCATCGTCAGGACTGCCAGTCGTGGCGGGCGATTCAGGCGGCGTGAGATCGGCGGTGCGTGACGGCGAGACGGGGGTTGTCGTTCCGCCGCTCGACGTGGCGGCAATCGCCGGCGCCATCGGCGGATTTCTGCGCGATCCCTCCCGGACTGCGAGCTTCGCGGCGGCCGGACGGCGCGCGGTCGAATCGCATTACAACTGGGACAGAGTCGCCTCCGACACGCGCGAGTTCACTCTCTCGGTCGTCGGCCGCGGGAGCGCGCGTTGAGCGACCACGAGACGCGGCGGAAAAAACCGCCGACTCTGGCGCACCGCGCCGAGTACTACTCCATGCGCGCACTGATCGCGGGGCTCGGAAGGCTGAGCTGGGAAACTGCGTGCACGATCGGGGAGCGGCTGGGTGAGATGGGATATCGTCCACTCGGCATCAGGCGCGACGTGGTCGAGCGCCAGATCGCGGCCGCGTTCCCCGAGCTGGATCATGCAGGGGTGCAAAAGATCGCGAGGGCATCGTACCGGCATCTGGGCCGTACCTCGGTGGAAGCCGCGCTGCTCGGCAATCTCGGTCCGGAGCGAATCCTCGAGATGGTCGAGAGCGTCGAGGGATGGGAGCACATCGTTGCGGCGACGTCAGCGGGCCGCGGAACGATCGGTGTTGCCGCGCATCACGGTAACTGGGAAGTGCTCGGCGCATTTCTCGCGGCACGCGGAGTCCCGCCGGAGGTCGTCGTCCGCGGAATGGGCAACAGGTTGTTCGAGGATTACCTGAATGCCAACCGCGCGCGGCTGGGTCTCACCGTGATGCACGACTCGGTGGCCGTCAGGCGCACGATGAAGGCGATGCGTGAAGGGCGTTTCGTCGCCTTCCTTTCCGACCAGGGAGTGATGGGGCTGGCGTCGTCCTTCGTGCCTTTCTTCGGGCGGCCGGCAAAGACCCCGCGCGGATTTGCGGTATTCGCTTTGCGTTTCGATTCACCGGTCGTTTTCATGGATATGCTCCGGCTGCCTGACGGCAGGTTCAGGATCGTATTCGAGCCCGTCGAGGCGGAGCGAACCGGCGACAGGGAAAAGGACGTAGACGCGATGGTCGAGCGGTACAGCGCGATTCTCGAGAAATGGGTGCGCCAATATCCGGAACAGTATTTCTGGCAGCATCGCCGGTGGCGGAGGCAGCCGCCGGGCACGCCGGTCGAGCTTCGCGATCCCGCGCTTCGCGATCCATCGCTGTGGACCCCGTCGAAGTGACGTTGCCATGCTAGATCCCGCACAGCGACGCCGGCTTCTCAACGACAACCGCGCCCGGTTCGGGATCGCGGTGGTCGTCATCATGTCGCTCGCCGCCATCGCCGCCCCGCTGATCGCGATGCACGACCCGCTGAAGATAGATCTCACCAACTATCTCCAGAGACCGTCGACTGCGCACTGGCTCGGCACCGACATCCAGGGGCGCGACATCTGGTCGCGGCTCGTGTTCGGCGCGCGAGTCTCGCTCACCGTCGGCCTGATTTCCCAGGGCATCGCGCTGCTCCTTGGCGTCACGCTCGGATTGCTCGCGGGTTACTACGGGCGCTGGGTGGACGAAGTGGTGATGCGTCTGGCCGACGTGACGCTCGCATTCCCCACGCTGCTTCTCCTCATTGCGATGGTCGCTGCGTTCGAGCCCTCGATGCTAGTGGTATTCGCGACAATCGGTGTCGTCGGATGGGCGGGAATGGCGCGCCTGGTGCGCGGGCAGGTGCTCGTCGTACGGCAGCTCGAGTATGTGCAGGCGATTCGCGCGCTCGGCGCGAAGGACATTCGCGTGATGCTCCAGCATGTCCTGCCAAATGTCATCGCGCCCGTCGTGATCGCGGCGACGCTCGGTGTGGCCGGCGCGATAATGGCTGAAGCGGCGTTGTCGTTTCTCGGGCTGGGCGTTCCTCCACCGACGCCGAGCTGGGGATCAATGATCGCGGACGGGAGAGACCTGGATCAGCTGCGCAGAGCGCCCTGGACTTCGGTGTTCCCCGGAATGGCGATCGGCGCGGCGGTGCTCGGGTTCAACCTGCTTGGCGATGCCTTGCGGGACGCTCTCGATCCCCGGGAGTACCGCCGCGCTCCGCGGAAGGAATCGTGAGGTCCGCGCTTCTCGCCGGTGCGATCGCGCTGATCGGGTGCACGGATACTCAGGCGAGAACCGCCCGTCGCGGTGACGCATCAGTCGCTGATGCGACGCCCGTCGCGCCGGCGGCGGGCGCGATCCGGTTGGAGCAGGTCGGCGACAGGTTCCGAAGCCCGGTGCACCTCACGTCGCCGCCCGGCGACGCCAGGCTGTTCGTCGTCGAGCAGGCCGGAAGGATTCGCATCGTGAAGAACGGCGCTATCGTCGCGCAGCCATTCCTCGACATGGTCGAGCGCGTACGGAGCGGCGGAGAGCAGGGCCTGCTGAGCGTGGCGTTTCATCCCGATTACGCGCGCAACGGGTGGTTCTACGTGAATTACACCGACCGGCAGGGCGACACGCGCGTCGAGCGGTACAAGGTCAGCTCCAATCCCGATCTCGCCGATGCATCATCGGCGAAGCTCGTTCTCGGAATTGACCAGCCGTACTCGAATCACAATGGCGGCCTGGCGATGTTCGGCCCCGACGGCATGCTGTGGATCGGAACCGGCGACGGCGGATCCGGCGGCGATCCGCACGGCAATGGGCAGAACAGGCAGGCGCTCCTCGGAAAGATGCTCCGCATCAACGTCAGCGGCGCCGATCCGTACACGATTCCGGCCGACAATCCCTATGCCAACGGATCAGGGGGCAAGCCGGAGATCTGGGCGATCGGATTGCGGAACCCGTGGCGCTTTGCATTCGATCGTCCGGCGGGTCTTCTCTACATCGCCGACGTAGGACAGAACGCGATCGAGGAGATTCACATCGAGCGGTCGAACAAGGCGGGTCTCGACTACGGCTGGAACATCATGGAAGGCGATCAGTGCTACGGCCGCGCGAGCTGCAACCGCAGCGGACTCGAGATCCCGCAAGTGACCTACCGTCATGCTGGCGGCGCGTGCTCCATCACCGGCGGATTCGTTTATCGGGGGCGGCGCATTCCTTCAATCACCGGCCACTACTTTTACTCGGATTACTGCGCGGGATGGCTGCGCAGCTTCCGCTTCCAGAACGGAGCGGTGACCGACAGGCGCGAATGGAAGATGGACGACATCGGGCACGTCGTGTCGTTCGGTGAAGACAGCGCCGGCGAGATGCTCATCATCTCCGAGAACGGGCGCATCTTTCGATTCGCCGGCAGCGGGTAACGGGTAGCGGGTCACGGTTTAGTCCGTATCAGCCCGTAGTCGCGGGCGCCTTTCCTGAACAGGTAGTATCCTCCAGCGAGCGGCTCTCCGGGCGTGTCTCCGGCTGCGATACGCCGCCCGTTGACTGAAGCGCCGCCCTGCTCGACGAGGCGTCTCGCCGCACCCTTCGACGCGACAAGCTTGAGCTCGACCAGTCCATCAACCACGCCAGTCAGCTCTCGCATTTCGACGAAAGGGACCTCGCGACTCAATGCCTCGAGCGCATCACGCGACAGCGATGCGGGGTCTCCCTTCGCAAAGAGCAGGCGCGACACATCCTCCGCGACGTTTGCCGCGTCGGCGCCGTGAACCCGCGTCGTGACCTCGCGCGCCAGCGCCTGCTGCGCCGCGCGCTCCTGCGGACACTCGGCGATCTCCCTGTCGAGCTCCTCGATTGCCTGTCGAGACAGCAAAGTGAAGAAGCGCAGGTAGCGGCCGGCGTCGCGGTCGTCAACGTTCATCCAGAACTGGTAGAAGCGATACGGAGACGTACGCTCCGCGTCGAGCCACACGTTGCCGCTCTCAGTCTTCCCGAATTTCGTCCCCGATGCATTGGTGACGAGCGGAAACGTGAGCGCGTGCGCCTCGCCGCCCTCGGTCCGGCGGATGAGCTCGAGACCGGCGGTGATGTTTCCCCACTGATCGCTCCCGCCGACCTGAAGCGTTACGCCTTCGCGGCGGAAAAGCTCGCGGTAATCGTAGGCCTGGAGGAGCATGTACGAGAATTCGGTGTACGAGATACCCGACTCTATGCGCTGCTGCACCGACTCCTTCGCGATCATGTAGTTGACGGTGAAGTGCTTCCCGACGTCTCTCATGAACTCGATTGCGCCGAGCGGGAGCAGCCAGTCCGCGTTGTTGCGCATCTGCGCGGCGTTCGGGCCGGTAAACTCGAGGAAATGTTCGAGCTGCGCACGGAGACCGCGCGAGTTCTCCTCGACCAGCTGGAGCGAGTTGAGCTGACGCTCCGCCGTCTTGCCGCTGGGATCACCGATGAGACCTGTCCCACCACCGACCACCGCGTACGGCCTGTGACCCGCGCGCTGAAGGTGCATCAATCCCATCACCGGGACGAGATTGCCGACGTGCATGCTCGACGCCGTGGGATCGAAGCCGCAGTACGCCGAGAGGGAGCGCGCCGCGAGAGCCTCGGCGAGGCCTTCCGTGTTCTGATGGAGGAGTCCACGCCAGACGAGCTCGTCGAGCAGCGGGGCAGGTTGCGTCATGCCCCAAGATAGGCCGCACCGTGGCCGGTGTCACGTTACCCGCATTACCTTTCAGCCCGAATGGCAAATCGCTTCGCAAGATTCCGCCGCGAGCACCCCACTCTCGTCAGGGCGCTGCTTCTCTTCGTCATATTCGGCGCCGCCTTCGGACTCGGTCTGGGGTACGGGGCGTGGGCCCTCGTCTGCCGCGGTGGACAATGCCCGCCCGTCGAAGCGCTGAACGACTACACACCGCGCCAGACATCCAAGCTCTACGCTGCCGACGGGCGGTTCATCGCCGAGCTCGGGCTCGAACGCCGCACTCTCGTCAGACTCGACGAGATCCCGCTTACCGTGCAGCAGGCCTTCGTCATCACCGAGGACAAGCGGTTCTACTCTCACTCCGGCATTGACTGGCGCCGCGTCTTCGGAGCGCTCGCCCGCGACATTCTCTCGCGAAGCTGGGACGAGGGTTTCTCCACGATCACGATGCAGCTTGCGCGCAACGTGTTCCCCGAGCGAATCAGCCGCGAGAAAACCCTCGTCCGCAAGATCAAGGAAGGGAAGGTTGCCCGCGAGATCGAGGACAAGTTCGACAAGAAGAAGATCCTCGAGCTGTATCTCAACCAGATCAACCTCGGCAACGGTGCGTATGGCGTCGAGACGGCATCGGAGCGCTACTTCGGAAAATCGGTTCGCGACCTGAACATCGCGGAAGCGGCGACGCTGGCGGCGCTGCCGAAAGCGCCGGAGCGGTACAACCCAAAGCGCCATCCCGATCGTGCCATTCAGCGCCGCAACACGGTGATCGAGCTGATGCGTCGCAACGGCGCGATCAGCGACGCCGATGCGAGCGGGGCGAAGGCGTTCCCGCTTCAGCTTGCGAGCAAGACCGACGCGGGCGACACCGCGCCGTACTTCGTCGAGTGGATCAGACAGCAGCTCGATGCCCAGTTCGGAAGACAACTTTACGAACAGGGCCTCCGCGTCTACACCACGCTCGACCTGGACATGCAGCTCGCCGCCGAGCGCGCGGTGGAAAGGCAGCTCAGGCGCATCGAGAGCGGACGGTTCGGAAAATTCAACGGCGAGACTTACGAGCACTACAACGCGCGCAGTATCGCCGGCACCGAGCCGGGGCAGAACTCTCCGTATCTCCAGGGCGCGTTCGTCGCTCTGGATCCGCGGAACGGCGCCGTGCGCGCGATGGTCGGGGGACGCGACTTCTATGACTCAAAATTCAATCGCGCCACGCAGGCGCTTCGGCAGCCCGGCTCTTCCTTCAAGCCGATAGTGTACGCTGCCGGCGTTCAGAATGGCCGGCCTCCTTCGTACATCCTCGCGGACACGGCGATCTCGGTGGAGCAGGGAACCGGCACCCCGTGGACTCCGAGGAACTACGACGGGAAATTCCTCGGCCCCATGCCGATGCGTCGCGGACTCTACGAGTCGCGCAACATCGTCGCCATCCAGCTCGGCATGGAGCTCGGCGAGAACACCGTCATCAACGAGGCGCGGAATTTCGGCATCACTACGCCGATCCCGCCATATCCGTCCATCTTCATCGGCTCGGCGGACGTCTATCCGCTGGAGATGATCGCCGCGTTCGCTCCCTTTGCCAATCTCGGGATCCGCGCCGGTCCGAACGCGATTCTCCGCGTGGAGAACGCGAGACAGGAAGTGCTGTGGCAGCAGACGCCGTCGCGCACCACGGTCCTTTCGCCGGAGGAATCGTGGATCATGGTGGACATGATGAAGGACGTCATCAGGCGCGGCACGGCGTCGGGGAGCGTCTGGGGGGCTGGTTTTCATCTGCCCGCGGGCGGAAAGACCGGCACGACGAACGACGGCACGAACGTCTGGTTCATCGGTTACACGGCGGATCTCGTCGCCGGCGTGTGGATGGGATTCGACAGGCCGCGCAAGATCATGAACGACGCGCAGGGCGGACGTCTCGCCGCGCCGGCATGGACGCAGTTCATGACGGAGGTGTACAGGAGAAAGCCCGCTCCGCCCGACTGGCCGAGGCCGGCGTCCATCATCACTCGTGAGATAGACGTCAGTACCGGATTGCTTCAGACTCCGTACTGCCCCCGCGATCTCATTCGGACCGAGTTCTACGTGCCGGGTACTGAACCGACGCGCGAATGCGACAAGCACCTCGGCTACACGACGCCTGGTTACGACACGCTGGGAATCGGAGGGCCGCCGCCGAGCTATGTGCCGCCGCCTCCTGTAACCGGCGGCAGCCGCGTCATCCCCGGCGCCGCGCCCGTGCCGCGAAAGGCGTTGCCAGGCGATTCACTGCGTGGCCGCTTCCGGCTCGACACCGCGCGCAGCCGCGGCGATAGCGCGCCCATCGGTAGCGTTCTCCCCCGTCGCGTGAATAGCTTTTCTCATCACCGGGCACTCAAGGAGAAAAATGGAGCGGGCTGACAACCACCACAGGATCTGGCGCGACGGAAAGTTCGTCAGCTGGGAAGACGCGACAATTCACGTGATAAGTCACGTCGTCCATTACGGCTCGAGTGTCTTCGAGGGCATCCGCTGCTACGCCACGCCCGAAGGCCCGGCGATCTTCCGGCTGGGCGACCACATGCGCCGGCTCGCCGATTCCTGCCGCATCTATCGCATGCCGCTGGAGCACTCGCAGGAGACACTCGTGCAGGCATGCGTTGATACCGTCGCCGAGAACGAGCTGCCGCACTGCTACCTTCGCCCGATCGTCATCAGGACCGGCGAGCAGATGGGCGTGCTGCCGACCAAGTGTCCGCTCGAAGTGTTCATCATTCCGTGGACGTGGGGCACTTATCTCGGACACGAGTCGCTCGCCCAGGGAGTGGACGTGTGCGTGTCCACGTGGCGTCGCGCGGCCCCGAGCACCTTTCCGACGATGGCGAAGGCGGGAGGGAACTACCTCAATTCGCAGCTGTCCAGGATGGAGGCGAAGCTCGACGGTTATTCCGAGGGAATCATGCTCGATTCATCCGGGCAGGTATCCGAGGGCAGCGGCGAGAATCTGTTTCTCGTCCGCGACGGCAAGCTGTTCACGCCGCCTGTATCGGCGGGAATCCTGAACGGCATCACGCGCGACTCGGTCATGCGCATCGCACTCGACCTCGGCTACGAAGTCGCCGAGCAGGTGATGCCGCGCGAGATGCTGTACATCGCGGATGAGCTGTTCTTCTCCGGGACGGCAGCCGAGATAACGCCGATCAGGTCGGTTGACCGGATACCGGTTGGAGCGGGCAAGCCCGGTCCGATCACGCTGGCGATTCAGGAGCAGTACATGGGGATCGCCGAGGGGCGGCTGCCGGATCGCTACGGCTGGCGGACGCTGGTCCCCAGCGGTGCGCATGCTGGAGTTTGAATAAGGACCCAGCCCTTATAGGCCTCCAGGACTTGCGGGTGTTTGAGCGTTACCAGTTGTATATTGTAGCGTCGCAGTAAGAGCAGTTACGGAGGGGTGCTTGATCGTAGGATGTCTTGCACTGAACGCTTCGTTCGAGCCGCTCACGATGGTGCCGCTCAGACGAGCGTTGAGGCTGGTTATTGACGGCAAGGCCGAGATAGTCGAGGCCGACGCCGACCGCGTGGTTCGCTCCGAGCGGCTGACCTTGCCGCGCCCCGCAGTCATCCGCCTCACGCGCTTCATCCACGTGCCGCGCCGCTTCCGCCGCCAGGTGACCAACACCTTCCTCTTTGCGCGCGATCGCTACCGCTGCCAGTACTGCGGACGTCTCCAGATCGAGCTCAAGCTCCGCGAATCGCTGACGCGCGACCATCTCATTCCGATGTCACGCGGCGGGACGAATGAGTGGACCAACGTCGTCACCGCGTGCAGCCCGTGCAACACGCGCAAGGCGAACAGTCTGCCGAGCGAGATCGGGATGCACCCGATACACGCGCCAGTCGAGCCGCACTTCGTGCATCTGTCGTGGGCGGTGCGCCGTCTCACTCCGACTCAGGCGCGGTACATCAAGCTGTTCTACGGCGAGGGGACGCTGCATCACCTCGAGGATCTGGAGCACCGGCATCCGCAGAACGGGCAGCTCGTTCACGGCCATGCGCTTCACGCGCATTCACATCACGGCCGAAACGTCCCCGATCTCGTCTCGTAACGCCGCTTCTCTCCTCCCAGCAGTCGCACCATGACAGTCCGGACGCCGCGACCGACAGCGGTGCCCGGATTTTTCTTTCCGCGTACCGCGGGCTTGAGCTCGCCACGCAGCCATCGCTCGACCTCATCGAGCTCCGTGAGCGACAGAGACTCGATGTCGAGAGTGAGAGTGTAATAGCTCTTCTGACCTTTCTTCGGCAACGAGACAGGAATTGGAAAAGCTGCGCCGAGTGCGGCGTCGGCTTCCTGAATGTCGGTGAAGCTGCCAAGCGTCACCGTCGCCCTCTGCACGACGCGATACACCTGATACACTTTGCCGAGCGCGTCGTAGCGAACCACGACATTCCACTCCGACGCCGCCGCGATGTCGTCGAACCATCCGCCCGTCGTCCACCGCTCCACGCGGTAGTGGAGCTTCGCGGGAAACCCATTGCGCAGGAGATCCAGCATGGCGCCGTCGGTGATCAGCGATGCGGAGCGAATCGCCGGCGGCTCGGCCGCCAATAGCGACCGCTCCGGCAGGACGATGGACAGCTGCGGCTTCTGTGCGCCGAGCTGTCCCGCGAAAATGAGGGCGGCGACCAGGACGCCGCCGAGCGACCGGTTCACCGTCTAGAATTGGTTGCGGATGCGGATGAAGAAGTTCGCCGGCTCCTTCGATTCCGAGACTGCCTTCGCCACGTAGATCCCCGCGATACCGAGATCGAGGCCGAGACCGACGTCAGTTCTGAACGTGTCGAAGCCTGGAACCGAGCCGGACGGGTATTGCAGCGTTCCCCGCCGCGGACCGACGAGCCATCCGCGGCCCGCATCCGCGAATGCGACCGCCGCCGGCTTCACGCGGAACACGGCGCCGCGAACGCGGATACCGTTCCGGTTAAACACGTCGAACAGCTCGGAGACGAGCTCGTGCCTGTACTCGATCTGCGCCAGTGCTGCGCGCTCGCATTCCGCCGGGCGACCGGGCAGCGGCCCCGAGTCCGGTGAGCATTGCCCGACGTCGGTGCCGATTCCGAGTCGTCGGAAATCGAATCCGGGGAGATTGCCAATGCCGCCGACAGAGAATCTTCGCTCGAGAGGGAGCGGATCTCCGTGCAGCCATCCGCCGAGCACGAGGCGCGTGTTGAGCTGTCGCCTGGGCGAGATGCGATTGTACCGCCGCAGATCCAGAAACGCCCGGCCGTATTCGAGCCGCCTGAATCCCGGTGCGACCGATGCTTCGAGACGCGTGCCTGCCGTCGCGAAATTGCCCGCGCCATGCTCGTACTGCGCGCTCACGAACCACCCCGCCCACGGATTGCGCTTGCTGTTGCGCGTGTCGAGTTCAAGGCTCAGGTCGGCGACGTG
Source organism: Gemmatimonadaceae bacterium (assembly GCA_030647905.1). Classification (NCBI taxonomy): domain Bacteria; kingdom Pseudomonadati; phylum Gemmatimonadota; class Gemmatimonadia; order Gemmatimonadales; family Gemmatimonadaceae; species Gemmatimonadaceae bacterium. The sequence goes on along the minus strand of JAUSJA010000025.1, from coordinate 106,575 downwards.
CACCATAGCATCGTTGATCCGCGGATTGATGCGCCATGCGTCGTCGCCGCGGAAGAGAGTGAACACGTCCCGCTCGCGCCTCGAGCTCCATCGCTCGCTGCTGTATCCCGCCGTCACCGCCGCGTTCGCATCGGCAAACACCGACGCGTAGATGCGCCCCCCATGTCGCCCGAAGTAGTCGAAGTAGTCGCGCTTGGAGAAGAACGACGCCAGCGCCGCGTCCGGCTCGCTGAGCTGCCACGGCTCGATCTTGGAGACGAGATCGAACGATTCAGCGCCGGCCGAGTAGCCGCGCCGGCGTCCGACGCGGACATCGGCCGACAAGCGGTGTCCGATGTTCTCCGCATCCCAATGCAGCCGGTTCGCGGTGCGGATGATTCCCAGCGCGGCGATGGAGAGCGTCGCCGGTCCCAACCGGTTGCGGTAGGTGGGACCGATGAGTATCGGCATTCCCTCGACGCGATTGTAGGTCCTGCCCGAAGTTACGGTAAGTCCGCCACGGTCCGGCCCGGAGAGAAGGGAGCCAAGATCAACCGTCGAGTCCGGCGGCGTCTCGGCTTGCTGCGCCGTCGCCGTGCCGGCACCGATCAGCAGTGCGGCGAGAACATGCGAAATACGTCTTCCAGTCGTCATCACTGATTCATCGCGTGCGTGCCGCCAATACCGAGCCTCTTCATCCGCCGATACAGGTTCGGGCGATCGGTCCTCAGTGACCTCGCCGCTTCGGCAATGTTGCCGTCGGCAGCGGCAAGGGCCTGCTCGATCAGGCGTCTCTCGAAATCATCGAGGAAATCGCTGAGGCTGCCGGTCTCCGTCCCCGCATGCACGGACTCCACGACAGTTTGCAGCGATCTGGCGAGGCGGGCGTCGGCGGGATTCAGGATCGCGCCGACGGAGGCCGCGGTGACGTCTGCGGCGGGACTCACGATCGCGATGCGCTCCACGATGTTGGCCAGCTCGCGCACGTTGCCCGGCCATGTGTGTCGCTCCATGACCTCCATGGCGCCCTGAGTCCATGTCGGCGGAATCTGTCCCGTGCGCTTGAAGTGGAGCAGAGAGAAGTGGCGCACGAGCTGGGCGACGTCGCCCTCACGGTCGCGGAGCGGCGGCAGCGCGATCGGAATCACGTTGATCCGGAAGAACAGATCTTCGCGAAACGCGCCCTCGCGCACCGCGCGCGCCAGGTCATGGTTCGTCGCCGCGATGATTCTGACGTCCACGCGGATGCTGCGGCTTCCGCCCACGCGGAGGATCTCCTTCGCCTCGATCGCGCGCAGCAGCTTGGCTTGCGCATCGAGACTGAGATCCCCGATCTCGTCGAGAAAGAGCGTCCCCATGTGGGCCAGCTCGAATCGTCCTATCCTCGCCTGGGTCGCCCCCGTGAAAGCGCCACGCTCGTGGCCGAACATCTCGCTCTCCACGAGATCGCGCGGGATCGCCGCGCAGTTGACTCTTACGAACGGCTTGTCGCGCCGGGTGCTCGCGTCGTGAATCGCGCTCGCCACCAGCTCCTTCCCGGTGCCCGATTCGCCGGTGATCAGCACCCGCGCGTCACTCGCTGCGACGCGCTCGATCAGCTCGCGCACGGCGTTCATCTGCGGACTGTTGCCGACCATGTCGCCGGCGAGACCGAGCTCCTCGCGCAGCTCGCGCGCGACGCGTCGGGATTGACGAAGCTCGAGCGCGGAGCCGATGGCGAACAACACTCCTTCAGGAGTGAGCGGCTTCTCGAGAAAGTTCACGGCGCCGAGCTTGGTCGCGTTCACCGCATCGCTCAGTCCCGCGCGTCCGCTCATCATGATCACGGCGAGGTCAGGGTGCGCGATGCGAAGCTTTGTCAGCGTCGCCATTCCGTCCATCTCGCCCGGCATCATCAGATCGAGCAGTACCGCGTCCGGCTCATCTTCCTCCGCCTTCGCGATCCCCTGCGCGCCGCTTGCCGCTTCGCGAACCTCGTATCCTTCGGCCGTGAGTAGCGCCCCGACCATGCGACGGATATTGGGCTCGTCGTCAACGATCAGGACGGTCGCCACGCTACGGCGTCGCCGGACTCGAAGACGATGCCTTCGCCGGCAACGCGGCGGGCGCGTCGTGCACTTCGGACAGGAGCTTCGTCGTGAACCTCTGGCCCTCGGAGATGCGCTCGACCTCGACGGCGATCGCGTCTATGGATTGCTCCATGCGCTCGAGGCGGGTGAGAACCTCCGGCGGCAATGGCGGGCGCCTGGATTCGTTCTCGATCTTCTTCGCCCAGGCCATCACCATCGGACGCCCGACGACGATCGCAACCACCATCGTCATGCCACCAAGAGGAACGAGGATCTCAGGACCCATTTTGCGAACTCCCGTTGTCTGATCCGGCCATCGCTGGAAGGATGAATCGTATCCGCGTACCCTCTCCCAACGTACTCGAGGCCTCGACGGTTCCATCATGGGCGAGGACGGCCTGTCGCGCAATCGCGAGCCCCAGGCCCGTGCCACCCGGCTTGTGCGTCACGTAGGGGTCCCATATGCGCTCGAGGTCATCGGGCGCGATGCCGGCACCGTCGTCGCTCACCTCGATCCGCACCGCCGGCCTTCCGTCAAGCATGGCATTCGTCGCACCGACGACGATGCGTCCACTTCCGTCGCACGTGTCCACTGCATTGAGAATCACATTGGAAAGCGCCGCGGCGAGAGCGTCGTGATGTCCCATCACGCGCGGCAGGTTGTCGTCGGCGTTCACCTCCACGTCGATCCCCGGAGGGACGGCCGACGCAGCGGAGTACCGCACCAGCTCGGCGATATCCACTTCCGCCGACGGGCCGTCTGGAAGTCTTCCGAACTCGGCGAACGCGCGCGCGATGCGCTCGAGTCGCTTCGATTCGATGGCGAGCACCTCCACGGTCTCGTGCAACTCCGACGGCGCATCGCGGCGCAGTCGGTCCATAGCGAACCGGATCGGAGTGAGCAGATTCTTGAGTTCGTGCGCGACGCGCCGCGCGCTTTCGCGATACGCCTTGAGTCGCTCCGCCTCCGCAGCGCGCTTCCGGCCGGCATCGATCGCCGCGGACATGTCGCGCATGCGCTCGCGAAGCGTCGCGAACTCGGGAGCGCCGCGCGCCACTTTCGCCTCTCGCGGGGGGAGCGGCTCGCCTCGACCGATGCGGGCTGTCCATCCCACGATCTCATCCAATGGGCGGCCCATCTGCCGACTCAGGTGGCCGGCCGCGCGAGTCGCCGCGAATCCGAAGGCAACAAGCGCGATGAGACCGATGACCACTACTATTCTCACCGACCGTCCCGCGAGGAAGCTGTACCGGCGGGCTTGCTCCAGCGACGCGTTCAGCTCACGCTGATGAACGTCCACGAGCTGACGTTGCGCAGGCGTCAGCGGCGCCGTGCGCACCGCCGCGATCGCCCGCTGCCCGCTTGCCGCGACGCTTTCCCATGCCCCGCGCCCGCCGACCAGGGAGATCGCGCTGCTCACCGTTCCACTCCATAGAATCGTGAGCAGGGCGGCGGGCACGATCGCAAAAAGCGACAGGATGACGATGAGTCGCGTACGGTACCGGAGTTGCTTCATCGGGATTCAGCTATAAATTACAAGGGTTAGCGCGACTTCGAGGATTCGGGGGATGGCGAGCGATGAATGACGCCGCCGTCCCTGCCTGGACCTGAAGACGCGTGCCCCGCGGCACGATGTCGCGGGATCACATCCGGCTCGTGAAAAAACACCGCACTGACGTGTGGCTCTCGACCGCGTACCACCAGACCACAATTAATGTCATTTCGTCCTTCCCGGATCGCGCCGCCTGGGCCGCGCCGTCCGATCGCCCCGATTCATCGCGGGCCTCAGGCAGTATCCCAGTCAGTTTCAGGAACGCACCAGGTAACCCAACAGATTCACCACGCGCCCAACGCCGCGCTTCTCATCGACTTCGATAACGTAACGATGGGAATCCGCTCCGACCTCCAGACGGAGCTGAAGAATCTCCTCGCCTCGGACATCATCAAGGGCAAGGTCTCCGTCCAGCGGGCGTACGCGGACTGGCGCCGATATCCGCAATACATCGTGCCGCTCGCCGAGTCCTCCATAGACATGATCATGGCCCCGGCGTACGGCTCGGCGAAGAAGAACGCCACGGACATCCGTCTCGCCATAGACGCCCTCGAGCTCGTCTTCGTCCGCCCCGAGATCGGGACATTCATCCTTCTCTCCGGCGACTCCGACTTCTCGAGCCTCGTCATCAAGCTCAAGGAATACGGCAAGTACGTCATCGGCGTCGGCATCCGCGAGTCGTCGAGCGATCTGCTGGTGATGAACTGCGATGAGTACTACTCGTACACCGCGCTGGCCGGACTCGTGAGGTCGGGCGAGGAGGAAGTGGTCAAGCACGATCCCTGGGAGCTCGTCAGCGAAGCCGTTCAGCGCATGAAGCGCAACGGCGACGTCATGCGCGCCGATCGCCTCAAGCAGGTGATGCAGCAAATAGACAGCTCGTTCGACGAGAAGAACGTCGGCAAGGCAAAGTTTTCCCTGTTTGTCTCCGAGGCGGCGAAGCGTGGACTCCTCACGGTCACCAAGCTCGAGAATGGACAGCTCGAGGTTGACGTTCCGCGTGCCGGCTCAAGTGGTCTTCCGGCCGGACAGGGCACTCCCGCCGCGCCTGCAGCATCGGGAGTGGCTGCTGCCGCTCCCGCCGCCGAGGAAGGCGATGATCAGGATCGTGCCCGTCGCGGGCGTCGTGGTGGACGCGGACGCGGTCGTGAGGATCGCGGATCGCGGGAGACGAAACCCGATGCGGCCGCGGCTCCGGCAGCTCCGCAGGAGACCGTCGCGGCAGCCGAGCCCAAGTTGCGTACGGCCGCGCCTGCTCCGCAGCCGGCAGCCAGGCGTGCGGCGCCAGCCGTCGCTGCCGATGGGATCGGTGCCAGCGGTCTTCGTCTTACGCGCGATGAGGCGTTCGATCTCGTGCGCCGCGCCGTCGCTTCGGCGGCAACCGGCGACAAGGTCGCACCAGCGGCGAAGGTTCGCAGCGCGGCGAGATCGCTTCTCGGTCGCGACAGCGAAAGCCTGAGCGAGCGCAACTTCCTGCGCATTCTTCACGATGCGCATGACGCCGATGTGGTGGATCTCCGCCGCAGAGGCGCCGACTACGAAGTTGCCGCGTCGGTTGCCGCACCGACCGTCGAGCTACAACTCGAGGCGGCGGCAACCGCCAACGCTCCGGCGCCGAAACCCTTCGTTCCTGCTCCTCGCGGAATGGGTGCTCGTGGAAGCGGTCGCGGACTGATGGGTGCCAAGGCGGGCCCTCCGGCGAATCTGCTCGATGTCGGTGTAGTCGGTCCGAGGGTCGTCGCTCCATCAGCGCCCGCTCCGACTGCCGCTCCGACCAACACGGCCAAGCCTGCAGCGGACGCCGAAGCAGTCGCGATCGTCGAAGAGGCTTCGACGCCATCAACGGCGAAAACCGGCCGTCCCGTTCGCAAGCGCGCAGGCGCTGCGAAGAAGGCAGCAGCGGCGAAGCAGCCGTCCGCGAAGGCGACAGCGGGGCACACGAAGACCAGCGGCGAAGCTGCCGCCCCCGTAAAGCGCGCGCGCACCGCACGCAAGAAGACCGCGGCGAAGTCGGCCGCGGGCTCTTCGGATACCTAGCAGCAGAATGGAGAAACCCCGCGCGAATCCCGCGCGGGGTTTTCTCGATTCCCATGGGTCGCATACTTCCGCGGGCATTCTACGATCGTGAAACCGAGATCGTCGCGCGCGAGATGCTCGGCATGATCCTCGAGTGCCGCACGCCCGATGGCACGGCGAGCGGCATCATCGTCGAGACCGAGGCGTACGTAGGCGAGCACGATCCCGCCTGTCACGCCGCCGCCGGCCTCACGGGGCGCACAGAGCCCCTCTACGGCCGCCCGGGACTCGCTTACGTGTATTTCATCTACGGCGTGCACTGGTGCTTCAATGCCGTCACCCGTGCCGAGGGCCTGCCGAGCGCCGTCCTTGTCCGCGCGCTGGAGCCGGTGACCGGATTGGAGCTGATGCACCAGCGCCGCGGCCCGCGCGTGCACGGCGTGAATCTCACCAACGGCCCGGGAAAACTCTGCGCCGCGCTCGGCATCAACGGCAGCATGAATGGATTGTCTCTTCAGCGCGACTCATTGGTGCTGCGCGAGGGCCGCGGCGTCGTGGCGGATCAAATCGAGACGACGCCGAGGATCGGAATCACCAAAGCGGCAGACTGGCCGCTGCGTTACTTCCTGCGGGACAACGCGTGGGTCTCCGGCGTCTCGAAGCAGAGCTCGCGCCGGTCGGAGGCCGCGTGACTCAGCGCCCTCGACCAGACGATCAACGGATTCCTTCGCGGGCCCCGCTGAAGTTGTAGCGCACGCCGGCTTCGAAGAATCCGAGCGAGCTGTTGTTGAGCAGGAAGCGTGAGTTGCTCGGCACCACCGATGCCTGTACGAAGACGGCAGCGCGGTGGAACTGCGCCTGCGCCCCTGCCATTCCGAGGAATGCGGACTGGCTGCGGCGCTGGTCAATACGATCGTACACGGCGTCGTCAATGCTCTGCTCGCTGGCGGTCGCAAGCGGCACAGCGTCGCCGACGACGTTGATCGTAAGGCCGAGTCCGGCGTACGGGCGCACGATTCCGAATCTCTTCGGGAACGCGAGAGCCGCGAAGCCGATGCGGCGCAGCTTGTCCACCTGCACCTCGCGGAAGCTTCCGTCGGCGGACGGATCGAACACCCCCGAGCGCGCCGACAGGTTCGACTCGTCGAGCGACACGTACAGCGCGCCGTGCGTGCGCGTGATGAGCCATTCCGCGCCGTAGGTCGCCGCTGTCTCATTCCCGCCGAATGCCGGCGAGAATGTGGAGACGCCGCCCTTCACGCCCCAGAACCAGGAATCTTCGAACTCGCGAGCTCGCTGAGCGGATGCGGTCGCCGGAACGAGCGCCGCGCACAGAAGGCCGGCAGTGAACAGTCTCGTCTTTCGCATTCTAACGATGCCCCTGCCGGCGAATCTTGACTCCGCCGGCCGTTGGTGCGACCGGGGAGAGTCACACGATTCTCAGATTATTCCGAGCTTCCCTCCGACGCTCCTGAACGCGGCAATCGCCTCGTCAATGTCGTCGCTCGAATGGGCCGCACTCAGCTGGCAACGGACGCGCGCCTGGCCGTGCGGGACCACCGGAAACCCGAATCCCGTAACAAAGACGCCTTCCTCCAGCAACATGTCACTCATGCGGATGGCGGTGGCCGTCTCTCCGACGATTATGGGAATGATCGGGGTCTCCCCGGGCAGAGGTTTGAACCCCGCTTCCGTGATCTGCTCGCGGAAGTAGTTGGTGTTCTCCCTGAGTTTCCTTACGCGCTGGGGGTGCGCGTTCAGGAACTCGATGGACGCGAGCGCACTTGCCGCGACGGTCGGCGGGAGCGCATTGGAAAACAATTGTGGTCGCGACCTTTGCGTCAGCATGTCGCAGAGCGACGCCGGTCCCGCCACGAATCCACCGGCAGCTCCGCCCAACGCCTTGCCAAGCGTTGACGTGATCACATCCACCTCGCCCACCACTCCGTAATGCTCGGCCGTGCCGCGCCCGTGCTTGCCAAGCACGCCCGTCGCGTGCGAGTCGTCCATCACCACGATCGCGTCGTGCTTGCGCGCGATCTCCAGAATATCCGGAAGGTTCGCAATGCTCCCCTCCATCGAGAACACGCCGTCGGTCCATACGACTCGCCGCCTGGCGTCGCGCGCGCTCTCCAGCTTTGCGGTGAGGTCGGCCATGTCCGAGTGCGCATAGACTCCCGTCGTGCACCTGGTGATGGCCTTGGCGAGACGGAGCGAGTCAATGATGGACGCGTGGTTCAGCGCGTCGGAGACGACGAAGTCACCCTGCTCGACAATTGACGCGGTAAGGCCTTCGTTGGCGTTCCACGCCGAGACGTATGAAAGCGACGCCTCGGTGCCGACGAGAGCGGCGATCGCACTCTCCAGTTCGCGGTGAATCGTGAACGTCCCGCAGATGAAGCGCACGCTTCCAGTGCCGGCGCCGTAACGCTCGAGTCCTTCGACCCCCGCCCGTATCACCGACGGCTCGTCACAGAGACCCAGATAATTGTTCGACGAGAAGATGAGGACTTCTCCGTGTCCTTCCATCTTCACGCGGGCGGACTGCGGCGAATCGAGATAGTTGAGGCGCTTGTACACGCGGTCGGTCTTGAGCTGCCCGATGCCCGCCTTCAGCTCGTCGTCGAATCTTCTGTTCAGTGCCACGACTTTCCCCTTATGCGATTTCGAAGATGACCTTGCCCGCGTCGCCCGACTTGATCGCCTGGATGGCGGCGTCTGCCTCGGACATCGGGAACCGGTGCGTGATCACCGGTGCCGGGTCGAACTCGCCGGCGCGCAGGAAGCGGGTCATCTGATGCCATGTGTCGTACATGCGGCGACCGACCACTCCGTAGATAGTGATGCCTTTGAAGATCACTTCCTTCGGCAGGTCCAGCTCGATCGGCTTCGACGGTATTCCGAGCATCTGCACCCGGCCGCCGACGCGCACCAGCGCAAGCGCCTGATGTATCGCCGCGGGCGCGCCGGACATCTCGAGCACGACATCAACGCCAAGCCCGTCGGTGTGGGCCTTCACCACCGCCTCCGCCTGTTGCGGCGTGACGACATCGTGCGCGCCCATCGCCTTCGCCAGCTCGAGCCGCTTCGGGTTTACGTCGGAAGCTATCACGCGGGACGCGCCGGCCGCGCGGCAGATTCCCACCGCGAAAATGCCGATCGGGCCACATCCGGTGATGAGCACCGTTGCGCCTGGGATATCCGCGGTCAGTGCAGTGTGGAACGCGTTGCCCATGGGATCGTGGATGCCGCCGATGTCGTAACTGATGGCGTCATCGAGGTGCCATACGTTTGTGGCGGGCATCGCGATGTACTCGGCGAAGCAGCCGTCGCGATCCACGCCGATGATCTTCGTGTGCGGGCATACGTGAGCGTTGCCCGTGCGGCACAGAAGACAGCGGCCATCCACGATGTGGCCCTCGGCGGTCACGCGGTCGCCCTCGTTCACGTCGGTCACGAGACGTCCCACCGCGACTACGTCTCCAGCGAATTCGTGTCCGACGACGAACGGCGGCTTGCAGCGTCCCTTCGCCCAGTCGTCCCAGTCGTAGATGTGCACGTCGGTGCCGCACACTCCGGCGCGGCGAACGCGAATTAGAACTTCATCGTCTCTTATTCGCGGCTCGGGCACGTCGCGCATCACGAAGCCGGGCCCCGCGGATTCCTTCACCAGTGCTTTCACTGAAACCGATGCTCCAGGTTATTGTGGCGCGTCAGCTGCGACCGTTCGGCGCGTGAACGCGCTCGTAAGCTGACACCGATGCGGGAAGGATGGAAGAGAACGCATTTGCAAAAACTCATTGCGCACAATTTCGGTTGCTTCTATATTCGCGCAAGGTTACGAAAGCATTGCATGCATTGTGCTTTCATAACCAGGCGTGCCGGTCCGGACGCTTTGCAGAATCGCCGGTTCCACCGGGGGCGCGGCGAGAGTTTAACTCCACACGGAGAGTCAAATGGCAGCAAAGAAAGCACGCAAGGCAGCCAAGAAGGGCGGTCGCAAGGCCGCGAAGAAGGGCGGCGCGAAGAAGGCCGCGAAGAAGGGCGGCGCCAAGAAAAAAGCAGCGAAGAAGCGCCGCTAGTAGCAGTCTGCCAGTGTAGTGACTGGCAGCACTGAATTGCAAGAAAGCCGGCCCGTGAGCCGGCTTTTTTGTCGCCTGTCACCAGCACCGACACGGCGTCGTCACCGGGAGTAGCGCGCGCTCGCCAGCTCCACTATCCGATGGATCAGAGCCGGAAACTCCATTTCATCCTTTGCTGCCGCGGTGGTAAACTCCGCGTGCTGCTCCAGATAGCAGTTGGGATTCACCTCTATCACGTAGATCTCTTCCTTGTCGTTCACGCGCAGGTCCACGCGGGCATAATCGCGGAGCCGCAGCGCCTGGAATGAGCCCACCGCGACCTTCTGTATCCGCTCCGCGAGATCCGCGCTGAGGTCCGTCGGAAAGACCGCCCTGGTCCCTTCGAACTCCGCTCCCTTCTCGTCGCCGTCATCGCCCCACTTGGCCTCCCAGCTCGCGATCTTCGGCCGTCCTTTCGGATAACCCGAGAAATCGAGCTCCATGATCGGCAGCGCTTTCACATCGCTGTTCCCGAGCAAGCCCACGTAGAACTCGCGCCCGTCAATGAACTCTTCGGCCAGCACCGGGCCCTTGTATTCCTCCTGAAGCGAGCTGATCGTCTTGAGCAGCTCCTGTACGTCGTTGACGATGGACTTCTGCGTGATGCCGAGCGACGCGTCCTCCTGCGGCGGCTTGAGGATCAGCGGAAAGCTGATGTCACCCGCCCAATCCACCGCACCGCGGAAAACGGTGGCGAACCGTGCAGTGAGAATGCCATGAAAAGTGAGAACCTTCTTGGTGAGTGTCTTGTCGCCCGCCATGATCAATCCCGCCGGGCTCGATCCAGTGTACCGCAGGTCGAGAAGATTGAGCAGCGCCGCAACGTTCGACTCGAGCGCGCTTTTTCCCGCGAAAGACTCGGCGATGTTGAATACGAGATCGGGCCGGTCGCTCGTGAGTGCCGCCACCAGCGGCTCGACCTTGTCGTCCACCGACAATCGCCGGCATTCGTGTCCACCGGCCCGCAGCGCTTCCTCCAGTTGTTCGAGCACCGGGTCCACTGGCGGCTCGAGAGCATCCTTCGTATGCAGCAGCACGACGTTCATCGGCTTCCCTTGTGTCGCCTGGAGACGGAGCTCGTGTGGCGGTAGTTCATCATCACGGCGGTGCCAAACGCCGTGAGCTCGATGAGCGTGGATGCCTCGAAACCACGCACCCGAAGGTCAAGCAGGGCCGCGCGCGTGCGGAGGAAATCCACGAACTGGCGAACCGCCGACGCGCTCTCGCCCGTCCAGTACGCGATGCGTCCCACTATCTCGCGCCGGTGCGCCAAGAGAAAGTCCGGCGCCCGCTGTCCGTCGCGTGATTCCTCAGCGGCTGCGAAAATATTCTTCAGATCGCCGTCGAAGATGGCCGAGTCGGAGATCGGGATCGCGACGGTTGAATGGCGGTAGTGATCCTCGAGCGAGTATCGCATCGCATCCACCGGAAGGTCGTCCTCGGTGGGCACCGGAATCTCCGGGCTCTCGCCGGCGACTTCACTCATCACGCGATCCACGTACTCGAGCTTGGCGAGCGCGGGCCAACCAGCGTACGCTTTGCGCCAGTCGAGATCCGGAGTCAGCCACACCGCGAACGATTCGGCGAAATCCTCGTCGGGATGCTTTTGCGCGTACCAGCCGAGTATGTGGCGGACGTAATCGTGAGAGAACGGATCGGCGCGGTAGCGCTCGCGGTAACGACGGGAGTATGGGCCGAACGTCTTCCGCCAGTCGGACCGGTCGTAGAGACGGTACGCGTAATTGAATGCGTGACCGGCTTCATGCCTGAGGAATCGCATGGACTCCTGGTCCGATTCGATCCCTTCGGCGAAATCGTCCTCGATGCGCTCGAGACGCGGGTCGGCGAGATAGAAGGGAACGCCGATGAGAGGAGTGCCGTCGGGGCAGCCCCATTGGTCGCTGAGGTATACCGGAGGCCGGAATCTGAGACCTCGCGACTCGAGCTCGTCATAGAGCTGATCTACCATCCGCTCGACCCGGCTGCCGCTGATGGACAGTCCGAGCTCGGAGATCTTTCGCCCCATGAGGCTCTGGCGCTCGCCTTCCCAATCGGCGAATGACTCTTCCACATCGCGGGGAAGGGGCAAGGCCCGTACCGTCCGGGAGTTGGTCGGGCTTTGGGGTCGCTCTGCCTATTCTACTATTGCCTATTCTACTATATAGAAGAGAAGGGAGGGATCAGCTTCGGGTAACGGGTAACGGGTAACGGGTAACGGGTAGCCGCAGGCAAGCCACCTTTGTTGCTGCGTCAGCGACCGGCTCCGGCGCCGGTCCCCAGATATACTCCGCGATGATCGGACGCTCCTCTGTCCGGTCCCCGCGCGATATGATGATCCCGAGAGGCTCCTCCGACTCGGGGACTTCACGAACTTTCTTCATGTTCCTCTCACAGGTTGCGAGCCGAAGCATACGCTCGGCACACCTCCCAAAGGCACTCCTGGTGCCAGAAGTGTCGGATATTCCAAGTCGTTGATATTTCATGCTTTATGATCCAACGGGGCGGGCAGGTGGTCCCTTTCTGTCGTAATTCGACACACAGAAAGTGGACAACCTGTGTTAAAACGACACGCGGCTCAGGCGACTGCCTTGCGGGCGACGAAGCTTCGGGAGGTATTGCCGTCGTCGAGGACCGAGATCGTCCAGCCCTTGTAGCTCCGGCGCAGCTCCGAGAGCGAGGGCTCGGTCTGGCTGGCGATGATGGTATCAACCAGATGCACTCCGCCATCACGGGTGGCGCTTTGAAGAACCTCGATTACGCGCGAACGCTCGGCCGCGGTCAGCCCGGCAAACGCAGCGGGGGTGCAAACGACAGCGTTGAGGAGTTGATCCGGCGCCCACTCCTTCAGGCCAACGGGTAGAGTGTCCACCCGGCCGGAGAGCATGGCCGCCTCTTCGGGCTTCAACGAGACTTCCGCCGCAGTGTCCGCGGAGTCAATCGCCGTGACTGAGCAACCCTGCGCGGCGAGGTAAAGGGCGGTGTTGGCAGCGGCCGGCCCGGCGACGAGGACGCGCGACTCGGCCGGAAGATGAACCTCACGCGCGAGCGCGCTGTCGGCTCGAACTCCCCACCGCTCAGGGCGGCGGAACTCTTCCTGCTCCTTGAGCCGCCTGAGCTCCTTCTTGCGCCACGTGGCGTAGGTCGGAATCCGGCGACGCTTGCGAATAATGCGGTCCACTTCGTCGCACAGCAGCAGCTCGTTCATCGCGAACTGCGGCTGTGATTCCAGCGACGCGACGGCTTCATCGCCAATTTTGAGGAGTGCCGTGCGCGAGACAGAGTCCTTGTAAGCCTCGATCTCGTTTTCCACGAACAGATCGTATTCGTGCTTGAGCGATCGTGGTGCCGATTGGTCCATCAGTTCGGGACGGAGGTGATACGTGCTCCGGACGCGTGCGAGGAAGCTAGAGAAACACGCGCTCCGCGCAAGAGTTTTCTTCAACTGCAATCAGAGGGAAATGCCCGAGCTACCTGAAGTCGAAGAAGCGATGCAGCGACTGCGAACAGCCGTCGAAGGCAAGACAATCGCGAAGGCGATCGCGCTGCATCCCGCGCTCAAGCGACAGTTCTCCGACGCGACCGCGCGACGATTGCGTCAGCAGCGCATCGTACGAGTCGAGCGCCGGGGAAAGCATCAGCTCATTCATCTCGCGAACGGCTCGATCCTTCACGCGCACTTCAGGATGAATGGCGACTGGCTGCTGAGCCGGTCCGATGAGCCGCTCGACAGATTCACCCGCGCGGCGATCGATCTGACCGATGGAACTCGAGTCGAGCTCCACGACAGCCGCGCGCTCTCGGCATTGTCGCTGCATCCGAAGGGCCAGAATCCTCTGCCGCCGCTCGGCGCGGAGGCGAACGATCCGTCACTCGACGGGGCGCATCTGCGGCGAGCGCTGGCCTCGCGGCGCGGTCCCATCAAGCCAACGCTGATGGATCAGAAGGTGATTGCGGGTCTCGGGAACATCTACGCCGCCGAAGCGCTGTGGCGCGCGCGGATCAGTCCGCGTGCTGTCGCGAACACAATCAGTCCCGCGCGTCTCGAACGGCTCGCCGAGGCGATTCATTCAGTGCTTCGCCCTGAGCAGCGGCCGCCAGGCCGTTACACCGACACCGAAAATCGCGGCCGCTTCCAGGTTTACGACCGCGAAGACGAGGCCTGCTCCAGATGCGGCACGAAGATCAGGCGCATTCCGCAGGCTGGGCGGTCAACCTGCTACTGTCCGAAGTGCCAGCGATCGTGACGCCGGACCTGCTGTCAGTCGAGTGCCTGAAGCAGCGCGCCCTTGATGTAGCCGGTCTCCGGGATCGTCAGCACCTCCGGATGGTCCGATGGCTGGCCGCGCATCTCCCGCAGCGCGATCCTGCGCCCGCTGTCGGCCGCCGCGGATTCGAGCATCTCGAGGAAGAGCGCCTTGCCGATGTGAAAGCTGCAGCTCGCGGTGAACAGCATTCCACCTGACGAGAGCAGTCGCATCGCGCGCATGTTGATGTCCTTGTAGCCACGGAGCGCGGCGGGGATCGAGCTCCGCGTCTTGGCGAACGCCGGCGGGTCGAGGACGATCGTATCGAACCGCGCGTCGTCGTCTTCCTTCTCCTTCAGGAAATCGAAGGCGTCGGTCTCCACGAAGTCTATGTTCTCGATTCCGTTGAGTGCCGCATTCTGCTTCGCGCGCTCGATTGCCTGGCTCGATGAATCGAGCGCGGTCACGTGGTCGGCGTTGCGGGCAAGATGCAGAGCGAACGATCCGTGGTAGCTGAAGCAGTCAAGCGCCATTCCGCGCGCGACTTCTCCGGCGAGACGCCGGTTCTCTCTCTGGTCGAGGAATGCGCCCGTCTTCTGCCCCGTCCACGGCGCGGCCGCGTATCGCACACCGTATTCGTCCACTTCGATCTCGCGCGGAACGTCGCCGTGCAGGAGAACCGTCTCTCGCGCAAGCCCTTCCTTTCCCCTCAGCGCAGCATCGTTGCGGGCGAGTATGCCGTCCACGCGCGTGACGTGAAGAATTGCATCCACGATTTCCGCCCTGAACGCCTCGAGCCCGGCGCTCATCAGCTGCACCACCGCCCATCGGTCGTACCGGTCTACCACCAGCGACGGCAGGCCATCGGCTTCGCCATGCACGACGCGATATGCGTTGGTCACGGTGTCGAGCCCCACGCGTCTGCTCGCGGCGCGCTCGATGCGGTCGCGCCACCACTCGCCCGTTATCTCGATGTCGGTATTGGATTCGATGAATCGGAGCGAGATCTCCGAGCGCGGGCTCCATAGTGCCCAGCCAAGCGGCCTGTTCCTGCTGTCTCTCACCAGTACGACGCCCGCGTCGGAATCCGGACGCTCTGCCACGTCGCTGCGGTAGATCCACGGGTGGCCCGATTCCCATCGACGCAGCCCTTTCGTCGTGACCCTCGCCGCGTTTCGCATGAAGTGAATCTAACCGCGCCGAGCCGGGGTTCCGGGAGTCATCCGGATCACGTACGCTTCTTGCCTCATTGGTCCACATGCTCCGTTACGCTCCTTTTCTGGTGGGCGCCGCTGCCGGCGCTCTCTATGCCCGCGAGCGCCGCGCCCTCAACCGGGTCGAGCGGCTCGGCGCCGCCGCGCTCGAGACATTGCTTGACGCGATAGACGCCAATAACGCGGTTACCGGTGCCCACGTGCGCAGAGTCGCGGATTATGCGCTGATCCTCGCCGACGCCGCCGATCTCGATGAGCGCGAGCAGAACAGTATCGAGCGCGTCGCGCTGTTCCACGATATCGGCAAGATTGACGGCGCGCTGTCGGACATCGTCGACGAGACGACGGCGCTGACGCCGAAGGAGAGGAAGGCGGTGATGACTCATCCACGTCGCGGCGCCGAGGTGCTCGCTCCCCTGGCGGGATTCTATCCGGATCTGCCGGAGGGCGTGCTGGCGCACCACGAGCGGTGGGATGGCAACGGATATCCCCGCGGACTGCGCGGCTGCAGAATCCCGCTCGCGGCACGAGTCGTCGCCATCGCCGACACGTTCGATGCTGTGACGCATGCCCGGCCGTACAGCCGCGCGCTCTCGCGCAGCATGGGACTCGAGATAATCGGCGCGGGACGGGGCAAACAATTCGATCCCGACCTCGTGGACCTGTTCCTCAGCCCGCCGGTGGTGGAGGCGGTCGAGGAGTCCATGCGAAAGTCTCATGCACCGCGAAAGGCCGGCGGCAAGCGCCGTGCCGGTCGGCGCTCGGGGAACGCACCTGATATCAATTTCCGGTGGCGGAGCGCAGGTCCGGCGCGCCGCTAGCCGCCAATCTCAGTATCACAGCCCCCGATCACCGTGATCAGCTCCTGTGCGGCAAGCATCGGATCGCTGACCCCGAAGACCGCAGCAATCGCCGCCACCCCCGCGGCGCCCGCATCCATCACGAGCCGCGCATTCGCCGCATCTACACCGCCGATTGCGACAGCGGGCAAACCCACCAGCGCCGCAAGCCGCGCGAACTCCTCAACTCCAATCGTCTTGCCCGCATCGCTCTTCGAGCCGGTGCCGAATACCGGTCCGATCCCCACATAATCCGCGCCCACCGCGTTCGGCACCTCTTTGTCGCATCCCACGGACGCTCCGACGATGAAACCGGGCGGAGCGAACGCGCGCACGGCGCGAACGGGAACATCGTCGGCGCCGAGGTGCACACCGGCTGCCCCGGCGGCGATCGCGACGTCGGCGCGGTCGTTGATGATTACCGGCGCGCCCACGGACTTCACCAGTTCGCGCGCGAGGCCGACGAGATCACGGGGTGCGACATCCTTGAGACGGAGCTGAATGCATGTTGCTCCGCCGCGCACTGCGGCAGCGGCGCGCGTGATGAGGCCGTTCTGTCCATCGCGAACGTTGTCGGTGATCGCAATCAGGCGAACGATGCGCGGATCCATCATCTGCCCGCCGCGCCCCGCACGGCTTTCACCGCCGCCTCATGTTCTGCGAGCGTTTTCCGGAATTCGTGGTGGCCATCGGGCGCCGCGACGAAATACAGATATGGAACGTTCGCCGGAAACAGAGCCGCGACGAGACTCGGTCCACCGGGCGACGCGATGGGACCCGGCGGAAGACCCGGATACTTGTACGTGTTGTACGGCGAGTCCACTTCGAGATCCTTGTTCAGCAGTCGCGGTGTGTGCCTGCCGAGCGCATACTGCACTGTTGGGTCCGCCTGCAGCAACATGTTCGCGCGGAGGCGGTTCATGTACACACCGGCGATGACCGGGCGCTCTTCCTCCTTCTTCGCCTCTCTTTCGACGATCGAAGCGACCGTCACGACCTGGTCCCGCGTGAGCGACAGCTGCGCGAGACGCGTGGTCCACTCGGGCTTCCACTCCCTCTCGAACCGCTTAACAACTTCCAGCACCGCCACCCTCGCGGTGGTGCCGACGGGGAAGGCATACGTGTCGGGGAAGAGATATCCCTCGAGAGTCTTCCCCGGTGCGCCGACGCGCGCAAGCACGAGCGTGTCTCTGACCGCGGCGTTCACGGAATCCATGGGGACGTGCAGCGTCGAAGCCAGCAGAGGCACGATCTGAATGAGCCCGAACCCCTCGGGAATCGTGATCGTGTTCACGAGCCCGTGCCCGCCATTCAGCGCCCCGACGATGTCCGGCCACGGTGTTCCACGCTTCAGCAGATATGTCCCCGGCTTGATGTTGCGGTCGGCCTGCTTTACGCGCGCGTACAGCCGGAAGAAGAACGACGGCCCGACGAGACCCGCGCGATGCAGCGAATCCGTGGCGGTCGCGAAGCTCGCTCCCTTCGGCACGATCACACGGATGGGTGCGCCATGCGGGGTGGGAACACACGCGAGCAATGCAAGCGCGAGTGCACCGGGTACGATGCGGTGGATCACGTCGTGACGTTGAGCACGCGCTGCAGAATAATGGCGGCGGCCATCGAGTCAACGTCGCCCTTCCGGCCGCGCGTGGATCCGTCCATCTCCCGAATCGTGCGGAGCGAGGCCGCGGTGGTGTATCTCTCGTCCACGAATCGGACAGGCAGCCCGGTACGTTTCTCCAGTTCCGCGCCGACCCTTCGCACTTCGGCTGTCCATGGCGTCTCATTCCCCTCGCCGTCAAGCGGGAGCCCGACCACGAATCCGCGCGCCTCGAGTGCGTTGGCACGGCGGATGATCTCGGCGATGGGAGCGCGCTTGCCCGCCCGCCGCCCGATGAACCCGGCGGGCGAAGCGATCATTCCGAGATCGTCGCTGATTGCCAGTCCGACGCGTTTCTCGCCGTAATCCACCGAGAGAAAACGGGCCAGCGCCGGATTCACGCTCCGCCCTGCGCCATCTGCTGGAAGAACTCGGTGTTGTTCTTCGACTTTTTCATCTGCCGGAGAAGAAACTCCACTGCTTCCGCTTCCGGCATGTCGGCAAGGAATTGTCGCAGCAGGAAAACCCGGTTGATCTCCGCCTGCGAGAGAAGCAGCTCTTCCTTTCTCGTTCCGGACTTGAGTATGTCAATCGCCGGAAAAACGCGTCGGTCGGCGATCTTCCTGTCGAGCACGAGCTCCATGTTGCCCGTCCCCTTGAACTCCTCGAAGATCACGTCGTCCATTCGCGAGCCCGTCTCGGTGAGCGCGGTGGCGATGATCGTGAGCGAGCCGCCTCCGTCAATCTTCCGCGCGCTGCCGAAGAATCGCTTCGGCAAGTGAAGGCCCGCTGCGTCCACGCCTCCCGACAGGATCTTGCCCGACTGCGGTGCCACGGTGTTGTGTGCGCGAGCGAACCGGGTGAGCGAATCGAGCAGAATGACGACGTCCTTTCCACTCTCGACGAGCCGCTTTGCCTTCTCCAGAACCATGTCGGCGACAAGGACGTGCCGCGCCGCGCCTTCGTCAAACGTCGAGCTGATCACTTCCGCGCGCGTCGCGCTCCTGATCATCTCCGTCACTTCTTCCGGCCGCTCGTCTATCAGCAGTATGATCGTCGTGACTTCCGGATGATTCTCGGCGATCGAGTTGGCGATCTTCTCGAGGAGGATCGTCTTGCCGGCGCGCGGTGGCGAGACGATCAGGCCACGCTGTCCCTTGCCGATCGGCGCGAAGATATCCACGACCCGCATGGATAAATCGCCGTCCTTTGACTCGAGGCGCAGCCGCGTGTCCGGATAGCGCGGGCGGAGACTGTCGAATGGAATGCGGGTCTTGATCGCTTCCGGGTCCTCGCCGCTCACGCTCTCGATCTTGAGCAGCGCGAGATACCGCTCCCACGCCTTGGGCGGCCGAACCTGTCCGCGCACCAGGTCGCCGGTGAGAAGGCCGAACCGCTTGATCTGCGATGGCGAGACGTAGATGTCGTCGGGTCCGGCGAGATAGCTGTAGTCCTGACTGCGCAGGAAACCGTAACCTTCGGGGAGGATCTCCAGCACTCCTTCGCCATGCAGCGCGATGTCGGAGTCGAGCAGGTTCTGCTCGATCCTGAAGATCAGCTCGGGCTTCGCGGCAACGGCCGTGTCGGGGATCTTCAATCCCTCGGCCATGTCCTGAAGCTCAGTCACTGTTTTGCGCTTTAGCTCTGCGATGTCCACGATGAACGCGCGATGCGGAACGAAGTGTCCTGGCGGGAATGAGCGATGCCGGAGATCCGGCGTGTCGGTAGCGGGGGGAAGTGCGTTGAATCGCCGGGCACGGGCCCGAGTGTAGTCGAATGTCTTCTGGGCGGAGCGGCCGTGGCCGATGAGGCGAACCTAACGGCGCACGGAAAAGCGGTCAAGCATCAGAAATTGAGATATCGCACACGGTGCTTTTTGATGTCGGCCATCAGTGCCGTCAGCTCCGCCCGGACCCTGGCAATCTCCGCCGCCAGCGCCGTGTCCGACCTTGCATGGGTGATGCCGCCGGCTCCGGCATAGGAAGCCCTGAGCGAATCAATATCATCACGAACCCGCCCGATTGCAGAAAAAAGGGTGGAATCCCGGCGAAATCTTCCCACGTTGCCGTTCCCCGACGAAAGCAGAAGCATGATCGAGTCTTTCGCCGATGTGATACGGGCAAGGCGGGCGGCGATGTCGCCGCGTGCCGCGAGACCGAGCGTACCTTCGCCGCTGGTGGCCTTGGTCATGATGCCGGATATGCTCGCCGTCACCCCGGCGATCTTCGGAATCCCGGCGCGCGTTATCGAGCCGACTTCTCCGGCCTGGGAGTTGAGGAGCGTCACGACCCGCGCCCCCGTATCGGTGAGCGCGCCAAGCCGGCGGACCAGCGCGGCGACGCGGTCGCTGACCGGCTTCATTGCTCCAGTGGACCTGGTGACGAGAGTGTCGCCGTTCCTGAGAGCGGGCGCCGCCGATGTGCCTGACGCTATGAATACCACGGGGCTGCCGATGAGGTTGCCGCCGGGACGGATGTCCGCGTAGGCGTCCCTTCGGATCAGGTGGAGTCGGTCGGACATCACCTCCGTGTGGATCGCCAGCCGCCGCAGCGTATCGGTGGTGACGGGTCTGAAATGCACGTCCTTCACGAGTCCGATCTTCTCGCCGGAGAGCCAGACTTCGGTTCCGTTGAGGATGCCCGATGCGTCGTCCGTCAGCACGAAGATGTTGCTCGTATCTCCATGCAGTGCGCCGACGCGCGCGAACATGAGGACGGACAGCGCGAGCGCGGCGATCACCGCGAACGCGATCAATCCGGTCTTGAGCTCTCGCCAGCGGAGGGTTCGCGCCATGGGCGAAAGCTAGCTCTCGCGGAGACTGCCACAATATCAGGTGGCATCCGTTGCGCTTCCTTGTAACTTCGACCCCGTGAAACACGTGAGAAACTGGCTTATACTGGCCATGCTGACGGGGAGCGTCATGGGCGCCGAGTCGGCTGGCGCTCAGCGCCAGAAGCAGGAATCCCCGATAAGAGTGTTCCTCGACTGCCAGGCGAATGGCTGCGACTTCGATTATTTCCGCACCGAGGTTCCGTTCGTGGACTACGTGCGCGATCGCAAGGACGCGTTGCTGCACGTCCTGGTGACCACACAGGACACGGGCGGCGGCGGAACGGAGTATACCTTCAACTTCATCGGGTTGAAGGAGCTGGCGGGGGCGTCGGACACACTTCGGTATGTCTCGGCGAATTCCGCGACGAGCGATGATCGTCGGAAGGGAATCGCGCGCATTCTCAAGATGGGCCTGGTGCGCTACGTCGCGCACACGAGCGCCGCGGACCGACTGGAGATCTCGTACGTGAAGCCGGCCGCGGACGCCGCAGCCGCAGCCCCTTCGTCGAAGGATCGCTGGAACTACTGGGTGTTCAGGACCCGCGCCGGTGGCAACTTCAGCGGAGAGAGCTCGCAACGCTTCATTAGCGTCAATGGCTCGCTTTCCGCCAATCGCCTGACGAAGGAGTGGAAGGTCAACACCAGCGTCAGTGGCAATTACAACGAGAGCAGCTTCACGTTCAGCGAGGGCGAGAAGTTCACGAGTTACTCGCGGTCGTACGGCGCGAGCGAGCTGATCGTGAAGGCGCTGACTGACCATTGGTCGGCGGGACAGCGGGCGTCGCTGACGTCGTCCACCTATCTCAATCAGAAGCTGGCGACCCGGGTGGCCCCCGCGATCGAGTACAACTTCTTTCCGTACTCCGAATCCACCCGCCGCTCGCTCACTCTCCAATATTCCGCCGGAGTGAGCTCGTACCGGTATCGCGACACCACCATATTCGACAAGGTGTCGGAGGTCCGCCCCGATCAGTCGCTGGTTGCGTCAATCAGCATGACCCAGCCGTGGGGCTCGGTAAGCGGATCCATCGAGGGCGCGAATTTTCTCGATGACTTCAGCAAGCGGCGGCTGGTGCTCTTCAACAGCCTGAACGCGCGGCTGTTCAAGGGGTTCAGCGTGAATCTCTACGGAAGCGTGTCGTTCGTGCGCGATCAGCTCTACCTGCCCAAGAGCGGAGCGACCGACGAGGAGATCCTGCTTCAGAGACAACAGTTGGCCACGTCCTACAGGTACTACGCCGGCGTCAGTCTCACATACACGTTCGGATCCATCTTCAACAACGTCGTGAATCCCCGGTTTGACGGCGCCAGCGGGTCGTTCTTCTTCTACTAGCGCTGTCAGTGCTGGTCTCCGGAATCGTTCCGGTAGATCGCCCCGTCCTTCATCACGAACCGCACCTGGCGCAGGGACGAGATGCTTGCGATGGGGTCGCCGGCGACCGCGATGATGTCCGCGCGGAGGCCCGGCGCGATTCGGCCGATCATGCCGTGCATGCCGAGCACTTTCGCCGTGACCGATGTCGCCGAGCGAATGACGTCGGACGCTTTCATCCCGTACTCCGCCATGAGCTCGAGCTCGCGCGCGTTATCGCCGTGCGTGAAGACACCGGCGTCGCTGCCGGTGCAGATCGTCACCCCCGAAGCGAGCGCGGCGGTGAAGGATTTGTGCTTGCGCGTGACAGCATCGGGGACGGGATCCACTCCCTTGCGCCAGCCTCTGTATGATTGGACTGCTTCCGTCGCCGTGAGCGTCGGGCAGTAGGCCGTCCCCGCCTTCGTCATCATCGCGAACACTTCCGGCGTGCCCTCATCGCCGTGCTCAATCGTCCTGGCGCCGGCGATCACCGCCCGGCGCATCCCTTCGGCGGTCGATGCATGAACCGCCAGCTCGCGCCCGGAATCATGCGCGGTCGCCGCAGCGAGCCTCATCTCGTCGAGCGAGAACGTCGGGCGCGCCTCACCGTTCGGGCCCCATCGGTAATCGCCGTACAGTTTCACCCAGTCCGCGCCATGTCCGATCTGCTCCCTGATCACGCGCTGGAGAGCCGGCCCGTCCGCTTCATCGGCGCCGAGCGGGGTGTCATAGGAATACGCTGTTCTCGACGGCGCGTAGGAGCCCGTCGCTACGATCGCTTTCGACGCTATCAGCAGACGCGGCCCGGGAATGATCCCGTTCGCGATCGCCTGCCTGAGACCGGCGTCGGCGTAGCTCGCGCCTTCGGTCCCGAGGTCGCGTACAGTCGTGAATCCCGCCATGAGTGTGTTGCGGGCATGAGCTGTGGCGCGGGCGACGCGCAATGCAAGCGGTTCCTTCAGAACCTGATCATCCCATGGAGTCTCGTTGTAGGGATGGAGGAAGAAATGCACGTGCGCGTCTATCAGGCCGGGCAGCAGCGTCGTGCCCGGCAGCTCAATGCGACGCGCGTTTTGCGGGACGCGCGAAGCATCCGGCGGCCCGGCGTAGGTTATTGAATCGCCCGATACCGCTACTATCCAGCCGCGGTGGGGAGTTGGGGACACCCCGTCGAGCACTCCGGCAGGAGCAAGAACCCACGAGATAGAAGGCTGCTGCGCCCGAACCGGGGTCGACGCGACGGCAAGAACGACAATTGTCGAGATACGACGCAGTGCTCGCATTTGACTGGGATGTTGAGTCCGGTTCAGACTACTCCTTCAATACGCGCGTGTCCAATCCGCTTCTTCAATTTCCTGTCCGGAAGCTCCAGACACTCTCCGCCTCATGTCTCTCCCCTTTCGAGTCGGTGAAGAAATGGTAGAAGACGACGGTGTAGTCGGTATTCGGCTGAAGAGCGGGGGTGGGGGTCAGAGTATACTGGTTGTCGAAGGTCCGGAACACCATAAACGAGGGCAGCGTCGTGCTTGAGCCCGTCTGCCGGATGTTGAACCTGGGTTCATAGTCGTTCACGGGCAGTATAGGCGCATCGAGCTCAACGCTCATCACGACTGAGACCGGGACACCAGTGGCGCCGTTTGCGGGAAAACGCGACACGATATTCGGTAGACTCCACTCTCCGTACCGGAAAGTGAATTTCATTATTGAGGTAGTCGGGTTTCCGGCACGGTCCAGCGCCCGCTCGTCGATCGAGATCGTATACGGAACCAGCGATCTGACCCGCGAGGCCGGACGGACAGTGACGACATTCGTAATCGTGTCGGCCAGAAGCGCTGTCGTGAGGACCGACTGAGATGTCGAGTCGATCCACCTCAACCCTGTCAGATCCCCCATGCGCTCGCTGAAGCGCACGGTCGGAAAAGTCCCCATGGGAATCGTGGCGCCGTTCGGAGGCGTGAACTCCAGAACCACAGGAGGTACGGTCTCCCTTACGGTGAACGCGAAACTGTGCGCGGCGGCAAGTGGGTTGCCGGCGACATCCTTCACGCCCGTTGTCACGGTCGTGATTACTCTGCGCTCCGAAGGCAGCGGTGGAGAGGCGCTCCACGTCGCGATGCGCGTATTTCGGGCGTAGGAGACGATGCCCGGCAGGACCGCGCCAGAAGCTGCATCCTTCATCGTGACAGTGGAGGACGTGATCGAGGCTGAATCCATCGGCTCGCTGAACGTGACCTGCACCAACGGAGTAGCGCTTACGTTGACTGCACCGTCCACTGGGGTCGCTGATAAGACTCGGGGAGGTGTGGCATCAGGCGCGAATATTGACGCGGCCACGGAAAGCTCGGAGACAACCCCTGCCGCCGACTGCGATGAGACGTTGTAGACGTGCGTCGCGGACTGAGGCGCAGTCGAGTCCACAAAGGAGAGTGTCTGAGAATCGCCGATCTTCAATCCGTCGCGATAGACGCCGTACGAAACGATTTGTTCCGCCTTCGGCCGCGCGGCCCATTTGACTTCGATCTGTCCCTTCGAGGCAAGGGCAACGGACACGTTGTCAGGCGGGTTGGGAAGCGACGGAGATGTCGTTTCACTGCAATTGACCGCGCCGCCGAGCAGAAATGCCGTGACCAGCGTGATCGTGCCGCGAGAGCGCAGTGCGCGCGCCTTCATTTGAACACCAGAGTTCCGCCCGCTCGAACGGGAACTGCGGACTTGATGACTGTTCCATCTCCCAGCTGCCCTCTGTGATTGAGACCCCAGCAGTACGCCGCACCATCGAGTGAAACGGCGCATGTGTGACCCCAGCCAGTCGCGACAGATCTGAACTTCATACTGCTCGATATTGGCGTCGGCGATTGCGCGTCCAGCGTCGATCCATTCCCCAATTCTCCCGAGAGATTGGATCCCCAGCACACGATCTGAAGGGTAGTGGTCACGCCGCAGGTGTGAGACTTCGGGGAAAGATCCACTCGCAGGGGACTTGCAGCTCCGACCGAAACGGAAAGGAACTTGAAGTCGGACGGGACGCGTACTGGACTCGAGCGGCAGGGCGTCCATACGAATCTCGTGTAGCACTGATCATCCGACGTCGCGCCAAGCTGGCCGTTTGTGTTCGCTCCCCAGCAGTAGACGTCGCCGTCAATGCTGACGGCGCACGTGTGGTCGGACGACGCGCTGATAGACTGGAAGAACTGTCTTATCGGCAATTCCGGCAGAGCGTTCTGATTCGTGATCTGGCCACTCGACTGCCGGTACGCAGCCCCGCCCCAGCAAAATGCGACGTGGGCGAGATCAATTCCGCAGGTGTAGTCGTAGCCGAGCGACAGCGTAAGGAATCGCGCGTCCACCTGCAACGGAGTCGGGGAGAGCGCACCGTCTCCCCAGCAATACATCGCTCCTGCCGGTGTGAGTGCGCACGTGTGACCGGCACATATCTGGTCGGAGCATTCCGACGCGAGGTTGGTGACAGTTCCGCTGGCTTCAATCCGCGAAAAAATCTCCCCGCCGGGGACCTTCGTCGGCGTGGACCTGTCGGTGAACCTGCTTCCGTCGCCGATCTGTCCGTTGCCCGCGTATCCCCAGCAATACGGGCCGGTCGCGGTCATTCCGCAGGCGTGCTCCCAGCCCAGCGTTACAGATGAAAACGTGAGGCCGCCTGCCACCTTGCGGGGTGTGGTCAGAGGAGATTCGCGTGATCCAATTCCTGCCTGCCCGAGCGAATTGTCGCCCCAGCAGTAGAGCCCGTCCGTGGTTGTAATCCCGCAGGTGTTGAACACGCCCGTGCGGATCGTGCCGCCCCCGTTGATGACGGTCACCAGCGTTTCTGCGTCGCCCTCGGACGAGATGGCTCGAATTGTCGCTGAGCCGGGCTTCATTCCTCTGACGACTCCGTTCGCGTCTACGGAAACTGTCGCGGCGTCGGAGGTTGACCATTTGAGCGGCTCGGCTGGAACCGCATTGTTGGCGAGCGCCGAGGGAGAAAGCCGGATGCTGCTTCCGGTAAAGACTGTCGGCGCCTCAGGTGTGAGGCTGAAAGCGATCTCAGGTTCGGTTGGGGATCCTGAATCACAACCCGCGAGCGCGAAGACCAGTACGGCTCCAAGAGCGAGGCCTTGCCAGGAGCGTACGGCAAGTCCGCTCTTCATCTCTCTGTTGACAGACATGCAGTCACTCGGCCAGCCGCAGGGCTTTGAGTGAATTATGCGCGCGGCGGGACTCGAACCCACGACCTTCGGCTCCGGAGGCCGACGCTCTATCCAACTGAGCTACGCGCGCGAAAGGCCGTCTTTCCGCAGGAGAAACGGCCCTCAGCATAGTAACCCGCGGCTCCGGCAGGGTCAACGCGAAGCCATCCGTCGCCGTATGAATGATTGAGGCGTCCCGGGCCTCCTGACGCGGGTTTGGCACGTCGCGCAACACGTTTAAGTTGACACCATGCTATTCGACAAGAAGAAAATCACGGTCATCCCGGGCGATGGAATCGGGCCCGAAGTCATAGCCGCGGCGTTGAAGGTCGTCGACGCCACCGGAGTCAGGATTGAAGCCGAAATCCACCCCGCCGGCGCGAGCGTTTTCGCCCGCGGCATCGAGTCCGGCGTCCCTCCCGAAACGATCGAATCCATCGAACGGACCAAAGTCGTCCTTAAGGGTCCGCTCGAGACCCCGATCGGACACGGCAACAAGAGCGCGAACGTGACGCTCCGCACGCTGTTCGAGACTTTCGGCAACCTTCGCCCCGTGCGCGAGCTGCCCGGCGTCACGACGCCGTTCACCGGCCGCAAGCTCGACATCGTCATCGTCCGCGAGAACGTCGAGGACCTGTACACCGGCATCGAGTACATGCAGACGCCGGGCGTCGCCCAGGCGCTCAAGATCATCTCCCGTACCGGATGCGAGAAGATCATCGAGCTGGCGTTCGAGTTTGCGGTGGCGGCGCAGAGAAAACGCGTCCACTGCGCGACCAAGGCCAACATCCTGAAGCTCACTGAAGGAATGCTCCAGCACACCTTCGAGGAAATCGCGCCGCGCTATCCGCAGATCGAGTCGAAGCACATTCTCATAGACAATTGTGCTCACCAGCTCGCGATGCGTCCCGAACAGTTCGACGTGATCGTCACGACGAACATGAACGGCGACATCCTGAGCGATCTGACCTCGGGGCTCACCGGCGGACTCGGCTTCGCACCGTCCGCCAACATCGGCAGCGGCGCCGCCATCTTCGAAGCGGTCCACGGCTCGGCGCCGGACATCGCCGGGAAGAACATCGCCAATCCGACGGCGGTCATTCTCAGCGCCGCGATGATGCTCCGCCACATCGGCGAGGGTGCGGCGGCGCACGACATCGAACAGGCGGTGCTCGTCACGCTCGAGAGCGGAATGCGAAGCGGCGACATGGCCGGAACGCACAAACCCTCGTCCACGACCGAGCTGACCGACGCCATCATAGCCAACCTCGGCCGCGTGTCGGGCACTGCCGCGGCAAAGGATTTCCGCGCCGTACGGATCCCGCCCGCCTCCACCCGGGTAGCGACGGTCCCGGTCACGACTCGCCGTGTCACCGGTGTTGACGTGTTCATCGAGAGCGATCTCCAGCCGGCCGACCTTGCCGAAGCGCTCACCGAGATCTGCGTCGGAACGACGCTCGGTCTTCAGATGATCGGCAATCGCGGCAACACGGTGTTCCCGCTGAACGAGCGGTCGGTTACGCTCGTGGATCAGTACCGCTGCAGGTTCATGAAGAAAGACCGCAACGACACTGTCTCCAACTCCGAAATCCTCGCCCTGCTGACGCGCCTCGGCGAAGCCCACACATGGATGCACGTCGAGAAGCTTCAGCAGTTCGATGGAGCCGACGCTTTCAGCCGGACACAGAAATGAGCAGACCTGCCACGCTCATTACGCTGGTCCTCGCCGGATCACTTGCGCTCGATAATCCCGCGACTGCACAGGCGCCGGCTTCGTTGCCGCTCAAGCACACCGGGAAGCCGACGCAGACGGCGATCACTCCCGGGGACGCGATGACACGCATCTACATCTTCGCCGACGACTCGGTGATGGGTCGTCGCGCCGGGAGCGAAGGGGACCGGCGCGGAACATCCTACATCGAGCGCGAAGTGCGCCGGATGGGTCTCGTTCCCGCGGGCGACAACGGCACTTTCTTCCAGGCGGTGCCGCTGTACGATCTCTCGCTCGACATGACGTCGAAGCTCTCGGCAGACTCCGTAGCCCTCGTCGCAGGCCGTGATTATTTCCCGATTCGTTCAGCCGGCATGCCCAGGCCGGTCAATGGCGCGCAGGTAATCTTCGCCGGTGATGCGAGCGATCCGGCGACCCTCATTCCCGCCGAGAAGACGATGGGAAAGGTCGTCATAATCTCGGGATTCGTTGGCCTGGCCGTGAGCCGGTATCCGAACGCGGTCGCGTTCATCGTTGCCCGCCCCGAGCAGCAGCTCCAGCAGATTCGGCGCTTCATTCTTGGCTCCTCGCAGGAAATGAAGGGCGCAGAGGACACGGTGCGACTTCCGCTCACGATCATCGTCCCGGTAGCGTCGGTCACCGCGTTCCTCGGCGTGCCGCTGGTGAATGCGCGGCCGGGCACGGTCGGACGCACGTTGCACGGTGAGATCCACTACACGATCACCGACACTCCGGCCCGCAACGTAGTCGCGATTCTTCCGGGTAGCGATCCGAAGCTGCGCGGCGAGTACGTCGCCATCGGCGCCCACAGCGATCATCTCGGATTCCGGCGCGACGGGCCGATGGACCACGACTCGCTGCGCACGTACAACGGAGCCGCGCAGCGCATCTACGTGGCGAGGACCGGTCGGATGCCGAGTCTTCCCGGCGCCGGGCTCACCGCCAAGGAGCGTGCGTCCATCAACGTCAACGTGGACAGCCTGCGCCGGCTGCGTCCGGCGCGCCCGGATTCCATAGACAACGGCGCCGACGATGACGGCTCCGGAACCGTCGGAGTGCTCGAGATCGCCGAGAAATTCGCCGGTGCGAAGATCAAGCCGGAGCGGTCGCTTCTATTCGTCTGGCATACGGCCGAGGAATCGGGGCTGTACGGTTCCGAATACTTCACCGATCACCCGACCGTGCCGCGCGACTCCATCGTCGCACAGCTCAACATTGACATGATCGGGCGCGGACAGGCGAAAGATACTCCGGGCGGCGGTCCGGGCTATCTGCAGGTCATAGGGTCGCGCCGGCTCTCCACCGAGCTCGGCGACATCATCGAGAAGGTGAACACGAGCGGCCGCCACGACTTCAATCTCGACTACGCATACGATGCGAACGGTCACCCGGAGCAGTACTACTGCCGCAGCGACCACTATGAGTACGCGCGATACGGAATCCCGATTGCGTTCGTGAGTTCCGGCGACCACTCTGACTATCATCAGGTCACCGACGAGCCGCAGTACATTGACTACTCGCACCTCGCGAGAACAGCGAGCCTCATCGCCGACGTCGCGCAGGCCGTCGCCAACCTCGACCACCGCCTGGTGGTGGACCACCGGAAGTCCGACCCGCAGAGCGCCTGCGTGCAGTAGCGCTATGGCGTAACGGCCTCCGTGCCGATTGTTTTGTGCCGCACCGGCCGTGCTCCGCGCGGCCCCGCGACATGCCGATCCGCAAAGGGAGACCGCGTTGATCAACGAAGTTCACGACCGCCGAGCCTTCATGGCGTATTTCGCCGGAATCGGGCTCAGCTCGACCCTTCTTCCCGGCGTGCTCTGGGCGAAGGTCGCCGAGGGGATGGAAATCACCGCCGCGACGATCGCCGCCGCCGAAGAAATGGCCGGCCTGAAGTTCGACGACGCCGAGCGCGCGATGATGGTGGATGGGCTGAAGACGCAAGAGACAAGGATCCAGGCACTGCACAAGGTGTCGATCCCGAACTCCGTCGCTCCCGCGCTTGTCTTCGATCCCGTTCCGCCGGGCAGGGAGATCGCGCGCGGACCGAAGCGCCCGATGGTGCGGAGCCGCGTACCGGTGAAAGTCGTCCCGGCTGACGATGAGCTGGCGTTTCTCCCAGTCACCGAGCTTTCCGAGCTGATCCGCCGCGGCAGGATCACTTCCACGCGGCTGACTCAGCTCTATCTCGACCGGCTCAAGCGTTACGATCCTGTGCTGAAGTGCGTAATAACTCTTACCGAGGATCGCGCTCTCGCGCAGGCGCGCGCCGCGGATGCGGAGATCGCGCGCGGGAAATACCGCGGGCCGCTGCACGGAATTCCGTGGGGCGCCAAGGACCTCCTCGCGGTCAGGGGATACAAGACGACATGGGGCGCGGGGCCGTACCGCGACCAGGTGATCGACGAGGATGCGACCGTCGTTCAGCGACTCGACGCCGCCGGCGCCGTTCTCGTCGCCAAGCTTACGCTCGGCGAGCTCGCTCAGGGCGACACGTGGTTCGGCGGGAAGACGCGGAATCCGTGGAAGGTGGAACAGGGCTCGAGCGGATCTTCCGCTGGTCCCGCATCGGCGACGGCGGCAGGACTCGTTGGCTTCGCGATTGGAAGCGAGACGCTGGGATCCATCTCCTCTCCTTCGACCGTCTGTGGAACGACCGGCCTGAGGCCGACTTACGGGCGAGTGCCGAAGACCGGCGCGATGGCGCTCTCGTGGAGCATGGACAAGCTGGGACCGATCTGTCGCAGTGTGGAGGATTGCGCGCTGGTGCTCGACGCCATTCAGGGCCCGGATGGAAAGGACAACAGCGTGATCCCCGCGGCGTACAACTGGGACGCGACGGTGTCACCGAGGAACCTTCGCATCGGGTACGTGAAGAGCGCGTTCGATCTTCCGGTGACGGATCCGAAGGACGAGAAGCGCACGCTGCACGCGTCGAAGAAGTGGGACGATGCCGCGCTTGAGGTGCTGCGTGGAATGGGCGTGAATCTCATTCCCATCGAGATCCCCGATCTGCCGTACGACGCGATGCGATTCATTCTGACTGCCGAGGCAGCCGCGGCGTTCGACGATCTCACGCGGTCGAATCGCGATGCGGAGCTCGTGCAGCAGGGCCGGGGCGACTGGGCGAACACTTTTCGCACCGCGCGGTTCATTCCGGCGGCGGACTACATCAATGCCAATCGTCTGCGAAGCACGGCCATCGCGGCGTGGGACGATCTAATGAAGAAGGTGGACGTTATTGTCACGCCGACGAGCGCGGCGAATCTGCCGCAGCTCGTGGCGACAAATCTCACCGGTCATCCCGCCGTGATTCTTCCCAACGGATTTCGGACCGATGGCACGCCGGTGTCGCTGACGTTTCTCGGCGGACTTTTCGAGGAGGCGAAGCTGCTCGCGGTGGCCAGCGCGTATCAGCGTGCGACCGGGTTCCATCTCGTTCATCCGGCCGTGCCACCGACTCCGGCGAAATAACGAATGGACGTGAGGCCGGTGACGCTCGAGGGAAAGAGAGTCAGGCTCGAGCCGATAAAGCCCGAGCACCTTGGCTCGTTGACCGAAGCGGGTGCGTACGAGGAGGTTTGGAAATAGACCCGCGCGCTGGCCAGCGGTCGGCCGGCGCCTGCTTCGGAAACATTCGGCGCAGGACTTGCGGCGAGTTGGCGACGAGATTCAGGCGACGAGATTCGGGCTGGCCGGCGGAGCCGGATGCAATTAAACTCATACTCCCGGTTCGACCGATCCTGTCCCCCCTTTGCAGGATCCTCTTGCCGAAAAAGGAAACAAACGTAGTTTCTACCAGCGTCGCACGACCGCGTCCATGACATCCGATTCCTGCGCGGGCAATCACAGTGTTTCAAGATTTCGTGATTTTTCCGGTTAGTACGGCAGTGCCGGCTGCCTTTTCTCTTTAAGGAGTGCGCTGATGAAGAAGATTGCCCTGCTGCTCGCAGCGAGTGCGTCCGTCGTTGCCTGCTCGGACACCTCGAATCCCACAAACCCAGGCATTGCCCCACAACTCGCGGTGAGCGCAGCGTCGGAAAATGCGGACGTCATTCCCGGACGATTCATCGTAACTCTGCGCGCGGGCGAACGCCCTGCGGCCATTGCGGCGGCGCACGGTGTCAAGCCGGATTTCGTCTACACGACCGTACTCAATGGCTTTGCTGGATCGATGTCGGAAGCCGCGCGAGATGGTCTCCTGCGTGACGCACGTGTGCAGCGAGTGGAGCAGGACGGAATCGCGCGCGCCAGTACTATCCAGTTGGGCGCTACGTGGGGAATAGACCGTATCGATCAGCGAGCACTGCCTCTCAGTACAAGCTACACGTACACCAATACTGGATCCGGAGTGACCGCCTATATCATTGACACAGGAATTCGGTTCGATCACAGCGAATTCGGAACTCGCGCATCCTCTGGCTTTGACGCTGTGGACGGCGGATCCGCCGACGATTGTAACGGGCATGGTACGCATGTCTCCGGTACAGTTGGGGGTGTGACGTACGGAGTAGCCAAAAGCGTGACCCTCAAGGCGGTGCGGGTCCTGGACTGCGGCGGATCCGGAACCTGGAGTGGCGTAATCGCTGGAATGGATTGGGTGGCTGCGAACCACGCCACGCCTGCAGTCGCCAACATGTCGCTTGGCGGAGGGGCGAACACGTCAGTTGACGACGCTGTGAGGGGGATGATCACCAGCGGCGTGACAACCGCCGTTGCCGCCGGCAATGGAAATCAGGGCGGCCGCGCGCAGGACGCCTGCAACTATTCGCCGGCTCGCGTGCTCGAGGCCATTACTGTCGGCGCGACGGACAAGACTGACACCAAGACGTCGTGGTCGAACTACGGCAATTGCGTGGATATTTTTGCGCCCGGCCTCGGCATCACGTCTGCCTGGTACACCAGCACCACTGCGACCAACACGATAAGCGGCACCTCCATGGCGACGCCGCACGTAGCCGGCGTGGTAGCATTGTATCTCCAGAGCTATCCGACGGCGAGCCCCGCGACCGTTGCCAGCGCACTCTCCGCGAACGCGACTCAAGGCATCGTGAAAAACTCGAAGACCACGAAGAACAACCTTCTGTTCACGAACTACTGACCGCAGCGCGAATGGAAAAGGCCGGTCCGGCGACGGACCGGCCTTTTTCGTACCTTCAGCCCAACCGACGATTCCCCTCGATGATCCCACAAACCTCAGGCGCTGGCGCCACCCACTACCGCTGGGACGACATCCCGAAAGAGAAAGTGAGCGACATGCTCGATCGCCGCCTCATCACCGGCGACCGCATGATGCTTGCGCACGTCTATCTCAAGAAAGGATGCATCGTGCCGAAGCACTCGCACGAGAACGAGCAGCTCACCTACATCCTCGAGGGCGCTCTCCTCTTCACCCTCGGCGAAGAGCAGAACGTCGAGGTAACGGTCAGTGCGGGCGAGGTCCTCCACCTCCCGTCCAATCTTCCGCATCGCGCCGAGGCCCTCGAGGACACACTCGACGTTGACGTATTCAGCCCGCCTCGCCAGGACTGGCTCGACAAGTCCGATGATTACCTGAGGCGTTAGCGTGGATCTTGGTCTTCGCGGGAAAATCGCCCTCGTCGCCGCGGCGAGCAAAGGGCTCGGGCGCGCGATCGCCGAAGAGCTCGCCGCCGAGGGCGCAGCGGTCGTGATCTGCGCGCGGGGACAACAATCTCTCGATGCGACGGCGTCATCCATTCGCGAAGCGACTGGCGCAGACGTTCTCGCCGTCGCGGGTGACATCTCTAAGCCCGGCGACGTCGAGCGCATCACTGAAGCAGCACTGGATCGCTTTGGCAGGGTCGATGTCCTCGTCACCAACGCGGGCGGGCCGCCAAGCGGAAAGTTCGAGTCGCTTACACCCGGCATGTGGCAGCAGGCGGTCGATCTCACCCTGATGAGCGTGATCAATCTCACCACCGCGGTTCTTCCGGGAATGAAAGAGCGCCGCTGGGGACGCGTGATCAACGTCACGTCAATTACCGTGAAGCAGCCGGTGGATGGGCTGATGCTGTCCAACAGCCTCAGGGCGGCTGTAACGGGATTCGCAAAAACTCTTTCTAATGAAGTCGCGCCTTTCGGGATAACAGTCAATAACATCCTGCCGGGCTACACTCGAACCGAACGAGTCGAGCAGCTTTCCGATGCGACGGCACAACGCGAAGGGATCTCCCGCGATGCCGCGATTGCGAGGTGGGAAGCGGAGATCCCGATGGGCAGGCTTGGCGAGCCTCGCGAGTTTGCCGCTCTTGCCGCATTTCTGGCCTCGGAGCGCGCCAGCTACATAACGGGCACGTCCATCGCGGTGGACGGAGGCTGGATCAAAGGGCTGCTCTGAGGGTCCTGGCCATTTGTTTATCTTTGAGAAACAGGTGCCCAAGACTACATTAGCGGCCTCCTGGCCCCGCCCGAGTGCCGGCCTCTGCCGGCGCCCCTTCTCCGGCGTGACCCTTCATCAGACCCGCTACTCTATGCAGAGTCCGACCACCCATGCCTGAAGGTGGGCATGGTGCGAGAACCGCTCTCGACGGCAAGCCCGGCCTGATGGAAGACCGTGCGGGCCGAGCCCCGGCAAGGCCGGCGACCCCGTACGACACCCTCTCCGAGGAGTCGTTCGACAGGATCGCACGTCTCGCCGCGGGCGCACTTCGAGCGCCGGTCGCCATCGTCTCGCTCCTCGACGACGACCGCCACGTCGTCAAGAGCAGCCTCGGTTTGACCGGCAGATCTCGCGGAAGGCGCGCCCGCGCCGACCCCCGATGGGGTGGCTTACGCCGTCGCGCCCGTCATCACGACCGACGGACAGGTGATCGGCACGGTTTGCGTCATGGACACCGCGCCGCACGCGTGGTTGCTTACCGAGATCAATTGCCTGATGGACGTCGCTTCCATCCTGATCACCGAGCTCGAGTTGCGAAGCGATCTGTCGCTCAAGAGGCAGACGCAGGAGCACCTGCTCTACAGCACGCTGCACGACGCGCTCACGGGCCTCCCGAACAGGTCGCTCTTCACCGAGCGGTTGCGCCACGCGATGCGCCGCTCCGCGCGACACCCGGATGACCTGTTCGCCGTCCTCTTTCTCGATCTCGATCGGTTCAAGGACGTCAACGACAACCTCGGCCACTTCGCCGGCGACGAGTTGCGCTCGCTGAACTGCGAGCAGGGGCAGGGGTATCTCTTTTCCGCCCCGATCACCAGGGACGCGGTGGATGAGGTGCTCGCCGCAGATCCCATCTGGTGAGCCGCAGACTGAGTCACCCTCGATTCCGACGTTGATGAAAAGATTTCGCTGGGCAATTCCACTCGCGCTCTTACTCCTCCCGGCCGGGCGCGCGGCCACGCAGGAGAGCTTCGCGCCTGACTCTGCCGTGCGCTCCATTCTCGCCGAACGCCTTGCCTCCAGGCGCGGAATGGGATTCGTCGTCGCGGTACTGGAGCGCGGAAAGGCCCCGAGAATCAACACCGCCGGCGTGTCGGGAGTGGCGGGACTTCCACTCGACGGAAACATTGTATTCGAGATTGGTTCCATCACCAAAGTCTTCACAGGTACGCTGCTCGCTGAAATGGTCGCGCGCGGCGAAGTGCGTCTGGACGACCCGATCTCCAGATATCTGCCCGGATCGGTACGGACTCCCTCGCGCAACGGGCGGCAGATAACGCTTCTCGATCTCGCGACCCAGACGTCCGGCCTGCCCAGACTGCCCGACAACTTCAAGCCCGCTGATCTGGCAAACCCGTACGCCGACTACTCGGTCAGCCAGCTGTATCAGTTCCTGTCCAACTACACGCTCCAACGCGACATCGGATCACGCTACGAATACTCCAACCTCGGCGTCGGACTACTCGGACACATTTTGGCGCTGCGCGCGGGGGAAAGCTACGAAACACTGCTCAGGGAGCGCATACTTGATCCGCTGGGGATGCACGACACGAGGATAGAGTTGACACCGCCAATGAAGTCGAGAATGGCCCAGGGTTTCGACGCCGAGGGCACGCCCAGACACCTCTGGGATCTGCCGACGCTCGCGGGCGCGGGCGCACTTCGCTCCACCGCCAACGACATGCTCAAGTTCCTCGCGGCAAACCTCGATTCGGCGCAATCCCCGCTCGGCGACGTGCTCGCTCAGGCGCGCGCGCGCAGCCGCGATGCGGACCGGCCGGGCAATTCGATCGGCCTCGGGTGGCACATCCTGAATCTCTTCGGAAGCCCCATCACATGGCATAATGGTGGCACGGGCGGCTTCAGAGCGTTCATCGGGATGGACGAGCTGCGACACCGCGGCGTGATCGTCCTGTCGAACTCGACCCGCAATCCCGATGACATCGGTTTTCATCTGCTCGAGCCGAAGATTCCGCTCGAAACGTCCCAAAGGCGGTAGATGCGCAGATCACGTTCGTCAGGGATGCGAGTGGAGCGGTGAGCTCACTCGTGCTGCATCAGGGAGGCGCGAACATTCCGGGCAGGAGGGTGAAGTAGCGGCGCGCACGCCGCATACTTGTGTCATGGCAGAGCGGCTCGAGAGGTTGGTTCTTCAGGCAGGAGTGATGGCGGTGATGCTCGCCGTGCTCTCCTTCAAGGTCTTCGAGCTCGACCGGTACTTCGTGCCGAAGGAGCTCGTGCTGCACGCCGCGGCGTTCCTGGTCGCGGCGTCGCTCGTCATCCGGCGGCGCGCACTGACCGTGGACATTACGGATGCGCTGCTCGCGCTGTTCGTCATCTGGACCGCGGCTTCGGCCCTGTTCGCCACCAATCACTGGCTGGCCCAGCGCGCGCTCGCCCTCAGTGTCTCGAGCGCCGTCATCTTCTGGGGCGCGCGGAGAGCGGGAGCGGCGGGAGCGGCGGGAGCGGCGGGATCGCAGCGCGCGCTCCTCGTCGCCGCGTCGCTCGCCACAGTCGTCGTCGCCATCACGTCTCTCGCGCAGGCGTACGGCTTCGAGACGGAGTACTTCACGCTCGCTCGCGCTCCCGGCGGCACGCTCGGCAACCGCAACTTCATCGCCCACATCGTCGCGATCGGATTGCCGGTGACGGTGTGGTGTGCGGTCACCGCGAAGCGCGCGCTCGAAGCGCTCGTATGGTCGCTCGCGGGCGCTGTGCTCTCGGCCACGCTGGTGCTGTCGCGCTCGAGGGCGGCGTGGCTCGCGGTCGCCGCATGCATCGCGGTTCTCGTGATACCGCTTGTCGTGTCGCGCAAATACTGGGAGAAGCAGCGCGTCGGCGGGCGCCTGGCGCGGTTTCTTCTCACCGCCGTCATTGGCGGAGCGCTCGCGGTAGTCTTGCCGAACGATCTCAACTGGACCAGCGACTCGCCGTACCTCGATTCAGCGCGGAAGGTGGTGGACTACGGCAGCGGCAGCGGGCGGGGCAGGGTGGCGCAATACCGCAACTCGCTCCGCATGGCCGCCGACAATCCGGTGTTCGGGGTCGGGCCGGGCAACTGGCCGGTGAGATACGTGCGCTTCGCACCCGGCGGCGATCGCTCTCTGGCCGACAATGGAATGACCGCGAATCCGTGGCCCAGCAGCGACTGGGTGGCATTCATATCAGAGCGCGGCATCGTCGCGGTTCTCGCGCTCGGCGGCGTCTTCGCGACTCTATTTGTTGGAGCGCTCCGACGATGGCGCGACCTTCCGGACGCCAACGCGGTATTGATGAAGCTCGCGCTGGCGGGGACGATCGTCACCACGGTGGTCGTAAGCGCGTTCGATGCGGTGCTTCTGCTCGCCGCTCCGGCGTTCCTCGCGTGGCTGATACTTGGCGCGGCAGCGGCAGCGGGAGCGCGAGCGCGAGCGGGAGCGCGAGCAAGGGGCCGTACGCTGGAAGCCTCACGTTCTGTATGGCTTCTCGTCGCGGCCGGAGCAATTCTCGTGACTGTGGGCTCGGTGGCCCGGAGCACTACTCAGGCTATCGCAATGTCCACTGTCGGCACCGGCGGGCGTACCGCGCGTTGGGTCGCCGGCGCGATGTGGGATCCCGGCAGCTATCGCATCAACCAGCGCGTCGCCGACATTTATGCGAACCGCGGTCAGTGCGGAAGGGCGCGTCCGTTCGCGCGGCGCGCGGCTGCATTGTTTCCGTCTTCGTCGGCCGCGAGGAGGGTGATGAGGCGCTGCGGCATCAAGAGCTGATCGCGCGCGCCGCGCGACGCCTGCGCATGTACATGACAATCGCCGCAGTTCCCCAGATCCACACCAGCCAGGCAGCGCGCTCCGCGGCAGTGAGGCTGCCGACGATCTGATGGGCCATGATGGGCAAGGTGAACGCGAGCGTCGCGTCGTGGGTCGAGGGCCTCGCGCGCTTCACGATCGTCACCGCATCCAGCTGGCGGTCGCGCAACGGTGCCTCGATCAGCCGGCCCACTGAGTCCGGCGACAGATCTCTCCAGCCGGGAATCGTCATCAGGTTCCATGCGGCCACTGCGCGGCCGAACCCGTGGTTGTTCGACGCCGCGACGAGAGTAAAGCGCAGCTCCGACGCGATGCGCCTGATTCTCGCCTCCTCGCGGTCGAGTTGTCCCAGACCACGAGGCGCCGCGTCAACCAGCTCGATGGCGACGAAATGCGGAAGGCTGTCGAGGCTCTGCACGGTGACCGAATCGAGATGTCTGTGGGGAATCGTCACGATCGTGACCGGGCTGCGTCCCGAAGCCGGAGTACCCGGCAGCAGGTTGCCGCGCTTATTGAGCAGCGCTGTATCGGCTTCCGTAAGCCCGAGCATCACCGACATGATCTTGTGGTAGCGTCCTTCGACCGCGCTCAGCAACGACGTCCCGTCTCCCGCGTGCCGCGGGTTGAGCGGTCTCGCCGCTACGACCCCGCCGAACGTGACATGGTCGGAGATGTAGGCGACATCGAACCCGCCCGAGCGATGCCACTCGCGGTTGTCTTCCGCAGTGAATCTCTTTCGAACGTCGTGCGATACACCGGTGTGGCTGTGAAAATCGATCCTGACGACGTTCGGGTCTCCCGCTTCGACGCGCGCCATGGGACGCGGAGCGAGCGCGACCACCGCCTCGACGATGACGACGGCGACGACCAGTCCGGCGAATCGAGCCGCCCAGTGCTTCCATCCCGATCGTCCGTCGCTTCTCCTCCCCGCGAGAATCGCCCACGCGACGAAAAGCGCTATGACCGAAACGAACACGGCGTTGGATTGCGAAACCGAGAGCAGGCTCAGCGCGTCGAGCGTGCGCGATACGGGCGAAGTCGCGACGTAAGCCGTCGGCAGCTCGAAGGAAACGCCTGCGGGCGGCGCCCCTCCGCGCGCATCCACGATGGGCCGGGAGACGCCGATGAGCCCGATCACACATGCGGACATCGCGATCGGCAGCAGAAATCGCCGGATAATGTTCAGGTTACCGGCAGCATGACGCTGGCGCGGCTATCCGCGACGGTCCGTATCGAATCGGGTACCCGGCAAGCTATTGCCGGGCGAAGATGCCGACAAGGATTGCCGCCTTGCGAAACTGGCGGCCGCCCTGGTGTGAGGTCACCCGGTGTGAGGTCAGTCTGTGTGAGGTCAGTCTTGCGCCCTCACACAGGCTCCCGCACTGTTGTCATCCCCCTTACGGAGTCGCAAATGCGCCCGATCACCGTGGTCGCCTGCATTACCATTGCCGCCCTTGCTGCCGCTGCATGCAACAAGGACCTCGCACGCGACACTAATACGAATTTGCTGGTAGACGTTTCGATCACTTGTACCGGCGACGGAGTTCAGTTCTCGCTGTCGCCCTGGAGAGCGTCACTCCGCGAGGGGGACGAGATAACCTGGAACCTGGCCTCCGATCCTGCTATTTCCAGCATCACGATCAACAAGAAGCAGTCGGCGTGGCCGTTCATGACTCAGCCGCCGTATAGCGGAGGCCACGATAAGCAGCCGCACGCGAAGGGGATGAAGGCCAATCAGGGCGGGAAGCCTCCGTTCAAGTATTCCGTGACCGGCATCTGCACCCGCGCCGGCGGTATTGCCGACACGGTCGTCATAGATCCCGACATGATCATCATTAAGGGCGGCACGCAATAGAAGAGCGGAGCGGACAGCGCTACGCCGGATCACCGCGGGCGGGAGGCTAGCTTTGCTTTCTGACATTGACCAGGACATGCCCGGGCACAGTTCCGAGCATCCGCAGCAGATCGGGCCGTACCGGATCATCCGCCTGCTCGGCGAGGGCGGGATGGGAGTGGTTTACGAGGCGGCAGACACCGGTCCTGTCCGCCGCCACGTCGCGCTCAAGATCGTGCGCGCCGAGCTCAGCTCGCGCGAGGTGAAGGTTCGCTTCGAGGCCGAGCGGCAGGCGCTCGCCCTCATGGACCACGCTGGTATCGCGAAAGTCCTTCAGGCTGGCGAAACGCCGGCGGGCGAGCCGTTCTTCGCGATGGAGCTGGTCAAGGGTCTCGCGCTGACGGACTACTGCGATTCGCGCCGCCTCTCCACGATAGAACGACTCGAGCTGTTCATCTCTGTGTGCGAAGCAGTACAGCACGCCCACCAGAAGGGCGTCATCCATCGCGACATCAAGCCATCGAACATCCTCGTCACCGAGCAGGACGGCAAGCCGCTTCCGAAAATCATTGACTTCGGCATCGCCAAGGCACTTGGCCTTCGTCTCACCGACAAGACTCTCGTCACCAACGTCGGCCATCCGCTTGGAACGGCCGCGTACATGAGTCCGGAACAGGCGGAGTCATCGGGCATAGACGTGGACACACGCACCGACATCTACTCGCTCGGTGTGATTCTGTATGTTCTTCTGGTCGGCAGCCTTCCGGTGGATCCGTCCGGTCTCGCGATGCACGCGTTCATCTATCGCCTCGCATTGGGCAACACCCATGCGCCGCTGCCAAGCGTGCGATTCACCGCGCTCGGCGACAACAAGGTCGGCATCGCGGAAGCGCGGCGGACCGATCCCGAGCACCTCAGGCGCGATCTGAAAGGCGATCTCGACTGGATCGTCATGAAGGCGCTCGAGCCGGAGCGCTCACGCAGATACGACACCGCGATCGGCCTTGCCGCGGACATTCAGCGCTTCCTCGATCACGAGCCCGTCATCGCGCGCCCGCCGACGACTCTCTATCGCCTCCAGAAGTTCGTGCGACGTCATCGCGGTGGGGTCGCAGCAGGTTCAGTCACGGCGCTCGCTCTCATCGTGGGAGTGATCATGGCTTCCGCCGGACTGATTCGCGCCACTCGCGCAGAGCGCCTCGCCGCTGGTGAAGCGGCTGCCGCGCAGCAGGTGAGCGACTTTCTCGTTGACCTGTTCCGCGTCTCCGATCCGAGCGAGGCCCGCGGCAACGCAATCACCGCGCGCGAGCTGCTCGATCGCGGCGCGGAGCGGTCGCTGCTCGATCTCGCTCAGCAGCCGCAGCTGCAAAGCCGCATGATGCAGACGATCGGCACGGCCTACGCATCGCTTGGCCTTTACGACAAGGCGCGCGCGCAGCTCGAGCGCGCACTCAGGACGCGCGAGCGCACAGTCGGCCCCAACGATCCCGCGGTCGCGGAGACCGAACTCGCACTCGGTGACGCGATATCGAGTCACGGCGATGCGGCGCTCGCGGAAGGCCATTACAATCGCGCGCTGGCGATAAGAGAAAAGACATTCGGGCCGAACGATCCCCGGGTTGCGCGCGTCGTTGCGGGCCTCGCCGGGCTCCGCTTCACGCAGGGCCGCAGCGCCGAAGCCGAGACGCTGTACAAGCGGGCGCTGGCAATTGATGAAAAGAGTCTCGCCGCGGATGACCCGATGCTGGCGCGGGATCTCGTCGGCCTTGGCATCGTCTACTGGGCGCTTCACCGTCTTCCCGAAGCAGAACAGTACATGCACCGAGGCCTTGCGATACAGGAGCGTCGGCTTGGCCCGGAGCATCCCGAACTTGCCTCCGTGCTGAGCAATCTCGGCGCGGTGTACTGGACGGAGGGACGCTACGCCGATGCGCTTGCTTTATACGAGCGCACGCGCGCGATCTTCGAGCGTACCCTGGATCCCATGCATCCCAACATGGCGGCAATTCTGAACAATGTCGCGGAGGCGTTCTGGAAGCTTCGCAGATATGGCGAAGCCGAGCCGCTGTTTCGGCGCGCATTGACGATCAAGGAAGCGCGACTCTCGCGCGGCAACCCGAGTATCGCGGTGACGTTGAATGGACTCGCCGGGCTGCTGCGCGACGAGGGCAGAGTGGCGGAATCGGAGGCCGCCTACAAGCGCGCGCTTGGCATACGCGAAGCCGCACTGAGGCCGGGCGATCCCAACCTGGCCGCAACCGTGAAGGATTACGGAGAGCTTCTGCGCGCGACGGGCCGCGTGAGCCAAGCCGACGCGCTCGCGCGGAAGTACAACGTGCCGCGCTAGTCAGGCCGTAACGAATTCCTCGACCCGGCGGCGCCGCGGGCGAGAGCGATGCGGGCCGGGATGCGTGACCTGATGTAGATTCCCGTTGCGCGACCGGCACGAGGAGACGTCATGCACGGCTTCAAAGGCGAGCGGGTGCTCATGCGGATTCACATCGGTGAACGCGACCGGCATGATGGGAACCCGCTGCACCAGGAAATCGTGGGGCTGCTGCGAAAACGCGGATACGCGGGGGCCACGGTATTCCGCGGCATAATGGGCTTCGGTGCGAGCTCGCGGATTCATCGCGCCAATGTCTTTCGCCTGTCTCAGGATCTTCCCATGGTCATCGAGTGCGTCGAGACCGAGGACAGAATAAGAGCGATTCTGCCGGAGCTCGACGGCATGATCACGGGAGGGATGATCACCCTCGAGCGCGCCAAGGTGATCATGTATCGTCCCCATCGGTCGGAGGAAGAGACTCCCGACGACTGGTCCATTGACCTGACCGGCTCATGGCAGGTACCGGGCCCGCCGGGCGGCGCCTGAAACACTTCCACCCAACATCCCGATGAACGACTTCTCGTCGCACGATGCGGTCTCGCTCGCCGAGCTGGTGCGCACCCGTCAGGTTTCACCGCGGGAGCTCGTAGCGGCGACCATCGAGCGCATCGAGGCGCTCAATCCGAAGCTCAATGCGGTCGTGCACAAGATGTACGATGCCGCTCTCGAGCAGGCCGACGGCCCGCTGCCGGACGGCCCGTTCAAGGGCGTGCCGTTTCTGCTGAAGGATCTTCTCTCGTGGTACGCGGGCGAGCCGGTGACCAGCGGAAGCCGGCTCTACAAGGGGTGGATTCCACCGCACGACACCGAGATCGTTACCCGCTACCGCGCGGCCGGCGTCATCGTCGTCGGAAAAACCAACACGCCGGAATTCGGGCTCACCCCGTTCACCGAGTCGGAGCTGCTCGGCCCCGCGCACAATCCGTGGGACCTGACGCGCACCACCGGTGGATCGTCGGGCGGATCGGCTGCGGCGGTAGCGAGCGGAATGGTGCCATGGGCCAGCGGCGGAGACGGCGGAGGATCCATTCGCATGCCGGCGTCATGCTGCGGCATCTTCGGAATGAAACCGACGCGGGGACGCACGCCGGCGGGTCCGGTGAACGGAGAAGTGTGGCAGGGCGCGGCTGTGGAGCATTGCCTCACCCGCTCGGTGCGCGACAGCGCGGCGATGCTCGACGCAATCTCGGGCCCCGATGCCGGCGCTCCATACTGGCCGGTTCCCCCAGCGCGCCCATACCTCGACGAGGTGCACACGGCTCCCCGCCGGCTTCGCGTTGCCTTCACGAGCAAGCCGCTGCTCGGACACAGCGTCCATCCCGACTGCATCGCCGCGCTCGACGATGCAGTGCGTCTCATGGAGTCACTCGGCCATGAAGTCGTCGAAGCTTGTCCAGTTCTCGATCGCGACGCATTCAATCGCGCGTTCCTCACGATAGTCTGCGGCGAGGTGCACGCAGATCTCATTGAAGCGAAGCGACTCGTGGGACACGCTGCCACTCCAGCCGACGTCGAGTTCACGACATGGGGCTTGCACCTCATCGGCGGCAAGCTGTCGGCCGGCGAGTTCGTGCTGGCCGAGCATTACCTGCGCACGGCCGGGCGTGGAGTGGGGCGGTTCTTCGAGACAGTGGACGTGTTGCTGACTCCGACCATGGCGGAGCCGCCGTTCAAGATTGGCGCGCGGCAGCCGCCCGCGAGCGAGCGGACCTTGCTGCGAGTGCTGGGCCGGCTGCGCGCGGGTACGGCGCTTCGGCTGCTCGGTGCGCTCGATAAGGCGGCGGGCAAGATCTTCGATGTCATCCCTTACACGCCGTTGTTCAACGTCACGGGCCAGCCGGCGATGTCTGTGCCGCTTTACTGGAACTCGAGCAACCTCCCGATCGGAGTGCAGGTGGCTGGTCGCTACGGCGACGAGGCGACGCTCTTCCAACTTGCCGGGCAGCTGGAAGCGGCGCGCCCGTGGAGTGGACGCCGTCCGCCGGTCAGTGCGTGAGGGGCAAAAAGCGGGGGTGGTGGCCTGGAATCTGCTGTTTATTAACCAGAGAAACACACCTGCTTCCGAAGCGTTTTTGTGAGGTAACCGCTTATGCACACACGACTTGGACTACTTACCGCCACGGCGCTCGCCGCCGGGGCTGTGCTGGCCTGCTCTGATTCAGGGACCGCCAGCGATTCCGGACAGCTCAATATCATGCTGACCGACGCGCCTTTTCCGTTCAGCGAGGTCAAGAGCGTCGACGTTTTCATCTTGAGAATCGACGGCAAGATCGCCGACGTGGATTCTGCCGAAGCGGCAAGTAGCGATTCCGCTGGCTGGAAGACCCTGGTGTCGCCGAACTCGGCGATCAACCTGCTCAGTCTCACAAAGGGGCAGACCGCCAACCTCGGCTCGGCTACGCTGCCGAATGGAAACTATCGCGGCTTCAGGCTGATCCTCGACACTGACAAGTCGAGCGTGACGCTGAACGATGGGACGAAGCCTGATGTGAAGTGGCCGTCGGCGGGAAAGAACGGAATCAAGATCATCCTCGACAATCCGGTCGTCGTCGGGCCCGGCAGCACGAACATGCTGATTGACTTCGACGTTGGCCGCAGCTTCGTCATGCGGGGGAATTCCATCTCGCAGAACGGACTTCTCTTCAAGCCGGTGATTCACGCGGTCTCGCAGCAGAGCACGGGGAGCGTCGCCGGAACCGTACGCGGTGACAACACCACCGGCACCGTGATCGCGGGTGCGACGGTCGAGGTTCTGAAGAATGGGACCACGCTGACCGACACGAACAGCAACAACATCGTGAGCACCGGTGTCAC
The DNA here is from genome assembly GCA_030647905.1 of Gemmatimonadaceae bacterium. NCBI lineage: Bacteria > Pseudomonadati > Gemmatimonadota > Gemmatimonadia > Gemmatimonadales > Gemmatimonadaceae > Gemmatimonadaceae bacterium. The sequence goes on along the minus strand of JAUSJA010000025.1, from coordinate 61,613 downwards.
CGATGCGAGCGGCAACTTCACGCTGGCTTTCCTGCCTCCGGGGACGTACGTCGTCCGCGCGACGCCTCCCGCTGCGTCGGTTTACAAGCCGGCTCTTCTCGCGGGTGGCGTGACCATCACGGCGGGGAGCGCAGTAACCGGGAAGATCATAGTGCTCCCGAAGTAGCAGTCACAATCGAGGGTAATGGAAAGCCCTTGCGGCTGGTTGTCGCAGGGGCTTTCGATATCCACGAGGTAGGGAACACTGGAATCGCATCAGACCCTGGCAATCTCCACGGGTGCGAGTGCTGGTGGCCGCGCATGTGCCGGTCCGGGTGCGCCGTCCTAAGCGGGTAGCTTCACGATCTTTCCCATGAACAGGATCGTGCCTGAAAAACGTTCCCGGATCACGAACAGGAACGGCCGGTCAACCCTGATCGCCGGAGGCGCCGAAATGATTCCGATCCCCACGCTCGTTGGTGAGGTCCGGGTTGAGCTCACGCTTCCAGGTAAGCTTGAAACGGGGAAGATAGAGGTCTGACTCGCATTGCAGTACACTAGTCCATCGCAGCGAATGTCTCGCGGATTCGCTGCACCGCCCACTCCAGATCTTCCCGGGTTACGACCAGCGGGGGCGTGATCCGGACGACGAAGTCATGGGTCTCCTTGCACAGCAACCCGCGCTCCATGAGTGCTTCGCAGAAAGGTCGCGCGGACACGGTGAGCTCGACACCGACGAGAAGCCCGCGCCCTCGAATCTCGCGAATATTCGGGTGCTCGATCGTCTGAAGCTCTCGTATGAACCATTCGCCGAGCTCCGCGGAGCGCTCGGCGAGCTTTTCTTCTCTGATCACGTCGAGTGCCGTCCGCGCAACTGCGCATCCCAGCGGATTGCCGCCATAGGTGCTTCCGTGACTTCCCGGGTCGAACACGTCCATCACTTCGCGCCGTGTCACGAATGCAGAGACGGGATAGAATCCACCGGACAGAGCCTTGCCGAGGATGTACGCGTCGGGTTTGACCGACTCGTGATCGCAGGCGAACGGCTTGCCCGTGCGTCCGAGGCCGGTCTGTATCTCGTCTGCGAGGAAGAGAATGTCGTGGCGCTTGCAGAGATCGGACACGGCCCGGAGATATCCGTCCGGCGGAACGAGAATTCCGGCTTCGCACTGGATCGGCTCGATGAGAATCGCACAGGTGTTCGGATTGACGGCTGCTTCCATTGCGGCGATGTCGCCGAACGGCACCGTGACAAACCCGGGAGTGAACGGGCCGAAGCCGTCCTGATAGCTCTTCTCCGACGAGAATCCGATGATGGTAGTCGTTCGGCCGTGGAAGTTGTTCGCGCAGACGATTATCTGCGCCTGATCCTGCGGAATCTGCTTCGTGCGATAGCCCCAGCGGCGTGCGGCTTTGATCGCTGTCTCGACCGCTTCCGCCCCGGTGTTCATCGGCAGGACGGAGTCCATCCCGCAGAACTGCGCAAGCTCCTCGCAGAACAGCGGCAGCTGATCGTTCCGGAACGCGCGCGATGTGAGAGTGACGCGTTCCGCCTGCGCGCGCATCGTTTCGAGAATGCGGGGATGGCAGTGTCCCTGATTGACCGCCGAATACGCGCTCAGGCAATCCAGGTAACGTTTGCCGTCGACGTCGAAGAGCCATGGACCTTCGCCGCGCTCGACGACGATGTCGAGCGGATGGTAGTTGTGCGCGCCCCACTGTTCCTCCAGCGCGACGAGCGATTCAGTGTTCTCCGTGATCTGTGTTGGCATGCAGGCTGTTCCTCATTTGAGTCTCTTTACCAAGATACTTCATTTTCGGGCTTTCCTTCCGGGAGAGAGGTGGTGGAGAGGGCCTTCAGTCACTGCAGCGCTTTTAGGTCTTGTTTGCATTCCGCATGTCACTGCGGCTCAGGTTCAGCAGAAGGCGCCGCCGACTCGCGAAGAGATTCTTGCCGCGGCAAGATCGATAATTCAGAAGGCGCGGTTCGGTACCTTCGTGACATTGGGGGAAAAGGGTGAGCCGCAGGCGAGGATCGTGGACCCATTCGCGCCGGATTCCTCGTTCACTGTCTGGGTTGCCACCAACGCGCTCACTCGCAAGGTGAGCCAGCTCAGGCGCGACGGCCGCGTGACCTTGTTGTGGTTCGAGTCGGGGAACCCCGGCTATGTCTCACTCGACGGCCGGGCTGTGCTCGTCTCGGACCCCGCCCAGAAGGAGAAACACTGGAAGGAGGAATGGGCGGGGTTTTACCGCGATCGGAACCACGGTGACGACTACCTGCTGATACGAGTGACTCCGGTCCACATGGAGGTAGTGAGCGACGCGAACGGGATGATCAGCGATCCGAAGACCTGGAGGCCGGTGATGCTGGACTTTCCGCGGGCTGATCCCGGCCGATTCACTACCAGACGAAGGAACCGCTAAGCGGCACCGGCGTCGGCTTCAGTCGAATAAATCCAGTCGATGAAGAGAGTTGTGATCGTCGGACGCCGACCCTCTATCGGTAGGAGGCAGGGAAGGTTTCGAAGGTTCGGTAGACTCCGGCACCGCGGGTACCGGGCAGCAGCAGATGAACGCGTGGACGTACGCCGAGCGCGCCTTCCACGCGAGTCACTTCGAGCTTACATCTTCACCAGCTCCACCCGCGAGTTGTTGGAGCGTCCTTCGGGCGTGGCGTTCGTCCCCGCCGGCTTGGTGTCGCCGAACCCCTTCGACTCGAGCCGCCCCGCGTTCACGTGGTAGTAGTCCCCAACCAGCACCGTCTTCACAGCCGCTGCGCGCTTGTCGCTCAACTTCCGATTGGCGTCCTTCGCACCGACGTTGTCGGTGTGCCCCTCGATCCGCAGTCGCAACTCGGGATGCTGCTCGAGCATTGCCGCAATCTGCTTCAGTGTCGGTGTTGACTCCGGGCGCAGCCGGTCGCTCCCGGTATCGAAGAGAAGGCCCTGAGTTGCGACACGACCTTTCGCCGCAAGATCATCGTAGAGGGACTTACTCCTTTCGGCGACGCGGATACGCCCGATGTAGGCCGGGTTCTCATCGCTCCCCGCGTCGATGATCAGATGCAGCACCTTTGACCGCGCGAAGTTGGCGTTGGGAACGTTTGCCATGCGCTTCTCGTCGAGATACACCTTGATGTATTTCCCGTCGCCGAGGATCCGGAGTTGTGCCGGTTTGCCGCGGTACCGGAGCCGGTTCGCATCGTTTTTGGTAAGCTTGACCTCGCCTCCGCCCCCGCCGAGCAGCGCAACGCCATCGCTCCCCCAGCCAATTATGGAAGTTCCGGCGTTATCCGTGGGGCCGACGAGGCCACTAATATGAAAATCCGCTCCGTCAACCGATGGGCGGTTGATGACGTCGATCTCGATGGTGAAGCGTTGGGGCAGGACTTCGGGCAGAGGTATGGTGAGCTTGCTCTGGCTGGTTGCCCGCAAAGCTCGCCGGCCGCCAAGCTCGGTGACTTCCATGTTCCCCTCTACGAACTGCAGCCGCTCCGGGAAGTTGCCAACTTGATCGTCGGTGAAATCAGAGTAGAAGATCACCTTCTCGCCGGGCACGAAATCGTAGTTGACCCAGACGTTGGCGGCGGGGGCGGCGGGGGGAGCCGCAGCCGCTTTTGCGCCGCTCCCCTTCGCGGCGAGTGCGCGGCCGCCCGGCATCCCCATGCTCTGTATTATTTTCATGGCGGCAGCAGCGCCGGACCGGCCCGCAAGCGCCACCGCCGCGCCGACTGCCGGCGCCTGAGGAAGGCGAGCGCGGTTGTCCCGCACGCCTACGTCACATGACGTATGGCCGCAACTGAAGAGGGCACCGACCTTCTTAAAGGCAGAATGCCGTATTGCCCCGGGGAGCCGCTTCGACTATTCGAAGACCTCCGGAATGCGTCCGCCATACCTGGCAGGAGTCGAATGGAAGCGGTCTGTCTTGGCATTGACGTCGGATCCACGACGGTGAAGGTCGTGGCGCTTGACAGGAGCCGGAGGTTGCTCGGCTGGCGATACGTGCGGTCGTCCGGCCGCCCTCGCGGGGCGCTGCTCCAGACTCTCGCGGAGATCGGAAAGGACGTCGACCCTTCAGGCGTGCGCATGATCGGCCTCTCCGGTTCGGGAGGTGGTCCGATCGCCGACGTCATTGGCGGTGTGCACGTGAACGAGCTGGTCGCGCAGACCCGTGCCGTTGGGGAATTTCACCCCGAAGCGCAAACCATCATCGAGATCGGCGGGCAGGACTCGAAGCTTCTCTCCCTGCGTTGGGATGAGGGAAGCCGCCAGATGATGCTCGAGGACTTCTCGATGAACGCCCTCTGTGCCGCGGGGACAGGGGCTTTCCTCGACCAGCAGGCCGAGCGACTCGGCATCGCCATCGACGGCGAGTTCGCCCGCATCGCCATGGAGAGCCGGAGCCCCGCGCGCATCGCCGGCCGGTGCACCGTCTTCGCCAAGTCCGACATGATCCACCTGCAGCAGGTGGGGACGCCGATGTCGGACATCCTCATGGGCGTCTGTCTCGCGATGGCGCGCAACTTCACCACCGTCATCGGCAAAGGCAAGCGATTCGTCGCCCCGATTCTCTTCCAGGGTGGCGTCGCCTACAACGCGGCCGTGAAGCGGGCCTTCGAAACGGTGCTCGGCGTCCCCGAGGGGTCGATCATCGTTCCCGAGCACCACACGATCATGGCCGCCCTCGGCGCCGCCTACGTTGCGATGGACGAAGCCGAGCGGGGTGCTGCGACGCGGCCATTCGTCGGGTTTGATCGACTGCAGGAGGCGATGCGAGCCGGATCGTCAGACCGGGCCAGCCTGCCGGTCCTCGTTCGCCCGTCCAGCGGCGACGGCTCGCACCTGGATGTCGCTTCGCTGCCACCGGGCGAGAAGCTCGACGCCTGGCTCGGCGCCGACGTCGGATCCGTCAGTACCAACGTGGTCCTCATCGACGCCAGGAATCGCGTGCTGGCGCGCCGTTACCTCATGACTGCCGGCCGACCGCTCGAGGCGGTGCGCGAGGGACTCCGCCTCGTCGCGGCCGACGCCGAGGCACGGGTCAACGTGCGTGGCGTGGGCGCCACCGGATCGGGACGATACCTCACCGGCGACTTCATCGGCGCTGACGTCGTGCGCAACGAGATCACGGCCCAGGCATGCGCGGCCGTCTCGATCGATCCGGGCGTCGACACCGTCTTCGAGATCGGCGGACAGGACAGCAAGTTCATCCGGCTGCACAACGGGGCGGTGACTGACTTCACGATGAATAACGCCTGCGCTGCCGGCACCGGGAGCTTCCTGCAGGAGCAGGCCGACCGCCTCAAGATCCGGATCGAGGAGCAGTTCAGTGAACTTGCGTTCTCTTCGCCGTGTCCCGCCGCGCTGGGCGAGCGGTGCACGGTCTTCATGGAATCGGATATCGTGCACCACCAGCAGCAGGGCGCGCGCGTCCCGGATCTCACCGCGGGCCTGGCCTACTCCATCGTTGAGAACTACCTGAATCGCGTCGTCAACGGACGGCCGATCGGGTCGCGGGTGTTCCTCCAGGGTGGCGTCGCCTCGAATGCGGCGGTGGTCTCGGCGTTCTCGTCAATCACGCGGCGCGCGATCACGGTGCCACCAAACCACGACGTCACCGGCGCCATCGGCGTGGCGATCCTCGCGCGCGAGGAGATGGAGCGACGCCAGAGCGTCGATGTCGCACCGACACGATTCCGCGGCTTCGACCTCTCGCAGCGGCGATACGAGAGCTCCGTCTTCGAGTGCAGGGCGTGCCCGAATCTGTGTGAAGTGCACAAGGTCGTCATCGAGGGGGAGACGCCGTTCTTCTACGGAGCGCGGTGCGACAAGTTCGAGGAGGCCGGGCGCGGCATAAGCACGTCGTGGCGCGAGATTCCCGACCTCTTTGCGGAGCGGGAGCGCCTGCTGCTGGATGGCTGGACGGAACCGCCGCCTCGTGATCGCGCGCCCGGAAAGCTGCGCGTCGGTGTCATGCGCAACCTCACGTTCTTCGACTTCTTCCCGTTCTGGCGCGGTTTCCTGGAACGGCTGGGGTGCGATGTCGTGTTGTCCGCACCAACGAATCCCGAGCTGGTCAAGCTCACGCAGAAGAGTGCCGTGGCCGAGTCGTGCTTCCCGGTGAAGCTGGCCTTCGGGCACCTCCTCGACGTGACGGCTCGCGATATCGATGTGCTCTTCCTGCCCAGCCTGATGACGCGGGAAAATGCCGCGCCGGGGCAGCCGCACAATCACTACTGCCCACTGATCTCGGCGACGCCGCACCTGCTGATGGCCAACATGCCGGAAGGCCCCAACGGGCCGCGCGTCGTGAATCTGGCATTGCACCTGGCGAACGCACGCGCCGCCCGGGGCCAGTTGCGCGCGCTCGCGCACGCGCTGACCGGCGCATCGAAGGCGGTAGCCGATGACGCGGTGCGGGCGGGATGGGACGCGCTGCGGCGCTTCACCGTCGCGATCCGCACTCGCGGCCGCGAGGCGCTCGACGCCCTCAACAGCGAGATGCCGGCGGTCGTCGTCGTCGGACGACCCTACACCGCGAACGATCCTGGGGCGAACCTCGACCTCCCCTACAAGTTGCGACGCCTCGGCGTACTCCCCATCCCCATGGACTTCCTGCCGATCGAATCGGTGCCGGTGCCGGAGCGGTACGACGACATGTACTGGCGCTCGGGTCAGGACATCCTACGGGCAGGTGCGATTGTGCGCGACGATCCGCGGTTGCAGGCGGTGTACCTGACGAACTTCAACTGCGGACCCGACGCCTTCCTGATCTCGTTCTTCCGCGAGACGTTGGGCAGCAAGCCGTTCCTCGAGCTCGAAGTCGACGACCACACCGGCGACGCGGGAATGATCACGCGCTGCGAGGCCTTTCTCGACAGTCTCAACCTGCGGAGGATGGCATGAGCGCGGTGTCCACTCGCGGCCAGCTGCCGGTGATGCGAGGGGAAGCGGAGAACCGAACGGTGTACCTGCCCTTCATGTCGGACCACGTCGTGGCCATCCGCGGCGCGCTTCGCCACCATGACATCGCATGCGAGGTACTCCCTCCGCCGGACGACGAGACCCTCGCCATCGGCCTCGATCTCTGTGGAGGGCGCGAGTGCCTTCCGTGCTTCCTGGCCACCGGAGATATCATCCGTGCCTGTCGCAACGGGATGATCGATCCTGCGAACTCGGCGCTCATCATCCCCGCCAGCCCCGGGCCCTGTCGTTTCGGGCAGTACCGCATCCTGCAGCGGGAGCTGCTCGATCGTGAAGGCTTTGCTGACGTCGAGATCCTCTCGCCGACTTCGGAGAATTCGTACCGCGGCTTTGGCAAACACCCACAAGCGTTGCGTCTGCTGGTATGGGAAGGAATCGTCGCCGTCGACCTCCTGCTCAAGCTCCGCTATGAGTTCCGGCCGTACGAACTCCGCAAAGGAGCGACCGACGAGGCGTACCAGCGGGGGCTGGAGGTGATCGAGGAGACAGTGAAGCGGGGAGGCGGCAAGCTGCTTTTGCAGGCGCTCGATCGCATCGCCACCGACTTCGCCAAAGTCAACGTGGACCGCTCGACGCCGCGGCCGGTGGTGGCCATGCTCGGAGAGATCTACGTCATGCTGAACTCCCACAGCAATCAGGATTTCATCCTGCAACTCGAGGCGGCGGGTGCAGAGGTCGTCACCGGCACACTCACGGAGTGGTTGCACTTCACCGATGAGACGAAGATGGAGCGCGACGTCCTCTTCGGCTCATGGGTCGGCCTGCTTGGCACCAAGGCGCTGAGCGCCTACCAGGAGCGCGTCGAGCGCCAGATGTTCGCGCGGCTGCAACAGCTGCTGCGTCACCCGGCCGATCCGCCGATGCGCGACTTATTCGAGATGGCGCGCCCATACTTCGACCCACTGCTTGGCACGGAGACGCTGCTCACCGTCGCCAAAGTGGTGGACTACGCGCAGCACGGCGTCTCCGGGATTGTGAACGTGATGCCCTTCTCCTGCATGCCCGGCATCGTGGTGAGCGGCATTTCGGCGCGGATGCGGCGGGATTTCGGGCAACTGCCGTGGCTCGACGTCAACTTCGACGGCCAACGCATCACGAACATCAGGACACGACTCGAGGCGTTCGTTCACCAGGTCACGCAGTTCGCGCGCAGTCACTTGAAGTAACGGCAGGGCATCGATCTACATAGTCGGGGCGACTGGATTTGAACCAGCGACCTCCTGCTCCCGAAGCAGGTCAATACACTAACCAACTACTACATTCTGCCGGACTTTGGAGGGAAACCGGCCGTCGGTGCCGGAGTTTCCCGACTTCAATGCCGCACTCTGCCGGAAGAAACTCACCCCCAAACTCACCCCGGAACCTCGCGTTCACTTTTTTATGCGTCTCCCCGGCCACCGTGCTAGAAATGTTCAGCAGAAACGCGTGTGACCTGGCCCACGATTGCCTGGCAGCTGCCTCATTGTACCGATAGACCTGCTCGTTGAAGAATGCGTGATTAGCATCCGAGAACTCGACACTGACGAAAAGCTTTCCGGCAGCCTCAAGAGCGTCCGTCACCGCGCGTCGCTGCTCAGCAGGAATTCCTTTGTCCTGCCCGCCCCAGAAAAAGAGATGCGGAGCATGGAGTCGAGGCACACGGTCCAGAAGCGCGGGCGCGATGGAGCCGCCGTAATACGAGATCGCCGCAGCGAGTGGCAGTTCGCTGTTGGCAATGAATGTGGCGCGGCCACCCATACAGAATCCCACAGCGGCTATTCGCGACGAGTCGACGAAGGACTGCTCGGTCAGCCATGCGTGCGCTGCAGTTGCGTCGGCAGCCAATCCGTCATCGAACGAGAGGCATGATCTGCTCGATGTCGAGCGCACTGGTTTCGTAGCCGGGGCTCACTCGATCAAATAGATCAGGCCGATCGCAACGAATCCCTTCTCCGCCCACCGGTCAGCTACTCCGCGGATCTGCGAGTTCACACCCAACGCTTCCTGAAAGACCATCATGGCGGGGCGAGGGTCATTACCCGGCGGTCTTGAAACGTACGCGCCCATCTGCGTGCCGTCGCTCACTTCTATCGATATGCTCTCCTTCATACCGCTAATCTTCCGCTTCGGTACATCACTCACGAGACCGCGCAACGAGATCGTTGGGTTGGGACGACATACCCGCGATCGAAGTTTGACTATCAACAGACGCGGCCCGGCTTCCGTTCTACGTTCCGCCGTCGACTCGGATCGACGGGGATTGAGTCTCACCGCTGCGCGTTTCTGATGAGTAAGAGCTCTGTTAGCCATGTCCGCGCGATACATTTCCTTTGACCCTTCTTCATCCGATAGCTCGCAATCTTCTGTAAAGGGCTCGGTTCGACATATCCGACCGTTGAGCAATGTCCCGAGCTAGTTTGCACCGGTATGGTCGATCGAACACATCCTGAATCACTAAAAGTAAAGCTGCTGGAACATTCGCAAATCGAGCTCTGCCGTTGTCAGAATTTCGCGCGCCAGGCGATTCCCAGATAACCCTTCAAGCGCATTCATGAACGCTGGATCGTTCTTCCTGACCGGATGCACAAATACGTGTCGTAATCCAGCCTTGTAAGATCGAAAATCCCTCTTAGCTTGGGCGCACTCACCTCAAGCGTAAGAACTACAGTGACGGTCGGCCGTTTCTATGGCAGACTCAGAGGATAGCTATGCATCACCCGAAGTTATTGCGGTCGAAATGCGTTCGATCCGCGATGATCCCCGCAGCACTCCTATGCGTAATCCTGTCCGGGTGCGCCGATCAACAACCCACAGGCCCCAAGCTCCAACCCACAGGCCCCAAGCTCCCGAGTGTCGCGCGGACCGATAACGTCCCATTCAACAAGTTCTTTGTCGCGTGGTCGCGGAACTACAGCTCCAGTCCGATCCAGACGCAAAACTTCGCTCTCGACACTCGGCTAAACCGGCAATTCGGCGGATTATGGCCCGAACAGCCCGTTCTGGACTTCGCGAGGGCCAACCCCGGCCGGCTCTATATCAACGGCGATGAGCCTGACCAGTATTGCATCCCGGCCTACGAGTACGCGGGTATCTATCACTACTTCGTCACGACAGTGCGCGGCGCGGATCCAACAGCACGGTTCTCTCCCGCCGGCTTTGCGGAGCCGAATGACCGCTGTTGCCCGGAGCCGGTAGAAGAGCCATGCCGCGTACGCATGCACTCGGTCGGCTATGCCGATCAGTTCTACAGCGCGTATGTGCAGCGTTTCGGAGCGGCGCCATCCGTTGACGAATGGCGGTTCCACGATTTCGGGCTGCCGTTCGACGTTGGCGATGTGGACGGCTGGTGGTCGAGGGTCGACAAGTTGGCGACCTGGTCCGTCTCCCACGGCGCGAACATGGTACTCGGCGCATGGGCATTTCACCGCTGGAAGATATCCGCGCCGCAGTATCAGGAATACTTGAAGCAGGCGATGGGTCGCCTCATGAGGGACCCTAGAATCAATGAGGCCGTTTACTGGAGCTACGAATCGTGGGCTGGCGAGGCTAACTATCTGGCGAATGAGGATGGGAGCCTGACGCCGGCAGGTCAGACCTACGCGAACCCCCTGACTGACATACCGACTGGCCTGAAGGTCGTGGGTTCCGCGGACGGACAGGCAAAGCTTCGATGGAATAACACGACCGCAGCGTGGGGAGCCGAGGCGGAGTTCTGGGTGCAGGCGCCCGGGTCGGATTCCTTCGTCTATCACAAGACGGAGCTGGTAGCCGGTCCCGGCGCCAGTCAGACTCCTTTCGTCGACTTCAGGATCGGCGATCTGGTAAGAGCACGCGTCCGGTACCACAACGTCTACGGTCAGGCCGCCTGGTCGGACTTCAGTAACACCGTTCTGCTGGCATTGACCGAGCCCGACGGGGACACGAGGAGTGGGGTCGGGAAGCGTCCACTGTTCTGCTTTTCGCCGTTGTGTTAGGAGCCGGTTCATACGGCAAACGCGGGATACGCAGCTCGAGTCATGAGGAAGAGGCACCGATCGCGGACCGCGTGAGAATGCTTTCTGTCCGTGCGACCCGGCTAGCCTCCGCTTTTCTCCTGGTCGCCAGCATCAGCTGCAAAGGCGAGTCAACAACGGAGCCCTCGGTCTCGGTTGCGACGACGCTTGCAGCGAACTCCTCGACCTCCGTCACCGGGGTTGCAGGCGCGGTCGTCACGCCGCCGCCCTCCGTCATCGTGAAAGACCAGAACGGGTCACCGATGGGTGGCGCGACGGTAACGTTCGCGGTAGCCAGCGGCGGTGGATCGGTTTCAGGAGCGACGATCACCACCGATGCATCCGGCATTGCGACCGTCGGCTCGTGGACGCTTGGCCCGGTGCCAGGAGAGAACGTCCTCCGAGCAACCTCCGGAACACTCGATGGCGTTGCCTTCGCGGCGACATCCACCGCGGGAGCTGCGGCTTCACTCGCCAGGAATGCAGGCGACAATCAGACTGCTGCAGTTGGAAGTGCAGTCCCGATTCCTGCCTCTGTCATCGTAAGGGACGCTAACGGCAACCCGAAGTCCGGCGTATCCGTGACCTTCGCGGTAGTCAGCGGCGGTGGATCAGTTACCGGAGCGATAGTCACCACCAACGCTTCCGGCATTGCGACCGTCGGCTCGTGGACGCTTGGCCCGGTAGCAGGAGCGAACGTTCTCAACGCAACTTCCGGAACACTCGATAGCGTTGCCTTCACGGCGATATCCACCGCGGGAGCTGCGGCTTCACTCGCAAAAAATGGAGGCGACAATCAGACCGCCGCCGCTGGCAGCGCAGTCCCGATTCCTCCGTCTGTCATCGTAAAGGACGCTTACGGCAACCCGAAGTCCGGAATATCCGTAAGCTTTGCGGTCGTGTCTGGCGGCGGGTCGATCACCGGTGCGACGGCCGTGACAAATGCGGCCGGCGTGGCTACCGTGGGCAGCTGGACTCTTGGCAATTCAGCCGGGGTGAACTCGTTGTCTGCCACGGTTACTGGTCTTCCATCTGTGACGTTCACTGCCGGAGCCATCTCCAGCCTCTGCACCGTCCGGTCGACACACACGTTCGGGACCAGCAGCAGCGGCACGCTTTCGTCGAGCGATTGTCAGCTCCCGGACCGCAGCTTCGTCGACTTCTTCACCACCAGCGTTCCGCAGGCGGGAGCGTACTTTTTCCGCCAGTCGGCAGGCTTCGACACGTACCTCCATCTGGCAATGCCCGATGGAACGACCATCGGCGAGAACGACGATGAACTCGAGACAGGGACGAACTCCGGCATCAAGGCGCTCCTGCCTGCGGGCAACTATCTGCTGGCTCCGAACACATTCGACTCGCTCGTGGTGGGAGACTACACGATCACTTCGACGACTGCCCCGGCCGACGTAGCCAACTGCGAGCAGGTCTTTGTTGTAAGGAACATTACGACGACGCAGAATACCGCTACGACGGATTGCAATCTCGCCGACGCAGCTGCGACACCAATCTATTCCGACCGCTATTACATCTTTCTGAAAGCCGGCACGTCGATCACGATCAACATGACGTCGACCACACTGGATTCATTCCTGCAGCTCGTTCGACTCGACGGACTGGTCATGGCGCAGAACGACAACATAGATGCGACAACGAAGGATTCGCGGATCACGTTCACTGTCACGCAGACGAACTACTACGCGATCTTCACCCGCTCTGTCCCGACGACGGCGGTGGGAGCATACACACTAACGATTCAATAGAGAGCGCCATGATCATCCGAATTGCTTGCATCGGCGCCGCGACGCTCGTTCTTTAGAGAGCGGAGCATCTGATTGGGCTACATGAGAAAATAGTTTCTCCTCTTCAGCTGCAATCTGGGGCGACTGGATTTGAACCAGCGACCTCCTGCTCCCGAAGCAGGGCAATACACTAACCAACTACTACATTCTGCCGGACCGGTGGCGCTCGCCCTCCGACCCCATGCGGAACAGCTGGTCCGTAGGGAGTCGGAAGGCCAGCCCAGTTATCTGTCCAAGTCGATCAGAACCCTGCGGAGAGCATCAACGTGTTCAACATGTTGCCGCTACCGCCGGGCTTCATCGGTCCTTGCCCTGCGTCATAAGCACTGCCGGTGAACTTGTTGAAAATCCAGTGCAGGCCGACATTCTGCGCGACCATCCAATTCACGCCGAAGGTGAATGCGTTGTCAGTGCTGTTCGCCTCGGCGCGACCGTTGTCAGCGTTGCGATACGCGCCAAGCACCGTCAGGTGGGGATTCTTCGTGACGCCTAGCTCGGCCGTCACCGTCGAAGCGGAACGGTCTCTCGTCCTCGAGTTGAACAGGTTCTTGTCTGCGCCCGGGGCGCTCGCGTCGGACTTGCCGTGGGTAACATAGACCCCCAGCGGCAGTCCCCCGACCGCGCCCTGAGCCTGAGCGTCAAACGCGAGGGCGCTGGTTTCGAAGATGTCAACTCCCGTTCCATCCTCATTGGCCGTCCCTGCGGAACCGCTCCACGATTGAATCCCGATGCCCAGGTCCCACTGGCCCACGGTCGGCGTGAACGCCGCACGCAGATACGTCGCGGTGGGCGCGCCATTTGCCACCCCTCCGGCGCCAGCGAAGTGGTTGGGCGACCACCTGGTCACGTTGACGAACCACATTGGGTCGGCGAGCACGAAGGCGATGCCCTCGGCCGCCGTAGCGGTCCCGATGTACTGCTGCGCCGAAATCGCGTTGCGATTCTCGTTGACGCGGACGTTGCGCACGGCGCCGGTGTTCAGCAGCTCGAAGCCGTAGGCGACGCCCAGTGCGTCGGTGGTGAAGGGAATAACATCGGCCCGAATGCTGGTGGTACCCAACATGAAGGTGAAGGGCATCTTGAAGCCGGCAACAAAGGGCGCCGAGGCGTCGGCCAGCTGGCCTTCGATCATGAAGCCGGCATGTTCGCCCACGCGCCCGCCCAGCAGCAGCGCAAACTCGTCAGGGAACTGGAGCTCGCCGGTGTTGGTCGTGCGCTCCCCGGGAACTTCGGTGCCGTTGGTTTGCTGGTAGCGGATCTTGAAGAAGATGCTGCCGTTCAGAACTGATGGCAGAGACAGCCCCTCGCCCTTGACCGTCTCCTGAGCGCCCATCATGGTAAAGCTGCTCGCCTTGAATGCCCGGCCGAACGCGGTGAGCGCGGGGTATTTCTGGAAGTGACACGAGGAGCAAGCCAGTCCGGTCTGGCGCGCGAATGCGGGAAACGCGTAGCTGTTGGCGGGGATGATTGTAAGGCCCGCCGCGACCAGAGCGAGAATCCACCGGCGGCGAAGAATGTTGCCAAGACAGTGTATCTGCATACGTAAATCCTCCGGGAAGGGTGAGCCGCCTGCTGGCGCACCGTGGGTGATGACTACTGGGCGATGACTGCTGGAACAGCATGGATCAAGTCGGTGGCCGGTCATTATGCCTTTGAGCTGAATTGTGAAGGGTCTGCGTGCAATCCTGTGCGACCCGCCTTCCTACCGTTGTGCCGCCAGCGTGCGAAGGTAGTTGACCAACGCCCACCTCTCATTCTCGCTCAGCGTGACTTTCGGCATCACGCCTCGGCCTGTCGACATTTTCCAGAAGAGCGCGCCATCGGATTGGGACTGCACGCGCGCCGGCGCGAGGTCGGCGGGGCGCGGCAGCAGCGAGACTGCCAGCGGTCCGTCGCCGTGGCCGGCCTTCCCGTGACACTGCTCGCAGTCGCGGTGGAACAGATTGCGGCCGCGTTTCAAGGCGTCGGCCGTCGGCGGGAGCGGGTTCGCCCGTTGGCTCGCGCGCTGTGGCGCGACCCACGGTTTCGCGTTCCCTGACCCCTGCGCCTGGGCCGGCGTGGAAGCCATCAACGATATCAGGGCGAGTGCGGCGGAAATGGCGAGGGCACGCACGACGGAATTAGCGACTCTGTGCTTCAGGGACATTTTCAACTCTCCTGTTTCAGCTTGCGCAACGCGGCCAGTTGTCTGACGACGAACGCGTACGTGCTCCAAACGCAGAGCACAAGGAAGGCGAACGTGGCCGGGATCGCCAATGGGACGCGCGACGACCAGAGCGCGCGCGGCGGAACGGACGGCCAGGGTCGGGCCGGCGCGCCGGCAAGCTTCACGTCAGCCGCCGAGCTGTCCAGCTCCGGCGGCGATCGCAGCGCGACACGGAACGTCAGCTCGCCCTTGGCGTCACCCGGCAATGCTGTGGGAAATGCCACGGCCGCCGTGCCGTCGTCCAGCGTCTGATCCTCGCCGAGTGTCATCAAGCCAAACGTGCGCCTCACCGAGAAGGCGACCGTGGCGCCTTTCACCGGCAGTCCGTTGGCGGTGACCTTCGCCACGAGCATCTCCTCTTCACCCTCGGTTGTGCGCGTCAATTCGATGACCGCCTTGCCTTGCGCGGTCTGTGCGTGCGCCGCCGACCAGGGTGCCGCCGCGGCAGCGCCGGCGGCGAGCAGCAATGCGATCCCGAGCGTCGCCGGACTCATGCGTGCGTGTGCGTGTCCCGCTCCCGCGAGCGCGTGGCCGGTCCTAACCGTGGCCTGCTTCACCTCCTCGGCATCCTCGACGGTCTCCCAGATCGAGAGGATCGGGAACAGGCGCGAGAACAGCGTAAAGAGCAGCAGGAAGCCGGCGAACGCTCCCGCCGTGATCAGACATTCCACGAGACTCGGGAAGTAGCGCGGCGCGATCCCCGCCGCCTGCGCCGGGATGAACGGCGTCTCCAGCGTCGGCACGACGATCAGAAACCGCTTCCACCACATGCCAATGTTGATGAGCACCGAGGCGGTCATGATCGCTCCCAGCGAACGGCGGCTGGGGAAGAGCAGCAGTCCGATCGGAACGAACAGGCCGAATGCTGCCCAGAGCCAGAACGATCGGCCGAAGGCGGTACCGCCGGCGAGCAGATCGAGCAGCCGCGCATCTGACTCGAGCCCGCCATACCACGCCGTGAGGTATTCACTCAGCGTGAAATAGGCGTAGAGCAGCGAGAGGACGAGCAGGATCTTCGCCAGCTTGTGGAAATGCTCCGGCAGGAGATAGCGCTCGAGATGGTACGCGCGGCGGAAGATCATCATCGCCGTGATGATCCCCGCCGTGCCGGAGAAAATCGCCCCGACCACGAAGTAGGGACCGAAGATGGTGCTGTGCCAGCCTGGCCGCAGCGTCATGCCGAACACCCACGACACGACGGTGTGTACCGACACAGCCACCGGGATGATGATCACGGCCATCGCGCCGAGGGCGCGCGCGAGAAGGCGCCGGTGGGCAGGCGTTTCCCTGAATCCGAGCGACAGCAATTCGTACAGGCGCACGAGCTTCGGAGAGCGACCACGCTCGCGAGCGTGCTCTGCCAGCATCGGCATGTCCGGAATCATCGCCACGTACAGATAGAGGAAGCTCCCAGTCAGGTACGTCGTGACCGACACCAGGTCCCAAAGGATCGGCGACTGTAGCCGGCCGTGGATGAGCAGATTCAGAAGACGGTCGGGGCGTCCCATGTCGATCACAACGCTGCTCGCGCCGATGAGGAGCGCGATGACGGTGATCGCCTCGGCCATGCGCGTGATGGGCCGCCGCCAACCGGCGTCCGTAACGCGCAGGATGGCCGAGATCAGCGTGCCCGCGTGGCTGATACCGATGAAGAACACGAAGTTCGTCATGTACACGCCCCACGACACGTAGTTGCGCATCGAGGTCACGGTCAGCCCGTAGCGGAGCTGTTGGATCCATGCGATGAAGGCGATGCCGCATACGGCCAACAGACTCGCGATCCAGAGGCGGCCGCGGCCACCCAAAGGATCGAGCGTCGCCAGCAGATCCCGCTCGACGTCGGTCACCGTGCGCCGCGCCGGACGTGCGAGCGAGGGGACGGTTTCAATCTGAAAATCGGAAAGGGGCATTGCGTTCATGGCTGCTCGGCTCCTCTCGTTTGGTGACCGGTGTTGGCGCCGGGTTCACCTGGCGCCGGGTAGCGCCGGTTGTGCGCCGGCAGGTAGTGGACGCGAGGCTTCGTCCCGAGCTCCTCCATGTACCTGAAGGCCGCGCGATCGCGGAGCAGCGCGGAGAGCCTCACCGTCTCGCCCTTTCCGTTCGTCACCGCGTCCTCGTTCTCATCGCCGAACCAGATTGCATCCATGGGGCACTGGGCGGCGCAATGTGGGAGCTTGCCCTCGCGCGCCATGTCGGCGCAGAAGTCGCACTTCTCGGCCGTGCCGACGCGCCGCGGATACCCCCATTCCGGCGAGTAACCGCGCGCCACGGCCGCCGGCGGATTGTCGGGGCGGCTCCAGTTGAACGCGCGCACCGAATACGGGCAGGCGGCCATGCAGAACCGGCAACCGATGCAACGCTCGTTGTCGATCAACACGATCCCGTCCTGGCGCTTGAACGTGGCCCCAACCGGACACACGCGCGTGCAGGGCGCGTTGTCGCAGTGAAAGCACGGCCGCGGGAACCAGTATGGCGCCGCGGTCGATGGGTCTTCCATCGAGAACACCCGCATGAACTCCCGGTCCGGCGGCACGAAGTGGCTCCTGGCGCACGCCTTGGTGCACTTGCCGCAGCCGTCGCATGCCGCGAGATCGATGACCATCATCCAGCGGCGTCCGGGCACGCCTTGGCGCACCTCGTCGGAAGTTGGCCTGGTGCCAGCGTCGCTCAGCGCCGACGACACCACCAACTCTCCATCCGCGGTGAGCGTCAACGTCGCCGGCGCCTTCGCGCCGTCCACAACATCGGCCGCCCTCAGCGAGCTCGTGGCCCCCACACCAGCCACCACGCCGCCCGCCGCCACCAAGCCGGCCCGTAAGAAATCACGTCGCTGCATCGTTATCGGTATGTGATCGCCTCCGTCAGAGTTCTGTCGTGCCGGCACCCGCCCCCCTCCGTCCCCGTTAGCCACGATGATCCGCGGTGTCACGCGAACGCGCGGCCCCGCTGAGCGCTACACAGGCACGTGCCGCGCCACGGTGCGAGGTCAGCCGGCAGGCGGGCGCACAATGGCGTAAGCGCTGGCCGGACAATGCGTTGCACCTTGAGCGTGCGTCCCCAGTCAAGCCCGCGCTGCGTTCGCCGTTGGGACAATTCGTGACGCACTGTGACAGGGCGTGGCGCACCGTCGCCGCGTCGCGATCAGCCCATCACGATTGCCGCGTCACGACTGGCGCGTCGCGCTGCGTGATGCGCCGTCCTCGCGGAAGGGCACTTCACCCGATATCATGTCAGTGTTCCCGGCTTTCCAATCGCCACCGCGCCACGTACCGACGAGTAACCCCTTCCGAGCTGGTGCCTAAAATGCTGTGTGCACCGCGCCCCGCTGCAACCGACGGCCGTTGATGATCAACGTCAACAAGCTGTTTCCGCGGTTGAGCATCCGCGTCAAGCTCGCGATCGCATTCGCGCTCGTGGCGCTTGGACCGCTGGCCGTCGTGTCGTTCATCGGCGCTCGCGAGACGGTGTTTCAGATCGAGGCCACGGCGCGCAATACGCTCGAGCACGACCTCGAGATGGCAGAGACCGAGACCGCGCTCTCTCTCAGCTCGGCGGAAGGTCACATGAACCTCATCGCCAACGTCGTGCTCGGGCCGTTGCTCCACGACGGCGCCATCCCCCCGCGCGAGCGCCTGGACGCCGAACGTGTCGTAAAGACGCTCCTTGCCTCCGAGCCGACGCTGTACCAGGTGAAGCTCATCGACGCCGACGGCCGCTACCGGTTGCTCGTTCGCGCGTCGGGTCCGTCGCTGGACGCCGAGGAGATGGACGGGGGCGAGTACTACGCCTGGCGCGCCAGCTCACTGCGGCCGCACACGCGGCTGCTCTTCGCCATCGAGGTGGCGGGTCCCGAAGAACCCGGGCTTCGGAAGCCGATGCCGGCCGTAGCCCTCCTGTTCCCCGTGCACGCGCCGAACGGCGAATTCCGCGGCGCAGTGGTCGGCGAGGCGTACGCTTCGGCGCTCTTTTCGCACCTCGATCATGCGTCGGCGGGATTCGGCGGCATCACCGGACTCGTCGACGGCGACGGACACTTTCTCTATCACTCGTTGCGCAAACGCGACTGGGCGACCCTCCTGGCCGCGCACGATCGGCTGAGTGTGCGCAGCGACTTTCCGGACGACGTCGCGTCGGCCATCATCTCGGGGCGCGCGGGCACGTTGATGACGCCCGACCGGGAGCTGGTCAGTTTCCGTCCTCTCTCGCTGGGCACGCCCTCCGGGGCCAGACTCTCGCTCTATCGCGTGGTGCCCATCGCCACGGTCGCGGCGCCAGCGCGCTCGTTCGTATTGCTTGTTTTCCTCGCCGCCGGCTTGGTGGCGCTGCTCGTGCTCGGCCTCGCCATGCTCGCGGCGAACGAGTTCACCAAACCGATCTTCCGGATCCGCGACGCCGCATGGCAGCTCGCCCGCGGCGAGCCGGTGCGGCAGCCGAACGTCGAGACGAACGACGAGTTCGAGGATCTCGCGAATGACTTCGCGCGGGTGGCTGAGCAGGTCGCGCGGCATCGCGCCCAGCGAGAAGCGCTCATCGCCGAGCGAACGCGCCTGCTCGAGCACACCCATGCCGAGTTGGCCGACATTCTCAAGCATTCCGCCGACGGCATCATTGGGCTCGACCCCTCCGGCGTCGTCACCATCTGGAACGACGGCGCCGAGCGGCTCCTCGGCTACTCTGGGTCGGAGGCCATCAGCCGGGAGATCAACGCGGTGCTCCGTCCCAGCGGCGAGCGGGCCCGCCGTGAGCAGGCGGTGATGCGACGCGAGCTGGAGCGGGAGCACGCGGTGGTGAACTTCCTCACCGAAGTGCTCGCCAAGGACGGCACGCCCATTCAGATCAGTCTCACGGCCACGCTCATCGCCGGCGTGGACGGTGGCGCGCTCGGCTCTTCCCTCATCGTCCGCGACAACCGGTTGCAGTCCCGCCTCGAGGATCAGATGCGGCGTTCCGAGCGTCTGGCGGCCATCAGCGTCATGGCGGCTGGGCTGGCGCACGAGATCAACAACCCGTTGGCCATCATCGGCAACCGCATCGAGTGCATGCAGCGCGACGTACGGGACAAGTGGAGCGACACACCGCTGGCTACGGACCTCGACGTGCTACAGCAACACGTGGCGCGGCTGCGAGAGCTGACGACGAGCCTGCTCCGCTTCGCGCGCGACGACCGCGGAGAAGCGGGGCCGGTCGCGCTCGGCGCGCTTGCCGAAAGCACCGTGGCGCTCCTCAACCGAACAATGGCCATGCGCCGTTTGCATCTGCAGCTCCATGTCGAGCCCGGCGTACCCGACGTCATCGGGTACGAGAAGGCCATCGAAACGGTCATCGTCAATCTGCTGCTCAACGCGGCAGATGCTACGCCGCCAGACGGAACCGTGACGCTCTCCACCCGGTGCAGCGCCGACGGGGAAGCGGTGGAGATTGAGGTGCGAGATACCGGTCACGGATTGGCTCCCGAGCTCCGCGAGCGCGTCTTCGATCCCTTCTTCACGACGAAAGGACCTGGGCACGGCACTGGCCTCGGTCTCACCGTGTGCCGCAGCATCGTCGATCGCCACGGTGGCGTCATCGCCGTCGACACACCGCCCGACGGCGGCTGCCGGTTCGTCGTCACCATCCCCCTCCAACCCATGGGTGCAACGTGGAACGAGCTCGCGTACTTGTAATCGACGACGAACAGGCGATGCTCGAGAACTGCGAGCGTCTCCTGAGCCGGGAGGGCTACAGGTGCACGACCCTCGCCGAGCCGCTGCGCTTCCGCCAGGTGGCGACGGAGGTCGATCCGGACGTCATCATCACCGACCTGCGCATGCCCGGCGCCGACGGGCTGACCATCCTGGCGGCCGGTGTGGCCGACGACCGCACGCGCCCCGTGATCCTGATGACGGCGTTCGCCACGGTCCCCTCGGCAGTGGCCGCGGTCCGCGAGGGAGCGTTTGACTACATCACCAAGCCGTTCACCGCCGACCAGCTTCTCGTCGCCGTCGAGCGCGCCGCGCGCTATCGCAGACTGACGGTGGAGAACCGCACGCTGCGGCAGCAGGTGGAGCTCGCCCAGGGCGGCGACGGCATACTCGGCTCGAGCGCGGTCATGCAGCGGCTCCTCGAGCAGGCGGCGAAAGTCGCGCCCACAGACGCGAACGTGCTCATCACCGGCGAGAGCGGCACCGGCAAGGAGCTCATGGCGCTCTTCATGCACGCGCATTCGCTCCGCCAAGCCAAGCCGTTCGTCACCGTCGACTGCGCGGCGATGCCGGAAGGGCTCCTGGAGTCGGAGCTGTTCGGCCACGAGCGCGGCGCGTTCACGGGCGCCGTTCAGCGCACCGATGGACTGCTCGCCAAGGCGAATGGCGGTACGGTCTTTTTCGACGAGATCGCCGAGCTCGGGACCAGTCTCCAGGCGAAGCTGCTGCGCGCGCTCGAGCAGCGACAGATACGCCGGCTCGGCGACTCCCGGCTCATCAACCTCGACATCCGCGTGGTGGCAGCGACAAATCACGATCTCGAGGCGACGGTGGCCGCCGGCCGTTTCCGGGAAGATCTGTACTACCGGCTCAACGTCGTCCATTTTAGCCTGCCACCCTTGCGCGCGCGGCACGGCGACGTGCGTATCCTGATGACCGCTTTCCTCGAGGAGTTCGCCTGCACCGCGCACCGCTGGCCGCCCGAGGTGACGGCAGAGGTGTGGACCATCCTCGAGCGGCACCCGTGGCCCGGCAACGTCCGAGAGCTGCGAAACACCGCGCAGCGTCTCGTCGTGTTGGACAACGATGGGCGGATCACGCCGGAGGATCTCGACGACGCGCTCCAACCACGGGTCAAGCTGCGCGAGGGCGAGCCCGCGAGCTGGCCGCTCTCTTACTCGGAGGCCCAGGACAAGGCACTGCGCGACTTCCGCGCCGCCTACGTGGGACGGCTCCTCGAGGTCAATGGCGGCAACGTGTCACGGGCGGCGGTGGCGGCCGGCGTCAGCCGGCGAACGCTTCATCGGTGGCTGGCGGAGCTCAACGGTGCGGTCGCGAAGGAGGAGTCTGATGAATAGTCGCCTGATGGCGAGCGTCGTCCTCGCGGGCGCACTCTTTCTCCCGCACGCGCGTCTGGCCGCGCAGGACGGCATGGTTTCCGGAACGGTCACCGCTCCAGCCGCAGGAATGGGTGGGGTCGTCGTCTATCTGATTCGCGCCGCGTCGGCCCGAGTGCCGGCTATCGCACCGCTAAGCGCCCAGATCGATCAACGCGGCCTGCGGTTCGTGCCGCGCGTCATCGCCGTGAGCCCGGGGTCGACCGTGTCCTTCCCGAACAGCGATCCCGTGATGCACAACGTCTTTCACCCCAGCAGGCACGGCGGCGGCTTCGACCTCGGCACGTACCCTCAGGGTGAGCGGCGCAGCTTCACCTTCGATGATGAAGGCGCCTACGTGATCTTCTGTCACGTGCATCCGGAGATGGTGGGCTATGTCGTCGTGGTGGCGTCGCCGTATCGCGCCGTCACGGACGACGAGGGCCGGTTCAAGCTTGATGGCGTGGCGCCCGGTACCTATCACCTCCGCACCTGGCATCGGCGACTGCGGACGCAGGATCAGGTGGTCTCAGTTGCCGCCAACGGCGCCGTGCGCGTCGACCTGACACTGGAGTACGGCCTCCCGGTGGAACCGCGGTCGGCGGAGCAGCACCGCTGGAGGTGACCCGCGCGCGCGCAGCAGGAGATTCGTCGCGAGAGGTTTGCCGGACCGGGGGAACGCCTGCCGTGGTGGATTCCCGCACCGAACTTCAGGACGACGCCTATTGAACAGGTGGTGGGCATGACATACCTTCCATTCCACATGGGGGAGACCAAGTCCGTTCCCTTCAACCGATCAGGCGTCTCGCCGATCAAGCGTTTCGAGGAGGAACCTATCTCTCGCATCCATTTCGTAATCAGCGCCTGCCTCGCCAGTGGCCTCGCCCTCGCGCTGCCGGTCGGCGCGCAGAATGTCGCACCCGGCGCACCGGTGCCGCATGTCATCGTGGTCAGGTTTGTCGAACGACCGGGCGCCATGCCGTTCGCGTTCGAGCCGGCGAATTTCACGGCCCACCGCGGCGACACGCTACGGTTCGTACAAGCCTCCGCGACGATGCACAACGTGCATTTCAAGAAGCAGCCGAAAGGTGCGAAACTCGGCGCCGCCGCCATCAGCCCCTATCTCACCACGAAGGGGCAGACATACACCATCGTGGTAGACTCGCGGTTCACCGAGGGGACGTACGAGCTCGTGTGCGATCCACATGAGGCGCTCGGCATGCGCGGGTCCCTCACTGTGCTCGGCAAACACTGACGTCCTCCCCAATACGGGGGCGCCATTCCCCCGACCGCGGGGTCAGCGCCCCGCAGTGTCGTGCTCGGCAGAGCGGCCGCGGATGACACTCGCGGTAGTGACACACGTGGCCGATGTAGCGACCCTGAGCATTTGCAATAAAGACATCCGCTGTCGAGTTGATTCCGTGCGCGCGCCGTCTGCCGATTAGCCACTAAGCCCCTCGTCCTTGTGCGCGTGGGTGGCCGTCCGTATGGTTGCGCGCATGAATTCGCCGGCTGGTCCCGTCCCCGCGGCCGGCGCCGCCGCGGGTGCGACGCAAGCGACTCATCCCGCGGGGCTCGAACGTCCGGCACCATTTCGCGCCATCGCATCGTGGGTGCTCTACGACCTCGCGAACACGATCTTCTCCATGGGGGTCGTGTCCCTCTTCTTCTCGCTCTGGATCCGCGACCAGGTCGGGCCCGAGCGCGCGGATTCGGTCTACGCGCTGATCACCGCGTTTTCGATGGGGATCATTTTCATCTTATCCCCGCTGCTGGGCGCGATGAGCGACCGGGCGCGCCGCCGGATGCCCTTTCTCATTGTAAGCACGGTGCTTTGCGTCGGGTTCACGCTGCTACTTGGCCGCGCCGGTTACGCGGGTACCGTCATCGCGTTCGTGATCGCGAATGCGGCGTATCAGGCCGGCCTGCAGTTCTATGATTCGCTGCTCGTCGAAGTCACGACGGAAGCGAACCGCGGCCGGATCGGCGGGATTGGCGTCGGCATCGGGTACCTTGGCTCCTACATCGCCGTCGGCATTGGACTCACGCTCGGAACGAGCGACAAAGCGCTGCTGTTCACGCTGATCGCGCTCGCCTTTCTCGTGTTCTCGATCCCGTGTTTCGTGTTCGTGCGCGAACGCGGCAACCCGAATCCGGGCAAGGTGTTCGATCTCGGCATCATCGCATCGAGCACGAAGCAGACAATCCGCACACTGCGCGAAGGGGAGCGCTATCCCGGCCTCGTGCGATTTCTCGTGGGACGCGTCTTTTACACCGACGCCATCAACACCGTCATCTCCGTCATGACGCTCTACGCCGTGAACGTCGCGATCAACGCCGGACAGGCGAAGGACGCAGCGGAACAAACCGCGCAGCTCATCATGATGTCGGCGATCACGTTCGCAGTCATCGGCGGATTCGTATGGGGATGGATCGTGGACCGCATCGGACCGAAGCGGACGCTCGACATCGTGCTGTATCTGTGGATCGTGACGTTCAGCCTTGCGAGCGCGATGGGGCTCCTCGGCCTGCCGCTCGCGACACTCTGGGTGGTTGCCGCGATGGCGGGCGTCGCGCTTGGTGGCGTATGGAGCGCTGACCGGCCACTCATGCTCCGGCTCACGCCTCCTGATCGCGTTGGCGAGTTCTATGGGCTGTACGGCATGGTCGGCCGGTTTTCCGCGATCTCCGGGCCGGTGATCTGGGCGGCGGTGACGACGCTGACGGTTCGTCGCCTGCACATGCCCGTGCAGGTCGGCCAGGGGTACGGCGTAGCCGCGCTCCTCCTTATGGTAGTGCTCAGCTGGTGGATTCTCCGGAGCGTTGACGACGCGCCACGTAACTGGGCGGCCCTCGGTTCCCTATCTCGATGATCGCGGGCATCGCGCTTGGTTCGCTCGTGCGCTGGCGACGGAGGCCGGTACCCGGCAGCGCGACGCTAGTGATGCTCGTGGGAACGGCGGTGGTCAGCGGGGCGATGATTTACACCGGACTTCTCGGCGGCCGAGTCCGGCACACCGAGGTCAGGCCGGGAGCCGTGCAGGCGGACGCGATGACGATCGAGCCGCCGCGCCAACGCCGGCCGCCACAAGGTGGGCCGTAATACCGCGTTCGGATGCAACCCGCGCAACACGGGTAAAGAACGAGGAAACGGGCTGCAGCCAGCAAAGGGCCCCACCGCGTAAATAGCGACAGGGCCTTGAGCTCAATAGTCGGGGCGACTGGATTTGAACCAGCGACCTCCTGCTCCCGAAGCAGGTCAATTTGGGTGTCCCGGAGCCGGATATGCTGCGGCTGATGCAGGTCGTGTCCCTCGTCCGGGTTCGCCACCGCGGGCGCGGCGGGGCACCCCGAAGTGAGCGTCAGAAGTCAGACTTCCGGAATGGACATACAGCGCCTCCTAGCGCGCGCTCTGCATTGATGCGACGTTCTTAGCGCGTGATGCTGCCACGCGCATACGGCTCTCACTTTACCGCCCATTCGCGAAGGAGGTGTCGATGGTTCGCAACGCCCTTTCCATTCCGTTGGCAACGACATTGCTGGCGGCGCTTTGTCCCTCCGCACTGCGAGCTCAATCAACAAACGCTGCCAAGATTGCGAGCGCCATGGCTGCCGCTCCCGCATCGATTGCGAAGGACGCAACGATCATCGATCGGGCCGACGCGAGCGGAAAAATGACGCTTCTGCGGCAGGGAACAAACGGCTGGACGTGCATGCCGAACAGCCCGAAGTCCAAGTACGTCCTGAACAACGCAATGTGTATGGACGCGAATTTCGCCGAGTTCCTGGCCGCCATGAGGGCGCGTAAGCAGCCCGCGCTGAAGGCAATGGGAGTCTCGTACATGCTGACCGGCGACCAGTGGGTGAGCAACACGACACCGTCGGCAAAGGGTCCGAAGCCGGACAACGACTGGCATCACGTGTTCGCCAACATCATGATCGCCTACCCGCACCGGAGTAGCCTTGCTGGACTTCCGGTGAAGCCAACTTCAAAAGGAGCATATGTCATGTGGGCGGAGACGCCGTATGCACACGTGATGCTGCCGATGAAGTAGCCGCAGCTCCGTTATCTTCGCGGGGGATTGTTGAGTTGACTTCCAACGGCTTCTTAATAAGTCGGGGCGACTGGATTTGAACCAGCGACCTCCTGCTCCCGAAGCAGGCGCGCTACCGGGCTACGCTACGCCCCGATTGATAGCAATGGCGAGCCGTTAACATGCTCGCCACGCTTAACATAACCGCCTACCGCTTCGGCACCAACACCCGCGCCGCAAGGGGCTCGACGGTCACCGAAAACGGCGAATTCCCGATCAGCTCCCCGTCCGCCTGACCGAGCCGCGGAGGGACGGTCTCGATCCGAAAACTCGCGCCAGATCCATAGTACACGCACGGATCCGGCCTGAAATCCTTCCGCATCATCCTCCACAGGATCCGCATTGCATCCACGACGTTGCCCGGCGAATAGACGCACGCGTCCAACAACCCGTCGTCCCGCTGTATCCCATCACCGAATGCCAGCAGGTCGTTCATCACGGCGCCGAAATTCACGATCAGCACGGCGGACGCCCGCATCTCCATCGTCTCGCCATCCACGGTCAGCCGGACGGTGAACTTCTCCAGCCGTATGAACGCCCTGAGCGCACCCACGACGTACGCGAAAAATCCGATCCGGCGCTTCAACGCACCCGGCGCGTGGGCGATCATCGTCGCGTCCAGGCCCACTCCCATCCCGATGGCGAAGCGCTGCCCGGTGCTCAACAGACCGAGATCTATTCGCGCCTCGTCACCATCGAGAAGACTCGCCACCGCGCGACCGATGCTGGCCGGCGTCCCCAGCGTTCGCGCGACGACATTGCCGGTTCCACCGGGAAGAATCCCCACCGGCGGCCCCGCATGAGCGAGCGCGCCGATCACCTCGATCGCCGTGCCGTCGCCGCCGAGTGTGAATACTGCGTCGTACGAGCTCCCGAGACGCGCAGCGAGCTGAGCGGCATGGCCCGGCGCTTCGGTCATCACCACGTCCGCGGTCACACCGGCCTTCGCGAATGCCCCTTCGGCCTTCGCCAGGACCCGTCCGCCGCGGCGCGACGCCGGATTCACGATCAAGAGAACTCGGTTGAATCTCACTGTGCCACCATTTTCGCCACAAACAAGCCGGACCATAAGGAGCCGACGCGATAATTCCGCCAGGTGACTGGTAGGAGGCGCCCCGAAGCGCGCCCCGAAGCGCGCCTTGCTCAGAATCAATCGCCGCCCTAGTATAGGCCGCGAAGCCTGTCCACCCGCTGCTTCCCTCCGCCGGAGCCGGGCCAGATAATCCACCAACGTGGGGTGACAATGAAGCGCGTATTGTTCCGTTACGGATTTACCCGAATCCTCCCTCGGGCACTATCCCTCGCTACTCTCTCTCTCGCCGTCATGGCTGTCATCGCAGCGCCGACAGCCGAAGCGCAGCAGGAGGGTGTCGTCGGTGGCATCGTCCTCGGCGCGGGTGGCCAGCCGCTCGCCGGGGCACAGGTCCGCATCCAAGGGTCGAATCTCGGCGTGACAACCGACGCCAGCGGACGATTCCGGATCGTCGGTGCCTCCGGCAACCAGGCGACGGTCGAGGTGCGCCGCATCGGCTATCGTCCGGATACCCGCACGGTGCGCGTCGGCGATAACAACCTCCGGATCGACATGACGGAGCAGTCCGTCGCCCTCGACGTGGTCGTCGTGACAGGAACGAGCGGCGGGCAGGCCAAGCGCGAGATCGGCAACGCCGTGACGATCATCAACGCACGCGAAACGAAAGAGATCGCGCCGATCAACAACATCCAGAATCTCCTGAACGGCCGCGCCCCGGGAGTCTTCGTCAACAGCGCTACAGGGAACGTCGGCGCCGGAGCGCGCATCCGCATCCGCGGCGCGTCCAGCGTGTCGCTCTCCAACGAGCCGCTCATCTACGTGGACGGCGTGCGCGTGTCGAACGCTCCCTCGAGCGGGCCGACGAACCAGTCCTTCGGATCCTCCTCGATCTCCCGCATCAACGACATCAATCCGGATGACATCGAATCAATCGAGGTGATCAAGGGACCGGCCGCGGCCACTCTGTATGGCACCGAGGCGTCGAACGGCGTGATCCAGATCATCACCAAGAAGGGAACGACGGGTGCGCCGCGCTGGAGTCTCGCCACCCGCCTGGGCACCAACTATCTGCAGGATCCCGAAGGACGCTGGCCGGTGAACTACAACACGGCGCAGCGCCCGGGCGCTCCCGCTGGAGTGCGGGACACGCTGTCAATCGACATCATCGACCGTGAAAACGAGCGCGGCACGCCTGTCTTCACGAACGGCGCGATCCGCGAGTACGACCTCAGCGCCAGCGGCGGCTCCAACATCTTCACCTACTTCGCCGGCGTCGGAGCCGAGGACAGCAAGGGAATCGAGCCCACGAGCACGGTGGAACGATATAGCGGCAGGGTCAACCTCTCCGTCGTGCCGACTTCCCGCTTCACGATGAACGTGAACCTCGGCTACGTGAACGGAGAGACACATCTCCCGTGCGAAGCCGGCTGCGGCGGACGCACCCTTGGCACGATCTGGGCGAACGCGGCGAACGCCGTGCCGCTCGCCAACGGAGCCGAGAATCCGCGCCGCGGGTTCAACTCCGGGCTGCCGTACATGTACGACACCCTCGTGCAGTTCTGGCAGGGGCTCAATCGATTCACGAGTGGCGTTCAGCTCAATCATTCGCTCACCAGCTGGCTGACTCATCGCCTCAGCGCCGGCACCGACCGCATTAATGAGAGCGACAACTTCCTCGCGCCGCGAACTCAGGATTCACTGAGCATCGTGATCTTCGGAACGGGCGCGCTCGGCGGCCGCTCGATCAACAACCGTCAGATCAACTACTACACGGTCGATTACTCAGCCTCGGGCAACGTGAACCTTCGGCCGGAGCTCAAGTCAACGACGTCGTTCGGCGCCCAGTACTATCGCACCACCACCGCGTTCCAGGCATCGTCGGGTGACATCTTCCCGACGGTCGGACTCACCGCCCTGTCTGCCACGACGACCAACAGGACGACGTCGGGCGACGTGGAGGAGGACGCGACACTCGGATTCTATATCCAGGAACAGTTCGGGTGGCGGGACCGGCTCTTCCTCACCGGCGCCGTCAGGGCCGATGACAACAGCGCGTTCGGACAGAACTTCGACCGCGTGTATTATCCCAAGTACAGCGCAAGCTGGGTGATCAGCGAAGAGCCCTTCTGGAAGTTTGGCGGGATCAACGCGCTGAAGCTGCGAACCGCGTACGGAGAGTCGGGCAAGCAACCGATCACCTACTCGGCGCTTCAGACCTACGCGAGCGCCAGCGGACCGAACGACGTCGCAACGGTTACTCCGCAGTTCCTCGGCAACGCCGATCTCGGACCGGAGCGCAGCAAGGAGCTGGAGGTCGGATTCGACCTCGGTGCGCTGAGCGACCGCCTCGGCGTCGAGTTCACGTGGTATCGTAAGAACACGACCGACGCGATTCTCGACCGGCAGATCGCCCCGTCTCTCGGATTGCCGAACACCCAGCCCTTCAACGCTGGCTCCATCCGCAACTGGGGAGGCGAGTTGATGGTGCGCGCCACGCCGGTGCAGTTCGACCGATTCAAGTGGAACATGACCTTCGGCTACGCGACCAACGACAGCGAGGTGGAGAGTCTGGGCACGCCGGAGTCCATTCTGGCGCTGCGGCGCCAGACCGGAACGCCCGATTTCGTCGTCGGCGGGTCGTTCATCCGCCATCAGGTGGGTTATCCGATCGGCGCTTACTTCGAGCAGAAGGTCATCAGTTCGGTGCTCCTGCCGACCGGCCAGCACGACATCGGCCAGACGATCTGCGACGACTCGAAGGGCGGCACCATGGTGTGCGCCGGCCCCGACCTGCGCTACGGAACGAGCGATGACGCACCCGAAGTATACCTCGGCCATTCGCTCCCGACGAGAGAAGGATCGGTGAGCAGCACGCTGACATTCTTCCGCAGCCTGCGCCTCTACGGCCTGGTGGACTTCAAGGGCGGGTTCATGAAAGTGGACGGCAACATGCGATCGCGCTGCGCGATCTTCGTCCGCTGCCGCGAGAACTTCTATCCGCTCGAGTTCGATCCGAAGAAGATCGCCGGCCTCCAGTCCAACGGCACGCTGGTGGACTACTACATCAACAACTCCAGCTACACCAAGCTGCGTGAGGTGAGTTTATCGTACCAGCTGCCGGTGATCAGCAACAGGTTCGTGCGATTCAACCGCGCGGTCATCAGCGTCGCGGGCCGCAATCTCAAGACGTGGACTGATTACCCGGGCCTCGAGCCCGAGGCGTTCTTCCTCGGCGGTACGCGCGGCGGAGGCTTCGGACAGTTCGAGCAGACAACGAACCCGCAGCTCGCGCAGTGGGTGTTCGGAATCAACCTCGACTGGTAACGCGTGCCTTACAAACCTTCGACTCGGAGCTCGACAATCATGGCTTCACTGAACCGAAAGGCACGCTGGACGCTGGCGACGGCTGTGTTCTGCGCCGCCGGCTTCCTCTCCGCGTGCGACGTTTTCGACAATCCACTCCAGGTCGAGCCGGCCAGCAGAATCCCGGCGGCGGAACTGGAGGTGTCGGCCAACGCCCAGCTTCTCTCCGATGGCGCCGTCGGGGACCTTGAATGCGCGTTCAATTCCTACACGGGGCAGGGCGGTCTCATCGGCGAGGAGTTCATCTATGAGCAGCAGACCGCATCCCGCACGCCGTACGATCGCCGCAACACCACGAAGGACGATACCGACTACGCCGTGAACAGCTGCACTGGCACGGGAGTCTACACGCCCCTCCAGACTGCGCGTCAGTCGAACGAGAACCTTCTCGCTCTTTTGAAGACCTGGAGCGACGCGGAGGTCGCGGCCGGCGCTGGCAGGCCGGACCGAACGAACCTCATGGCCATCGCCGCGGCTTACGCGGGCTACGCGTACGTGCTGCTCGGAGAGGGCTTCTGCACGATGGCGATCTCCAGCGTCAACATCGACAAGACTCTCACCTATGGAGGCGAGATCCAGCGTGACAGTGTCTTCAAGCTGGCGGTGGCGAGATTCGGCGAGGCCATTACGAACGCAGCGGCCTCGAACAATGCGAGCATCCGCAACATGGCCTACCTTGGCCGCGCGCGGGCGAAGCTGAATCTGGGAGACTACGCCGGGGCCAGGGCGGACGCCCAGCAGGTGCCTTCCGGATATCTGCGAGTCATCAGCGCTTCCGATGCCGCTACGCGGCGGCAGAATCGCATCACGATGGAGAACAGTGCCGTCAACCGCAACTTCTCCGTAGGGACATTCTACCGGAACCTTGGCGATCCGCGCGTGCCTGTGACGGCGACGACGCTCACCAGCGCCACCGGCATCGTTCATTTCTATCAAACCAAGTACGCGAGTTCTGCGACTCCGCTCCCGCTGGCCACTTATGAGGAAGCGCAGCTCATCATCGCCGAGGCGGAGATCAGAGCGAACAGCCTCGCCGCTGCGCTACCGATCCTCAACGCATCCCGCGCCCGCGGAGGCCAGACGTCTTTTGCCGGCACGACACAGGCACAGTATCTGGCGGAGCTGATTGATCAGCGCCGGCGTGAGCTCTTCGCCGAGAGCCATCACCTCGGGGATGTCATCCGCTACAACATCACGCTGGCACCGGCGGCGGGAACGGCATATCACTTCGGCGGGACGTACGGGAATCAGGTGTGTCTGCCGCTCCCGGCTGCAGAGAGGAACAACAATCCGCTGATCGGGAGCTGATGGAGATCCGCTACCCGCTACCCGGGTAACGGGCAGCGGGCAACGGGCAGCGGGCAGCGGGTAACGGTTACCTGCCTTATCTTGATCATGATGCTCCTTCGCTCGTTCCTGTTCCTCGTTGCGCTCGCTGCACCGACTGCCGCGAGTGCCATTGGCGCCGCACCCACGGGACTCTTCGTCGGGACGCTCCTCAACGCGCACCCGTTGCCGCGCATCGAGCGCGTTCCTTCCCAGGACGGGTGGGAGCACTGGTTCAAGCTCGAGCGTGCGCTCATCACCCTCCGTCCCGACGGCCGCTTCATCGCCTCGTTCAAGTATTACCGCCAGCATGTGAAACCGAGAGCGGCGGTGAGACCCGGTCCTCTGCTGAACGAGACCTACAAGGGGAAGTTCACCGTCAAGGGCACCCAGATCACCTTTCAGCCGGAGCCCACGAAGCAGCGGCGGAAAGTGCCGCCCATCGTCGGCACGATCTCCGGTGACCGGATGAACATCCCCTACATCGTGGCCGAGGGTCAGAGCAAGCATCCCCTCCGCCTCGACATGAAGAAGCAGGGCAACTGGTAGGATCGCTCAACCCCCACAAACAATCACTCACATGATTCGACGCACGCTCGTTCTCGTCCCGGTAATTCTTCTCGCCGCCTGCGCTCCCGTCAATCAGCCGGCTCCGGGCGCGCCTCCGGGCGCGCCTCCGGCTCCGGAAATGGCTGCGACAACGCCGCCGCTTCGCTTCCTCCTCATCAACGACGTGTATTTCGGAGACACCCTCCGCGACGGTTCGGCCGGACTGTCGCGTGTCGCCTGGCTCCGCGATTCTCTCGCCCGCACGGGGCCGGTGACGTTCGTTCTCGCCGGCGACTTCATGTCGCCGAGCCTCTTGAGCAAGTGGTATCGCGGCGAGCAGATGCTGCATGAGCTCAATGCCGCGAAGGTGGATCTCGTCACGTTCGGCAATCACGAGTTCGAGCTGGATCGCGATACGCTCGTTGCGCGCGTTGCCGCATCGCGTTTCAAATGGACGTCGGCAAACTGCATGCAGGCCAACGGTGAGCCGTTCCCCGGTGTTTCGCGATGGGACACGAGCACGATCAGCGGAGTGAAAGTGGGCGTGTTCGGCGTGACGCTGGTCAGCGATTACCGCCGATACGTGAAGTGCTCGAACGCCGACAGCGCCGCGCATGCGGCGATCGCGGCGCTGAAGGTTGCCGGAGCGCAGATCGTCTACGGGCTCACGCACCAGACGCTCGAGGCCGACAGCGCGCTGCTCGAGCGCGAACCGGATCTCGATCTCATACTCGGCGGACACGAGCACGAGTGGCATCGCATCATCGTCCGCGGCAAACGGCTGCTCAAGGCCGACGCAAACTCGCGCTCGGCCCAGCTCGTCACACTGGCGCACGGACGGAGCGGCTGGGTGCAGGGCGATCGCCTGATAAGGATTGACCGCGACCTGCCGATGGATCCCGAGACGCAGGCGGTAGTGACGTCATGGCAGGACAGCCTGGTGAAGCGGCTCGGACAGGAGCGCGTGATTGCGACAAGCACGTTCGCGCTCGACGGCCGCGACGCCGCCAACCGCGTGCAGGAATCGCCGCTCGGCGACGTGGTCACCGACGCGATTCGCCTCGGAACGGGCGCCGACGCGGCAATCATGAATTCCGGAACGATGCGGATTGACGACGTGATTCCGGCCGGACCGATCACCAACTATCAGATCGAATCCATCTTTCTGTTTTCAGATGAAACGCGGATCCTGACATTCCCGATCACCGGCGCGCGACTGCGGGTGCTGCTCGAGCGCGGCGTTTCCGCGGGAGTCGTCGGGAAGGGAGGATATCTCCAGGTGTCGGGCCTCAGGTACTCGTGGGATCCGAAGCGTCCCTCGGGCTCGCGTATCGTTGGCGACATCGCGAAGACTGACGGCAAGGTTATCGGACCGAACGACACCGTGAAGCTTTCGTTCAACGTCTATCCGGCGTGCGAGGGTGGCGACGGCTACATCGTTCCCGAAGCAAAAGTGGCGTGTGTAGCTGGCGATCAGGCGCCCCGGGCGGTTGATCTGGTGATGAAGCACATCACGGGCACGCTCGGCGGCCGAGTGAATCCGCCCGTGGCGGGGCGTGTCAACCGTCTGTAACGGATCCCTCGCGCCAGACAACTTTCTTACACCTTCCGCACTCACGAAGCACTGTCACATCGTGCATCTTGAGATCCGATCAGCACGTCAGGGACCCACCAACTTATCCCAGTCATGACAAACCGCAGGGACTTCCTGAAACAGGGAACGCTCGTGGCAGGCGCCATCGCCGCCGAAGCGGCGTTCAGAAAAGCGCACGGCCTCGTGCCGCTTGCTCCGAGAGCGCCCGACACGCCGGTGCTGGATGCGGCGACACGCGACCTGATGATGGACGCGCTCAACGCCGCGAAGCTGGCCGGCGCAAGCTACGCTGACGTCAGAATCGGACGCTATCTCCAGAACTTCGTCCAGACGCGCGAGCAGCAGATCACCAACGTCGTGGATACGGAATCGATGGGTGCAGGCGTTCGCGCTCTCGTGGATGGCACATGGGGCTTCGCCGCCACGCGCACTATGACGAAGGACGGCGTCGCCAACGCCGCGAAGAAAGCGGTTGCCGTGGCGAAGGCCACGCGCATCGGACGCGACAAGGCCGTCGAGCTCGCGCCGGCGCCGGCGTTCAGGGACGTCTCGTGGAAGAACGCGTACACGATTGACCCGTGGACCATTCCCATCGAGCAGAAGGCCGATCTCCTTCTCAAGGCGAACGCCGCCGCGATGAAGGCGACGAACGTGAAGTTCGTCTTCAGCGGACTGTTCTTCCGGAAGAACGAGCGCAACTATGCCGACACCAACGGCTCGGTGATCACGCAGACGATCATCCAGAGCTGGGCTCCGATGCAGATCACCGCGATCGCGCCGGACCAGTCCGACTTCCAGAACCGCGGCTCGGTATCGGCCCCGATGGGCAGGGGATACGAGTACATCCTCTCGGAGGATCTCGTCGGCAACGCGGCAAAGTGGGGAGAGGAAGCGTCGCAGAAGCTCAAGGCGAAGCCGGTGGACGTCGGCCGCTACGACCTCGTGCTGCACCCGTCGCACCTCTGGCTCACGATTCATGAGTCAATCGGACATCCCACCGAGCTCGACCGCGCCAACGGCTACGAAGCCAACTACGCGGGCACGAGCTTCCTGGCGCCGCCTGACAAGGTGCTCGGCAAGCTCAGGTACGGCCCGGAGTTCATGAACATCCAGGGCGATCGCTCGCAGGAAGGCGGCCTCGCAACGATCGGGTACGATGACGAAGGAGTGAGGCCGGACGATTTCCTCATCGTCAGGAAGGGAGTATTCAACGACTACCAGACCACCCGCGAGCAGGCGAACTGGCTCAAGTGGTGGTATGACTCCAAGGGCGAGCCGACGCGCTCACACGGATGCTCGTACGGCGATTCATGGTCGAGCATCCAGTTCCAGCGCATGCCGAACGTCTCGCTTCTCCCGGGCGAGAAGGAGCAGAGCTTCGAGGATCTGATCGCGGCGACCGACCGCGGCATCGCAATCATCGGAGACGGATCGTTCTCGATCGATCAGCAGCGCTACAACGCTCAGTTCGGCGGACAGGTGTTCCACGAGATCAAGGGCGGCAAGATCGTCGGCATGCTCAAGGACGTCGCGTACCAGATGCGCACGCCCGACTTCTGGAACTCGATGGACATGATCGGCGGAAAGAAGAGCTATCAGCTCGGCGGCAGCTTCTTCGACGGCAAGGGACAGCCGCCGCAGATCAACGCCGTCAGCCATGGCTCGCCGCCAGCGCGATTCCGCAACATCAACGTCATCAACACCGGAAGGAAGGCATGAGAGCCCCGAAGCGATTGATCCCGATCGTTGCGGCCGAGGGAGACATCCTGTCGCGCGAGGAGTCGCAGGCGCTGATCGAGCGGGTCGTGAAGATGTCGTCCGCCGATTCGATCAGTGTGAACGTGTCCAGCGGTATCACCAACAACATCCGCTTCGCCGCGAATCAGGTCTCGACCGCGGGCAGCATCGCCGACGCCAACGTCGCCGTTACCAGCTCGTTCGGGCCCAAGCGCGCAACAGTCGTCACGAACAATCTGACCGACGAGGCGCTGCGGGCGGCGGTGAAGCAGTCCGAGGCGCTGGCAAGACTTTCGCCAGACGATCCCGAGGCGATGCCGAATCTCGGGCCGCAGAACATCAGGACGGTGAACGCGGATTTCGCGTCCACCGAGTCTCTCGATGCGGCCAGTCTCGCGCAGGCGGCATTGACCGCGCTCGAGCCGGCGCGCAAAGCCGGTGATCTCACCGCCGCCGGCTACCTGGTGGTGAACACGAGCACCAGCGCGCTGGGCAACAGCAGCAAGCTGTTCGCGTACCACAAGAGCACCAACGCGAACTACACACTGACCGTCCGCACCACCGATGGTACCGGCTCCGGCTGGGCAGGCGCGGAGGCGCCCGACTGGAAGCAGCTCGACGTCAACGCGGTGAGCGCGCGTGCGATCGAGAAGGCGCGCCTTTCGAGGAATCCGGTCGCCATCGAGCCCGGCCGTTACACGGCGATCCTCGAGCCGCAGGCCGTCGGTGACCTGGTGCAGCTCATCGGTTCTTACGCCGACGCCCGCTCGGCGGACGAGGGACGGAGCCCGTTCAGCAAGCAGGGCGGCGGCAACAGGATCGGCGAAAAGATCGTGGATCCGCGCATCAGCATAATTGCCGATCCGTTCGATCCGATGGTCCTCTCCCAGCCATGGGACGGAGACGGGTTGCCGATCGGCAGGCAGGTGTTCGTGGACAAGGGCGTGCTGAAGGAGCTGTACTACTCGCGCTTCTGGGCGAAGAAGATGGGCAAGCAGGCGACCGGCGCGCCGACGTCATTCATCATGACCGGCGGCACCACGTCGCTGGACGACATGATCAAGTCCACCCAGCGCGGCATCCTCGTCACGCGGCTCTGGTACCTTCGCGAAGTGGATCCCCGTACGATTCTCTACACGGGACTCACGCGCGACGGCACGTTCCTGATCGAGAACGGGAAGATCTCCAGGGCGATCAAGAACTTCCGCTTCAACGATTCGCCGCTGTTCATGCTCAACAACCTCGAGGCGATCGGTCAGGTGGTCCGTCTCGCCGGTACCGAAGCCGGTGGCGCGGTGGTAGTTCCGCCGATCAAGGTGCGGGACTTCAATTTCACTTCTCTGTCGGACGCGGTATAGGACTGTAGACTATCGGCACCCCCACTTTCCCACGGATTCCGTTAATGCGCTCAGTTGCCCTCACCATGCTCCTCTCGGCAGGCGGTCTCGCCCTCACGCCACTGCCCGCCGACCACGATGTGCTTCGCGGTTTCACCCCGGAATCATCGAAGACCCAGCTCGAGTGGGAGGCGAAGTTCAAGGCCATTCCGCAGCCGACGCGGATGCGCGAGGCGATGCGGCTGCTCTCCGCCAGACCGCATCACGTCGGCTCAGCGTACGGCAAGCAGAATGCGGAGTGGATCCGCGACCAGTTCCGTTCCTACGGATGGCAGGCGGAGATCGAGACCTTCGACGTGCTTTTCCCGACGCCGAAAGAGCGCGTTGTCGAGATGGTCGCGCCGACGAAGTTCACCGCCAATCTCGACGAGACGGCCATAGACGTTGACCCGACCTCCGGCCAGAAGGACGAGCAGCTCCCGCCATACGTGGCCTACTCGGCCGACGGCGACGTCACCGGCCCGCTCGTCTTCGTCAACTACGGAGTTCCGGCTGACTACGACGAGCTCGAGCGCCGCGGCATATCGGTGAAGGGCGCCATCGTCATCGCGAAATACGGCGGCTCATGGCGCGGCATCAAGCCGAAGGTCGCGGCCGAGCATGGCGCGATCGGCTGTATCATCTACTCCGATCCGGCCAACGACGGCTACGCGGGCGGAGATGTCTTCCCCAATGGTCCGATGCGTCCGCCTCAGGGTGTGCAGCGCGGATCCGTCGCCGACATGCCCACGTATCCCGGCGATCCGATGACGCCCGGCGTCGGCGCGACGAAAAACGCGAAGCGGCTTCCGCTCGACCAGGTCCCGACTATCACGAAGATCCCGACGCTGCCGATCTCCTACGGAAATGCGCAGCCGCTGCTCGCTGCACTGAAAGGCTCGGTGGTGCCCGCCGCATGGCGCGGCGGATTGCCGCTCACATACCGCTTCGGCCCCGGCCCGGCGATGGTGCATCTCAAGGTGAAGTCCGACTGGAACATGCGCACCCTCCACAATGTCATCGCCAAGCTGCCCGGCACCACCGAGGCCGACCAGTGGATCGTCCGCGGCAATCATCACGACGCCTGGGTGAATGGCGCCCAGGATCCGATCTCCGGGCTCGTCGCCGAGCTGGAGGAGGCGCGCGCCCTCGGAGAGCTGGTGAAGCAGGGATGGAAGCCGAAGCGCACCATCGTCTACGCCGCGTGGGATGGGGAAGAGCCCGGACTCCTCGGCTCGACCGAATGGGCCGAGACTCACGCTGATGACCTGGCGAAGAAAGCCGTGGTGTACATCAATAGTGACACCAACGGCCGCGGCTTTCTCAACGTCGCCGGGTCGCACACGCTGGAGAAGTTCATCAACGACGTGCAAAAGGACATTGACGATCCCGAGGCGCACGTCAGTGTGTGGAAGCGGAGTCAGGCCGCTGCGATTCGGTCCGGCACTGCCGACGAGCGCAAGGATGCGTGGAAGGAGGGCGATCTTCATATAGATGCGCTCGGCTCCGGTTCCGATTACTCGCCGTTCCTCCAGCACCTGGGAATCGCCGCGCTCAATCTCGGCTACGGTGGGGAGGACGAGGGCGGGATCTATCATTCCATTTACGACGACTTCTACTGGTACACGCACTACAGTGACACGTCGTTCGTGTATGGCCGCGCGCTCGCGCAGACGATCGGTGTGGCGGTGATGCGCCTTGCTGACGCGGATCTGCTGCCGTTCTCGTTCACCAATCTGGCGGAGACTGCCAGGGGCTACGCGACCGAGCTCCAGCGACTGCGTGACACGCGCAACGAGCAGATCACCGGCGACAATCGTTCGATTGACGCTGGCGTGTATGCACGGGTGAGCGATCCGCGCGAGCCCATGGTGGGGCCGGCGCGCCGCAGTTCACCGCCTCAATTCAACTTCGCGCCTCTGCTCAACGCGCTCGATTCACTCGCCAGCGCGGCGTCGCGATACGACAAAGCAGCGGCTTCGGTTCCTTTGCAGGCATCAGGTGCGGCACGTGCCGCGTCGCTGAAGGCCGTGAACGAGCGGCTCGTGCAGGCCGAGCGCGCACTCACATCCAACGACGGTCTCAAGGGCAGGCCTTGGTACAGGCATCTTCTTTACGCTCCCGGCTTCTATACTGGATACGGCGTGAAGACCATGCCCGCCGTGCGCGAAGCGATCGAGCAGGGGCAGTGGGGTGACGTGGACCGCGAGGTTGCGCGGATCGCGAGCGCGCTGAGCAGGGAAGCGTCGCTGGTGAGTCAGCTCGCGGCGGAACTATCGCCGGCGAAGTGAAGGGTGAGCGGCGGGAGGGCGCAGGTTCAGCGGAACCCCGTGATCTGCGCTTCCTGAAAGGCGGCCTTCATGACACGCTGCAGATAATCGGCGTCAGGATTGAGCTCGCTCTTACGGGCCGCTGAATTGTACGAGAACAGCACGATGCCCCTGGCTCCGAGCTCGCGTGCAGCATGGATCTTCGCCACTGCGGAGTCGGCAGGCTGGCGATAAGCGGCAATGCCCGCCCATACGTGATCGCGCCCACCGGCCTCCACAGCGACGCGGATCTGATCTCGAAAGATCTGCGTGTTGGGTGAGTACGCCATCAGCGCGGCAACGTCCAGGAAACCACGGCGCAGCCAGCTCGTCCAGTCCTGAAAACGATTCTCGTATGCATCCTTCGCGTTGGCGAATACATCAGCGGACACGATCACATTCGGATTGCGCTTCTTGACGCCGTAATAAATACGCTCGACGAGCTCGGTGACCTGCGCACGGCGGAAGTCGTTGTATCCCGACGGAAAGGAGTCCACGTAAACGAGGGGGTCAGATTCCAGCGCCGCAAATCGGGAGCGCTCGTCGTCCCTCAGTTGCGGCAGCAGCCACAGACGGAATCGGTAGAGCGAGATGCGCGAGTAATCGTAATCCGGTGCAGGATAGCGAACATAGTCGAAGTTGATCCCATCGACGTCGTAATGCTCGAGAACGTCCATCCATAGCGAATAAACGTGCTCCTTCGTTTCCGGCGCAGCCGGCGACATGTAAACTCCTTCCACGCGATCGCGCGCACCCTTCGAGTACTCCAGTATCTTCGCGCGGAACAGCGAATCGCGCGGATCGACAGAGTACAGCTCGCGCGCGAGTTTGTACGGAACCGCGAGAAGATCCGGCCGCATGTTGTAGATGTGGCGCGGGTCAGTCGGCGGATTGTCCATGTTGGCAAGGAAATTCGTGTTCAACCAGGCATGCACGGCGATGCCACGGCGATGAGCTTCCTTGATGGTCAGCGCGAGGGGATCGAACTTCGCGCGCTTGACGATCGATTCGGCCCGCGGTTCCCAGCGCGCATTGTAGAACGCATCTCCGCGACCGCGCACCTGCACGATGAGCGTGTTGAATCCGTTCTCGTGAGCGCGCGCGACCATCAACCTGATGCTGTCGGGATGGGCCAGCGTGGTGCGGACGACCCATAACGCGCGGACCTCCGGTGGTGTCGCGATTCGCGGGCCCGGCGTTCCAGGCTTCTGGGGCGCGCACGCCGCCACTAGCAGTGCGCCGATGAGCAAGCCCTTCGAAGCGGTATTCATGGGGTCCGGTGTGTGGGGTGTGAACCGAATGTGCCTCGGCGCCTGGCCAACCGCGTGATGACAGGCACGTTCATGTG
This sequence comes from Gemmatimonadaceae bacterium, assembly GCA_030647905.1. NCBI lineage: Bacteria > Pseudomonadati > Gemmatimonadota > Gemmatimonadia > Gemmatimonadales > Gemmatimonadaceae > Gemmatimonadaceae bacterium. Next base: position 20,883 of record JAUSJA010000025.1, on the reverse strand, counting down.
AGCTCGCGCTCCTGCATATTATACCGATTCCCGTTACTTGCCAGCGATGCCATCGAATATGCGCTTCCGGGTCGTCACGGCAGTCGGCGTCGTCCTGATCGCGATCGCGATTGCGGCCTTCGCCGTCGGCCGGCATTGGCAACAGGCAACCCAGCCCGCTGGAGCGCCGCGCGCCGGGTTCGTCGGCGCCACGGCGTGCGCCTCGTGCCACGCCGCTGAGTACGCGTCCTGGAAATCGTCGCAGCACGCCGTCGCCATGCAGGACGCCAAGCCGGGCGCGGTGCTCGGCCGGTTCGACGGCACGCGCTTCACGAGCGGCGCCGTCACGTCGACGTTCTTCCGCCGCGGCGATCGCTACTTCGTGAACACCGACGGCGAAGACGGCGCGCTGCATGATTACGAGATCCGCTGGACGTTCGGCGTCTATCCGCTCCAGCAGTACCTCGTGGAGCTCACCGGCGGACGCGTGCAGGCGCTCACCGTCGCCTGGGACGCTCGCCCCGCCGTCCAGGGCGGGCAACGCTGGTTCTCGCTTACGCCTGGTCGCGCCGCCGGACCGCCGGACGAGCTCCACTGGACGGGGCGTCAATACAACTGGAATTACATGTGCGCCGACTGTCATTCGACGGCTGTCCGAAAAGGCTACGACGAGCGCACCAATCAGTTCCGCACGTCGTTCGCCGAAGTCAACGTGGCGTGCGAAGCGTGTCATGGTCCCGGCTCGCGGCACGCGGCGTGGGGGCGCTATCCCGCCTGGCTGCGCTCAATCGTCTGGCACGACGATGGACTCGAAGCGCGGCTCACAGAGCGTCGCGGCGCGCATTGGACCACCGATTCGACGTCGGGCATTCCCTGGCGCAGCGCGTCGCGTCGCACCGATCACGAGATCGAGACGTGTGCCCAGTGTCACGCCCGCCGCGTGCACATCGCCGATGGCTATACGGCCGGCGCGCACTTGCTCGACTACTACATCCCGGCGCTCATCTTCTCCGGCCTGTACCATCCGGACGGCCAGCAGCTGGGCGAGGTCTTCAACTACGGCTCGTTTCTGCAGAGCAAGATGTACGCATTCGGCGTGACCTGCTCTGATTGTCACGATCCGCACACAGCGAAATTGCGCAACCCCGGCAATCAGGTCTGCACGCAGTGCCACCTCGCCGCGAAGTACGACACGACCGCGCACCATCATCACCTCGCCGTCGGTCCCGGCGCGACGTGCACGTCCTGCCACATGCCCGCGACCACGTACATGCAGGTCGATCCGCGTCATGATCACAGCATCCGCATCCCGCGGCCGGATCTCACGGTGGCCATCGGTGTCCCGAACGCCTGCAATGCGTGCCACACGGATCGCGACGCACGCTGGGCCGCCGCGCAGATCCGTGTCTGGTATCCGACTCCGCTGCCGGGATTTCAGCGCTTCGCCGGCGCGTTCGCGGCCGACGATCGAGACGACTCGAGCGCGACCGACTCGCTCGCCCGTGTGGCCAACGACTCCACCGAGCCATGGTTCGTGCGCGCCTCCGCACTCGGCCGGCTCGCCGAGCGCCCGGGCTCAATCGCGCTCCAGGCGGCAAATGTGTGGGCGCACGACAGCCGGCCACTCGTTCGCCTCGCGGCGCTGCAGATCGCGGAGAGCTTCGGCGCCCCGCAGCGGCTTGCACTCGGCGTGCCGATGCTCGCCGACAGCACTCGCGCCGTGCGCCAGGGCGCGGCCTGGCTGCTTGCGCCGATTACCGATTCACTGAAGAGCGCCGATCAGCGGCGCGCGTTCGATGCCGCGGCCGCGGAGTTCGTCGCGAGCCAGCGCTACAACGCCGATCAGCCGGGCAATCGCATCGCGCTCGGCGTGTTCTTCGCGCAGCGCCGCCAGCTCGATTTGGCGGAAGCAGAGTTCCGTGCGGCGCTGCGGCTGGATCCGCGAATGGCCGAGGCGGAGGCCGCGCTTGCGGCGATCCAGAGGGCCCGGGGCGGCGCGCCGCCGCCGCAGCGGAATCCGCACTGAGAAACTCGGCATTATTCCCCGCTTCAACAGCGAAGCAGAGAGGATAGGGCGCGAGCTGTTGGCAGCCATCCCCTGCGGGGACCAGCAGCGCTTTCGCGGTCCTCATGCTGGCCGCTGCCCGGAAAGGCGTTTGACCTTCCCCGGCTGTGCCGTCCATGAGATCGAGGGTGGAAGGATTCGACGGCTTTGGGCGAGGTGTCCCCCTGCGACACCGTCAGGATGCCATACGCGGGATGCTCATATTCACCGACGTAGTCGGCGATTCGATGAGATGGCCTGGTGTTCGCGACACGTCCCGCGCCCGCTTTCGGACGCGCGATCAGTTGCAGTCATCTCCGCATGCATCCTCGCCGCGCACTCCCTCCAACCCCTCGATCGCGATGATTGGAACCATTGCGAGCGCCGCGATCGAATCAGCCCACCACAACCCGAACACCGCCGTAAGCCCCACGCCAGCGAGCGCGATCATGGAGAGGTACGCGCACAATGAGGTTTGCCTGGCATCCGCCTCGAGAGCCCTGCTACCGAGCTGCACGGCGACCTGGCGTCTCTGTTTCGCAAGCCAGGGCATGACGATGACCGAAAGAGTGAGAATCCCGACTCCCATGGGACTCTTCTCGGGGGTGTCCTTTTGGTACAATGCCATGACGCTTCCGACGAAGACGTATGCGGCGAGGACCAGGAAGCTCGCTCCGATCGTTCTCAGTGCGGCTCGCTCCACACGAACGCGCCGCTGCGAATCGAAATCGGCTCGCAATCGCCATTGAGCAGCGATGCTCGACGTCACCTCGACGAGGCTATCCAGGCCAAATGCGATAAGCGCGACGCTGCCCGCGATGAACCCTGCGAGGACGGACACGACCGCCTCGACAACGTTGTAGCCAATTGTTGCATAGTTGAGAAGGAGCCCGCGACGAACGAGCGCGGAGCGGCTGGTGTCAGTCAAAGAGTGTCTCCGGGTTCGAGCCCGCCTGACGAATCTTACAGAATTATATATTCGTTGCGGCGTCGGCCCCGCGACCCGCAGGCTAAGCGCTACGGTCAGGCCCGCGGTGGAGCCGCCGGGGATCATCGCGGCATGTGTCGGGAAATCCCCGTCAGATAATCAGGTAAATCCCGGAAGCATTCGTTCGCGGCGCTTCCCATCGTTGTGCGTGACAGTCGGCGCGGGGCCCGGACATCGGTCGTCGCGAGCTGGTTCGCATGATCATCACGCGGAGGACGCGCCATGTGCCTGGGCATTCCCGGGAGGATTGTCGAGCTTCGTGACGACGGCGGATTCCCCATGGGCGTGGTGGACTTCGGCGGCGTCCGGCGCGAGGTGTGCCTGTCGTACGTGCAGGCCGACGCCGCCGTGGGGGACTACGTGATCGTGCACGTCGGCTTCGCGATCTCGAAGGTCGACGAATCCGAGGCGCGCCGCACCTTCGAAGTGCTCCGTGAGATGAGCCGACTCGACGAGCTCGACTGGATTGGCGAGGTGGCCGATGCGGCGCTCGCCGGACAATCCGCTGCGCCCGCACCGGGCGGAGCACCGTGAAGTACCTCACCGAGTACCGGGACGCGACGATCGCGCTCCCGCTGATCGAGCGAATCAAGCGCACGGCCACGCGCCCGTGGACGCTCATGGAAGTGTGCGGCGGCCAGACGCATACCATCGTGCGGCAGGGGCTCGACGAGCTGCTCGAGGGCGCGATCGAGATGATCCACGGACCCGGTTGCCCGGTGTGCGTGACCCCGCTCGAGCAGATCGACAAGGCGCTCATGCTTGCCGCGCGTCCCGAAGTGATCTTCACGTCGTTCGGTGACATGCTGCGCGTGCCGGGCAGCGACTGCGACCTGCAACAGGTTCGCGCGCGCGGCGGCAACGTGCGCGTCGTGTACTCGCCCCTCGACGCGCTCGAGATCGCGCGTCGCAACCCGGACCGCGAAGTGGTCTTCTTCGCCGTCGGGTTCGAGACCACGGCCCCCGCGAACGCGATGGCCGTCTGGCGGGCCCGCGAGCTTGGCGTGCCGAACTTCACCGTGCTCGTCTCGCACGTCACCGTCCCGCCCGCGATCAGCGCGATCATGCAATCGCCGGACAACCGCGTGCAGGGGTTTCTCGCCGCCGGCCACGTCTGCGCGGTGATGGGATGGACGGAATACGAGCCCCTCGCGAAGCGATATCGCGTCCCGATCGTCGTCACGGGGTTCGAGCCGCTCGATATTCTCGAGGGGATGCTGATGGCGGTGCAGCAGCTCGAGGCCGGCCGACACATCGTGGAGAACCAGTACGTGCGCTCCGTGCGGCGTGAGGGAACGCCGGCGGCCCGCATGCGCGTGGAGGAAGTCTTCGAGCTCGCCGACCGGAAATGGCGCGGCATCGGCGAGATCCCGATGAGCGGCTTGCGGCTCCGGCCGGAGTTCGCCGCCTTCGACGCGGAGCTGAAGTTCGGCCTGGGCGATGTTCACGTGAACGAACCCGCCGAGTGCCACGCCGGCGAAGTGCTCACGGGAAAGCTCAAGCCGCCGCGATGCCCCGCGTTCGGCACCCGCTGCACTCCCGAGCGCCCCCTTGGTGCGCTCATGGTATCCGCCGAGGGTGCGTGCGCGGCGTACTATCATCTCGCGAAGTACCGCGGGTCCGGCGACTCCGCGGCGGCAGGAGCGGTGTCGTGACGGCCGTGGGTTCGGTCACGCTCGCCTGCCCGGCGCCGCTCGATGCTTCCGACCGCGTGCAACTGGGCCACGGCTCCGGCGGGAAGATGAGCGCGGCGCTGCTTCGCCAGCGCTTCCTTCCAGCGCTCGCCAACGACGCTCTGGCGCAACTCGGCGACGGCGCGGTGGTGAATGTCGCGGGAGTCGAGGTCGTAGTCTCGACAGATACGTTCGTCGTGAGTCCGCTGGAGTTCCCGGGAGGCGACATCGGGTCGCTCGCCGTTCACGGCACGCTGAACGACGTCGCCATGATGGGGGCGCGGCCCGTGTGCCTGACGGCTGGCTTCGTGCTCGAGGAAGGGCTTCCTCTCGACATCCTCGACCGCATCGTTCGCTCGATGGCGGATGCAGCGAGACTGGCGGGCGTGCCCGTCGTGGCCGGTGACACGAAGGTCGTGGAGCGCGGAAAGGCCGATGGTCTCTACATCAACACCACCGGCATCGGGGCGGCCGACGCGCGATTCCGCCCGGCGCCGGAGCGCGCGCGGGCCGGCGACGTGGTGATCGTGAGCGGCGCCATCGGCCGCCATGGCATGGCGATCATGGCCACGCGTGAAGGGCTGGCGTTCGAGACGACCATCACCAGCGACAGTGCCTGCCTGGTCGGCCTCGTCGAGCGCCTGCGCATGGCGCGCGTCGACGTGCACGTGCTGCGCGATCCAACGCGCGGCGGCGTGGCGAGCGCGCTGAACGAGATCGCCGCAGCATCCGGGGTCGGTGTCGAAATCGACGAGACCGTGCTTCCCGTGCCGGACGACGTACGCGCTGCGTGCGAAGTGCTCGGGCTCGACCCCATTTATGTAGCCAACGAGGGCATCCTGCTCGCCTTCGTCCCCGCCGGCGACGCCGAGCGTGTGCTGGCGGCGCTGCGCTCGCACCCACTGGGCGCAGGGGCGCTCCAGATCGGCCGCGTGATCACCAGGCACCCCGGGGTGGTGGCCCTGCGCACCTCGCTCGGCGGTACACGCATCGTTGACCTCCTGCCGGGGGACCAGCTCCCCCGCATCTGCTAGGGGAACATTCCACTCCGGATTCACGGCGATTCACGGCGATTCACGGCGATTCGCGGTGTGCGGATAACCCGTACGGCCATTCCTCCTTTCCCTGACAGTCGCGTCTCGCATCGTGTCGTAGGATGACTCACGCCATCCCGAGGTTCCGATGATGACTCCCTCCGCGTACGCTTGGACCGAAGGTGAAACCCTAGCCCAGCATTTCGAGTCGCGCGGTGTCTCGCGCCGCGATTTTGTGAAGTTCTGCAGCGAGATCGCTGTCGCACTTGGTCTCGGGATCGCCGCCGGCCCGCGCATCGCCAGGGCGCTCGAATCGGTGAAGCGGCCGAGCGTCATCTGGCTGCAGTTGCAGGAGTGCACCGGCTGTGTCGAGAGCGTGCTCCGCACCGCCGACCCGACCATCGGCGACCTTCTCCTCGACCTCATCTCGCTCGACTACAATCACACGCTCATGGCAGGGGCGGGTGCAGCAGTCGAACGGGCCAAGCAGAGTGCGATGGCCGCCAACAAGGGGAAGTACGTCCTCGTCGTCACCGGGTCGATCCCCACGAAGGAGGGCGGCATCTACACCGTGGTGGGTGGGCGCACCGCCGAGGATCTGGTGAAGGAAGCGGCTGAGGGCGCCGCCGCGATCCTTGCCGTCGGCGCGTGCGCGCACTGGGGGAGCGTGCAGGCGGCGCGCCCCAACCCCACGGGCGCGGTGGGCGTGCGTGACATCATCAAGAACCGGCCGATCGTGAACATCGCGGGCTGTCCACCCATCGGGGATGTGATCACCGCGACCATCGTGCACTACCTGACGTTCGGACGCCTGCCGGCCGTGGATCGCGAGGGGCGGCCCCTCTTCGCCTACCGCGAGCGCATCCATGACCAGTGCTCGCGCCGCGCGCATTTCGACGCCGGACAATTCGTCGAGTCGTTCGATGACGACTCCGCACGCAAGGGATGGTGCCTGTACTCCGTGGGGTGCAAAGGCCCGGCGACGTTCTCGCCGTGCCCGATCTTCCAGTGGAATACACGCACGAACTGGCCCATCGGCGCCGGCCATCCCTGCATCGGCTGCACTGAGCCGAACTTCTGGGACACGATGACGCCCTTCTACGGGCGGCTGCCGAATGTGGGTGGATTCCCGGTCGAGCAGCGCGTGGACACGATCGGCGCCGCGCTCGCCATTGGCGCGGCCGCCGGCGTCGCGGCGCACGCAGCCGCCACTGTGTTCACCCAGATCAGGCGCCGCAAGGCGACCCACCAGGTGCCGGAGACGGGACCCGAAACGGAGAATGACGATGGCTAGAACCAGGGTTGTCGTTGATCCGATCACCCGCATCGAGGGCCACCTGCGCATCGAGGCGCAGTCCGAGAACGGGAAGATCGCCAAGGCGTGGGCGTCGTCGACGCAGTTCCGCGGTATCGAGATCATCATGCAGGGGCGCGACCCGCGCGACGCGTGGGCCTTCACCCAGCGGATTTGCGGTGTGTGCACCGCCGTCCACGCCGTGGCGAGCTGCCGCGCCGTGGAGGACGCCCTGAACATCAAGATCCCCGCGAACGCGAACACCATCCGGAACCTCGTGACCGGGATGCAGTTCATCCAGGATCACGTCATCCACTTCTACCACCTGCACGCGCTCGACTGGGTGGACGTGGTGAGCGCGCTCTCGGCCGACCCTGCCGCCGCGGCGAAGATCGGGCAATCCCTGTCGCCGTGGCCCAACAATGGAGAGGCGGAGCTGCGCGCCGTGCAGGTCCGCCTCAAGAAGTTCGTCGGCACCGGCCAGCTCGGCATCTTCACGAACGGCTACTGGGGCCACCCAGCGTACAAGCTGCCACCCGAGGTCAACCTGCTCGCGGTGTCGCACTACCTCGAGGCGCTCGACTGGCAGCGCGACGTGATTCGCCTCCACACCGTGTTCGGCGGCAAGAACCCGCATCCGAACTTCCTGGTGGGCGGCATGGCGTCGGCGATCAACCTGGACCATCCGGCGACCATCAACGCCGAGCGCATCACGGACCTTACCGGCATGATCACGCGGGCGCGGGCCTTCGTCGAGCAGGTGTACTGGCCCGACCTCGTCGCCATCGCCGGCTTCTACAAGGAATGGGGCGCGATTGGCGGTGGCACGCCCAACTTCCTCGCCTGCGGGGAGTTTCCCGAAGGTGACGTGCGGGACCTGGACACGCTCTACTTTCCGCGCGGGATCATCCTCGACAAGGATCTCACCAGGGTTCACGAGTACGACCCGCAGAAAATCCGTGAGTACATCCACAGCTCCTGGTACGAGTATGAGAAGGGGGACGCGGTTGGGCTGCATCCCTACGAAGGGGAAACGAGTCCGAAATACACCGGCCCCAAGCCGCCGTGGACATACCTGCAGGACGAGACCAAGTACACGTGGATGAAGTCGCCGCGGTACGACGGGCGGGCGATGCAGGTGGGGCCGCTTGCCCGGATGCTCGTCGCGTTCGCGAGCGGCCATCGCGACGTGCGCGAACTCGTCCTCGAGGCCCTCGGAAAGCTCAAGGTCGGTCCCGAGGTTCTCTTCTCCACACTCGGACGGACCGCCGCGCGCGGCATTGAAACGGTTCTGCTCGCGCGCAAGATGGAACAGTGGCTCTCGGAGCTCAACGGCCGCATTCGCGACGGCGACCCGGCCACGTTCACGAAGGAGAAGTGGGAGCCGAAGTCGTGGCCGGCGAAGGCCGAAGGCTACGGTTATCTCGACGCACCGCGCGGAGCACTCGGTCACTGGGTGCAAATCGCAGACGGTAAAATCGCGCGCTATCAATGCGTCGTGCCATCCACATGGAACTGCTCGCCGCGTGACGCGCAGGGACAGGCCGGTCCGTATGAGGCGTCGCTGGCGGACAACCACCCGCTCGTGGACCCCGAACGGCCGCTCGAGATCCTGCGGACCATTCATTCCTTCGATCCGTGCATGGCGTGCGGCGTCCACGTCCTCGACGCCGAGGGCAGGGAGGTCGTGGAGGTGAAGGTGCAATGACCGCCCCCGGAGGAGCAGCAACGGGGCGGCGGCGCATCAATTTGTTCGGCCTTGGGCGCCCCCTTTCCCGCGAGCGAGGCAACTTCACCTGGGTTTATCTGTGGAGCGCGCCGATTCGTGCCACCCACTGGATCGCGGCAGCGTGCGTCGTCGTGCTGATCGTTACTGGGTTCTACATCGGTCGCCCGTACTTCATGACCTCGGGAGAGGCGAGTGCCCACTTCCTCATGGGCCGCGTGCGCTTCATCCACTTCACGGCGGCGGCAGTGCTCATCATGGCCGGCATCGTGCGCGTCTACTGGCTCTTCGCCGGCAACCAGTTCGAGCGATTGCCGGCGCTCTTCCCCGTGACGCCGAAGAACGTCCACAACATGTTGCGAACGGCGGGCGCGTACCTGACTTTCCGTCCGGACAAGCAGCCGAGCCTGGTCGGGCACGATCCCCTGCAGCAGTACGCGTACACAGGTCTCTACTTCATGGCGCTTGTGATGGTCGTGACCGGGAGCACCATGTACGGACAATCGAATCCGGGCGGAATCATCTTCCGCGCCTTCGCATGGGTGCCGCTGCTGCTCGGCGGGCTCCAGCGCGTGCGGCTCCTTCATCACGTGCTCGCCTGGGCCTTCATCATCTACGTGGTGATACACGTCTACTTCACGATCCGCTCCGACTACGTCGAGCGCGTAGGCAGGGTGTCGTCGATCATCACCGGCGGCCGCTACATCTCCACCGACGAGCCCTACGAGGACTACGACATCAACCAGGTGCCGGCGCATCAGTGGCCGACGCCCGAGCACCCAAATCCGAAGAAGGAGGCATGAGCGGCAGCGCGGTGATCGGTCTTGGGAATCCGCTGATGGGCGATGACGGTTTCGGCCTCGTGGCGCTCGCGCGCCTTCGCGACGAGTGGACGCTGGAAGGCGTCGAGCTGGCCGACGGTGGCACCTGGGGAATGTCCCTCCTCCCGCTCATCGAGGACGCCGAACGCCTGGTGCTGCTTGACGCCATCGCCGCCGGCGCCACGCCCGGTGAGGTCGTGGTGCTCGAGCGCGACCGGCTGCCGATCTACCTCACCCGAAAGCTTTCGCCGCATCAGGTGGACCTGCGTGACGTCCTCGCGGTCGCCGAGTGGCGCGGCAAGCTTCCGGCGGAGACGGTCGCAATCGGCGTGCAGCCCCAGTCGGTGCAAATGGGCCTCGAGCTCAGCCCGGCGGTGGATCGCGCCGTGGAGACCGCGGTCGGCGTCGTGATCGCCCGCCTGGTGCAATGGGGGCATCGCTGCGAGCCGCGCGAGCCGGCGGCGTCGTGCATGAGATGAGCCTCGCGATGGAAATTGGCCGCATCGCCGAAGCGAAGCTGGGCGATGCGGCTCCGCAACTCGTGACCGTCGCCGTCGACGTCGGCGACAGCGCCGGCGTCGAGCCCTCGAGTCTCGAGTTCTGCCTCGAAGCCGTGTTCGCCACTCCGCCCTTCGCCGGAGCGAAGCCGCACATCGTCCGCTGCGCCGGCGACGTGCTGCGCGTGGCATACCTGGAGGTCGACGATGGCCGTCCGGACGATTGAAGTTCGCGAGCGTGTGATGGCGCGCAACAACGAGATTGCGGCGGAGGTGCGCTTGCGCCTCGCCGGACATGGCGTGACGGCGATCAACCTCGTCTCGTCGCCCGGTGCGGGGAAGACGACGCTGCTCGAGCGCACGCTCGGCGCCCTCGGTGAGGAGCTGGACATTGCCGTCATCACGGGTGACGTGCAGACGCAGAACGACGCCGACCGGCTTGCCGTGCACACCCCGCGCCTCGTCAGCGCGGTCGTCACCGGTGGCGCCTGCCACCTCGACGCCCTGCAGGTGCTCACCGCCATCGACGCGATCGAGCTCGAGCGGACGCGGCTGCTCTTCATCGAGAACGTCGGCAACCTCGTCTGCCCGGCGAACTGGGACCTGGGCGAAAAGGAGATGATCGTCCTGTTCGCCGTCACCGAGGGCGAGGATAAGCCGCTCAAGTACCCGAAGATGTTCGAGAACGCGCGGCGTGTGGTCATGACCAAGACCGACCTGCTACCGCACGTTCCCTTCGACATGGATCGCGCCGTCGCCAACGCGCTTTCCGTGAACCCGGAGCTCGAAGTACTCCGCGTGTCGGCCCTGACAGGACAGGGGCTTGGCGAATGGTTCGACTTCCTGCGCGATTCCGCTCGCCCGGTCAGCACGTCCGGATGACGGCCGCGCCCACGATCACCGCGCGGTTGCTGCGAGTGACGGGCGTTGTGCAGGGCGTGGGCTTTCGCCCGTTCGTGTACCGCCTGGCCGCGCGCCACGCGCTGGCCGGCTGGGTGCGCAACGTCGCCGGAACAGTCGAGATTCACGTGGAGGGCGGATCGGAGGAGCTCGACGTCTTTCAGCAGGAGCTGCGAACGGAGGCGCCGCCTGTTGCGCGGATCAATTCCCTGGAGCTCGCCCCGGCGGAGCCGGCCGGCGCGCACGACTTCCGAATCGTCGAGAGCGCCGACGCGGAAGGCATCCGCCCGGTCACCCCGGATCTGGCGATATGTGCGGAGTGTGAAGCGGAGCTGTTCGACACCGCGGATCGCCGCTTTCGGCACCCGTTCATTACCTGCACGAATTGCGGTCCGCGATACACGGTCATCCGCTCGCTGCCCTACGACCGCGAACGCACCTCGATGGCGGTCTTTCCGCGTTGCGACGAATGTGACACCGAGTATCGCACGCCGGCCGACCGTCGCCATCACGCGGAAACCGTGGCCTGTCACGAGTGCGGGCCCCGCGTGTGGCTCGCTCGTGCGGACGGCATCGCACTGTTGGAGGGCGACGCGGCCATCCGCGACGCCGCCACACAGTTGCGCATCGGCTGGATCATCGCGATTCGCGGCGTTGGAGGATTCCACCTCGCGTGCGATGCAACCGACGACTTCGCGGTGCGCCGGCTCCGCGAACGCAAGCAACGCGATGCCAAACCCTTCGCCGTGATGGTCCGGACCATCGCCGAAGCCCGCGCCCTCGGCGCCGTCTCCGCGCAGGAGGCCCGGCTCCTCGGCGGCCCGGAGCGCCCGGTGGTGCTCCTCGAGCGAGCTGCCCGCTCGCGCCTCGCGCCATCCGTATCGCCCCAGCTCGACCGCGTGGGCGTGATGATCGCGTACACGCCGCTCCACCACCTGCTGCTCGAGGCCGTCGGCCGGCCCCTCGTGATGACCAGCGGCAACCTCAGCGACGAGCCGATCGCCATCGGAAACGCCGAGGCGCGAATCCGACTGCGCGACATCGCCGACCTGTTCCTGCTACACGACCGGGAGATCCTCTCGCGCATTGACGACTCGGTCGCCCGCGTCGTTGACGGCGTGCCGGTGCTGTTGCGCCGCGCCAGGGGCTACGCGCCACTCACCCTGAGGCTTCCCGTTCCTTCTCCCCGGCCGCTCCTGGCAGTTGGGCCCCACCTCAAGAACACCTTCACGCTGGTCCGCGGCAGCGCGGCCCATGTGAGCCCTCACATTGGCGACCTCGACAGTATCGAGAGTCTCGAGCACTTCCGCGCCGCTCTCGCGCGCTACGAGCAGCTCTTCCGCATCGCGCCGGAGGTTGCCGTGCGCGACCTGCATCCCGGGTACTTCTCGACCCGCCTGGCCGAGGACCTCGGACTGTCGAGAACCATCGCGGTGCAGCATCACCACGCCCACATCGCCGCGGTGGCGGCCGAGCATGGGGTCACGACGCCGGTGGTCGGGCTGGCTTTCGACGGCACGGGGCTCGGCGACGACGGACACGTGTGGGGCGCCGAGACATTGGTCGCCGACCTCAACGGATACCGGCGCGCGGCGCACTTGCGGTATGTGCCACTCCCCGGCGGCGACCTTGCGGCGCGCGAACCGTGGCGCGTGGCGCTTGGCTACTTGTCATTGGAACCCGGCGTTGCCGACGCGTTCGAGTTGGCGTTCCGCGGCATCAAGCCCGACCACCGAGCCACTGCCGGGCGCCAGATCGAGCGGCGGCTCAACGCACCGCTCGCGTCATCGATGGGACGGCTCTTCGATGCCGCATCCGCCATTCTCGGCCTCCGGCAGCGCGCCAGCTACGAAGGACAGGCGGCAATGGAACTTGAATCACTCGCCGGCGCGCAGCCGGCCGAACCATTGACGTTTCCGGTGCGCGAAACCGGCGACTCTCTCATGCTCGATCCCATTCCTCTGCTCGCCGCACTCGGCGAGCAACGCCAACGTGGCGTTGACGCTGGCTTGCTCGCGGCACGTTTCCACGAGAGCGTGGCAAGTGCGGCTGCCGAGGTCGCCGTCGCCGTGGCGGACGGCGCCGGCATCGATATCGTGGCGCTGGGTGGAGGGTCATTCCAGAACGCGCGACTCCTCTCCGGCGTCCGCCGGCGCCTCGAGGCGCGCGGCCTGTGCGTGCTCGTGCCGCGCCAGCTCGGGCCAAACGACGGCGCCATCAGCTTCGGCCAGGCGGCCGTCGCCGCGTCGCTTCTCGCTCGCGGGGACTGAGCGATGCACGGCCTCCCAATTGCCTTCGTGGCCAGCCTTCTGCTCGGGATGCGCCACGCCACCGATGCGGACCACATCGTGGCCGTCACCACCATCGTCAACCGTGAGCGAATGACCTGGCGCTCGAGCCGGATCGGCGTGATGTGGGGGCTGGGACACACCCTCACGATCTTCGTGGTTGGGGGCGCGATAGTTCTCTTCAAGTTTGCGTTCACCCCGCGCCTCGGACTCTCAATGGAGTTCTGCGTTGCGCTGATGCTGATGGTCCTCGGTTATCTCAATCTCACAAGTCACGCCCCCCTTGCCGACGCCGTACCGCAACTCCGCCCGTTTCTGGTCGGCGTCGTACACGGCATGGCCGGCTCGGCCGCGGCAGCACTGCTGATCCTCCCCCTCATTGACGACCCGCGGTGGGCGCTGCTCTATCTCGGCGTGTTTGGGCTGGGAACCATGGCCGGCATGGCCATGGTAACCCTGGCGATCGCCGCGCCCGCGATCTATGTGGGAGCGAGGCTCGTGGGCCTGCAGCGCGGCATTCGCGTTGCGTCCGGCGCCGTGAGCCTCGCCTTCGGCGCGTACCTCGGCTACAAGGTCGGGTTTGTTGATGGGCTGTTCACCGCTCAGCCCCACTGGACGCCGCCGTGATAAGCAACCCCGGTGTTTTTCCCGCGCCGCCCGGCTGATGACCGCGTTGGTCGGCGACGGGATCCCGCGTGCCGCGTACGCCGCATCAGGAGTGAAGCGCGAGCTAGGGGTTTGCCGGAGTCCCGGGATTGGTCGCGCGAACTGTGAACGGATAAGGAAGATATCGCACCTTTGCCAGCGCGATCTTCCCGAAACGGCGCTCATCCGCCCAACGCAGTCCCATCGCGAAGAGCGAATACGTCCGTTGTGTGAAGATCTCCTCGAGCACCGCTGCCTGGGTGGAAAGGCCGGCAGCGGTCTTTGACGGCAGTCCCGCGCGGTTGCGAACGACGTTGATCTGCACGATCGCCTCCGGCAGCCGGTTGAGCCTTGCCAGCGCTTCGGCGCGAATGAGGCTCAGCTCGTCCTGCGAGAACACGGGAATCGGATCCGCGTCGGTGAGGTAGATGTTCGTCTCGAACATCGACGCTCCGCCGAGCGGCGCGAACGCGGTCGTCCTGGTGAACTTGTCCACCCGCGTGTCGCCGGGCTCGGCGTTCGTTCTATAGGTGGAGATGACGCCGAAGTATTTCGAGCCGTGGAACAGATCGCGGAGCGCATTGATGTCGGCGCCGGCAAACGTGATGACCGAGCTGGCCGTGGCCGGAACCTCGTTGGCGAAGCCGAGGGTCGCATCGTAGTTGCCTGCGGCCAGGGAATAACGCGCCTGCATCGCGCGGATTGTGTTGAGGAGGTCAAAGTTGGGAGAGAGAATGGATCCGGTGAAATCAGTCGTCAGCGTCGTCCCGGTGACATCGGTCTTGGCGCTGGCCAGCAGCGACAGGATCTCCGTCAGTGCGGTGGGCCGATCGACGAATGTCGCGCCGCCGTCTATCGATATCTTCTCGAACGCTTCGATCAGGAATCCGTACGCCATTGCCTTGCACAGCTTGGCAAGGCCGACCATTCCGGCGCGCGTTCCCGGAGCGAACGTGAGGTTGTCGATGTTGTCGAGGATGTCGTTGGCGGGCTTCACGACTCCGTAGTTCTTCGCCCAAATGTCGAGCAGATCAACGTTCGTCTCCTCGATCGCCGAATTGGCGCTGGCGGTCGGAAAGTTCTGGAATTCGCGCTGCGTTGATTGCGTGGCACTCGTATTGGCAAGCTCTCCGGAAATCAGGCCGGGAACGTAGATGTTCTCCTCCATCGAGTTGCCGAGCCGTCCCTGCATTCCGACGGCGAGAGCGCGGAGGCCGGCGACCGAGATAAGAACGCCCTGCTCGGTTGCCGCGTTCGGATTGGAGATGTCGAGCTCGCAGGCGGCGAGCGACAATGCGGTGAGAGCCGCGGCAATCGGGCGGAGGGTCACGCGGCGATTCTGAGAATGGAATTTCATTTCGCGTCCCCTCCGGTTAGAAGTTGGTGGTGAAGGTGAGCGCTACGCTGCGCGGGATGGGAACGGTCGCGAAGCTGAAGCCTCGAACGAGAGTCCGTTGTGCGCCAGCGTTGGTCTCCGGATCCCAGCCGGTGTAATCGGTCCAGGTCTTGAGATTGCGCCCTGCGAGTGTGAGCGCGGCACCGCGCGAGCCCAGACGACCGAGCAGGCCGGCGGGAAGGCTATAGGTGACGGATAGCTCGCGCAGCTTTACCCAGGTTCCGTTCTCGATGTACTCCTGGAAGATGCTGCGCCGCGCCTGGAAGTATCCCTTCGGCACTACGCCGTTCAGCTCGTCGGCGTATGCGGCGCCGCTTCCGAAAGCCGGCGTCTCCAGGAGCCGGCGGTCGAAATTGAATATCTGGCCGCCCTGCACGCCGCCGAACTGCGCGCGGAACGAGAGCGACTTGCCGACGCCGAGGTCGTTGATGAGCGACCAGTACGCCTTCGGGTTCGGGTTGCCGATGACCACCCGCGGCCCGATCGCCGGAATGCCGGTGATCTTGCCGGAAGCGTCCTTGATCGAAACGCCGGCGGCGGTGAGGATGTTGCCCTGCGCATCGCGCACGTATGTCGTGCCGAAGAAGTGACCGGGTGCTTCCCCGGCGGCGACGCGAATGATGTTGAAGCTCTCCGGAATGAAGAACGCGCCGCCGTCACTGACTTTCGTCACCTTGGGATTGTTGGTCGCGTAGGTGGCGGTCGAGCTCCAGGTCAGAGTCGAGCCGCGGAGAATGAACATGCGGAGGAGCGCTTCGATTCCGTGGTTCTCGAGCTCACCGACGTTGGCGAGCTGCTGGAGGAAGCCGGTGGTAGGATCAACGCTCTTGGGAAGGATGAGATCGCTCACGTTCTTGTTGAAGTACGTGAGCTCGAGTCCGGCGCGGCCGCCCAGTACCTCGAGATCGGTGCCGAGCTCGAGCTCGCGAGCGCGCTCGGGCTTCAGCTGCTGGTTGCCCCGCTGCGTGCTGTTGACCGTCCCCGAGCGCGTACCGTTGGGCTCGAAGACGTAATTCGACAGGCGATCGAAGCTGCCCGCTGGCTGACCACCCGAATAGCCGTACGCAGCCCGGAGACGCGCTGTGTTCGCCAGGCGCGAGAGGGACGACTTCCAGAAATCGTAGTCAGAAAGATTGAGCGCGGCTCCCACCTTGGGGAACCATTGCTGTCGCACGTCGGAGCCGAAGGCCGACGACGCGTCGGAGCGAAGCGAGCCGGTGAGGAACAGCCGCTCGCTGACGCCGATCTGCTCCTGCCCGTAGAATCCGAGGGTGCGGCGGTCGTCACGAAACTCGGAGGCGAACTGCTGGCTCCCCTGAACGGTCTGAGCGAGCAGCGCGAGATCAGTCGCACGCGCTGTGACGATGTCCGCCTGCTGGCGCTGCCAGTTCATTCCGGCGCCATGCGTCAGCTTGAGCGACCCCAGGTTCATCACGTAGCTCAGATCGATGTCCGAGTTCACGAGGCGGGCGCGATCGGTCACCGACGTGGAAAGACCGGTTGGCACCGATGGCGCGGATGATCCACGCGGAATGAACAGCTGCGCGTTCTCCGTGTAGCCGTCGAACCCGAGACGATACGACATCGTCAGCCGGTCGATCGGAAACGCCGTAATGTTGAGTCCGCCGATGAACCGGTCGATGGTTTGTGGCGCGTGCCAGTTGGCGATCATCTCCAGCGGATTCGCGAGAGAGAAGCCGTTGGGATAGGCGCCGGTCACCGGATCGGGGTAGAGGTTGTAGCTGTTGGGCATGAACAGGAAGCTCGTCAGCAGGCCGAGATTGAACGTCAGTCCGCCGTTTGGCGCGACATTCGCCTTGCTCGTTATGTAGGCGGTGCTGACCGCGACCTTGAGGCGGTCGTTGAGGGTGCGGTCCAGATTGAGGCGCAGGTTCTGGCGGCGATAATCGGTGCCCTTGAGGATCCCTTGCTGCTGCTCCGACGTGCCGGAGAGGAAGAAAGCGGTCTGGTCGTCGCCCCCCGAAAGTGAAAGCGTGTTGGAGAACCTCGGCGCCGTGCGGAAGAGATCGTCCTGATAGTCGTGCCGTGTGACCGCGACGCCTGCTTCGTTGACCGGCGCCTGGTTTACCGCGACGCGTCGCTCGAGGCCGGCGTTCTCGAAGGTGGTTCGGAATGATGTGCGGAGCGCACCAGGGTGGCCACGCTTGGTGAAGATCTGGACGACGCCGTCGTTGGCGCGCGATCCGTAGAGCGCCGCGGCGGCCGCGCCCTTCACGATCTCGATGTGATCGATCTCGTTGGGATCGAGATCAGCCAGCCGGTTGGACGAGTAGCCGCCCAGGTCTATGAGCGGCGTCGAGGCGTTGTCCACGATCACGCCGTCCACGATGTAGAGTGGCTCGGCGCTCCGGCTGAGCGTCGAGAGACCGCGAATGCGAACGCTCGTCCCACCGCCCGGTTGTCCGGACATCTGCTGCACCAGTGCGCCCGCCACCTTGCCCGAGAGCGCGGCATCCACCTGCAGCGCGTTGGTCTTCGAGATCTCGTCGCCTCCCACGGTGGCGATCGTCGTTCCGAGCGTGCTGCGCTCGGTCTCGCCGCGGGAAGAGGTCACGACCACCTCGCTGAGTCGGAGAACGTCGGGCGTGAGCTGGAAATCCTGATTGATGCTCCCTGCTGTCTGGGCGAGCGTCTGTCGCGCGGGCTTGTAGCCGAGCGAGCGGACGAGCAGCACCATGCCGGGCCTTGGCGAAGCGATCACCAGGCGGTAGGTGCCGTTCTCGACGGCGACAGTACCGAGTGTGGTGCCTTCGATGAGGATCTGTGCGCCGGGGAGTCCGCGGGCGCCGTCACCGGTGACGCGTCCCGCGATGACCATCTGCGCGCTGGCGAGGACAGGGGTGGCGATGATGGAGAGTGAGAGGAGGAGAGAACGAAGAAGAGGGCGCATACGAGTTCTCACTTGGAATGGGAGGTCCTCAGGGCTGACAAGGTAGTTTGGGGAGATGGGACGCGCCATGAATTTGTGTGGCGCGAGGAGACGCGCCATACTTGGGTGACCCCGATTGAGTTTCCATGATTCTGGCTGCTGACGATCACAGAGGTACGGTGCCGCACGTCCCAGCCTGATATCCCGCTACAAGTCCATCGCGGACGGCATCGCGGTGCGCGATGCGCGCAGTCTCCCTGAGAATCCGTTGTTCTGGTCGCCAAGGCCCAGGAACCCGGAGCTGGCGCGGCGCTATCGCGATCGGATCGCCGTCGGGTTCGCCGAGTACGTGCAGAAGTTCAATGCGCTCATGGAGTTTGGTCCCCACAAGCTCGCCGACGTCACGAACCCCGATGTGCTGGAGAACAAGCTGATTCCAGCCGAGATTCTCGACGAAGCGAAGCTCGAGAAGCTGGCGCTCGATATGGTACGTGACTGGAACAAGCAGTCGGCGATTCGACTGGCCAATGCCAGGGCACGTTCGGCCATCCCGACCCCAAAGTCTACGCCGTCATCATCGCCATGAAAGCCGAATGGACGCCGCCGCCGCGCGTGATGGTCCCCGGTACGGAGATCGGGTTTCGCATTACCGCCTCAGACGCGGGCAGCAACGATCCGCGGGGGCTCTATGTAGGCGGCAACGCGGAGTTGCGGGCCAACGTCCCATCGCGCAGCGACGTCTGGTATGGACCAGCGGCGTCGTTCGATCTGCACGCTGGCGAGCGGAGCAAAGGGGCGACCAAGTCGTACACACCACCCGCCGCAACGTCCGGTGACGTCATGTATTTCTCGGCGGCGTACGGGGTGGGGATTCGTCGCGCCGAGTACGTCTATACGTACAGGTTCACGAAAGACGTCGCACACGCGCCCGCACCCGTGATCACCGCCTTCGCGCCACCCGTGCCGATCCGGGCGGTATCTCCTCCCGCTACCCCACCGGCGATTCCCCCAACCGCGCCACCTGCCCCCTCGTCGGCCAATGCGAGCATCAATGGTACTTGGAACGTCTCCTTCAACGGATGGCCCGGCGTCATGGAAATCGCAGAACGTAGCGGCGCGCAGGAAGGGCGATTCAATTTGCGCGAGACTGGATGGGAGCCGATGCTCGACCTTCGCATGGTGAATGGGACCATCAGTTTCCGGCGCACTGGAGGCGATCAGCGGTATACCGGGCTGGTTGTCGGCGGTACGATGCGCTGGACGTTTAGCCAGGGCGGCGCGGGCAGCTATGTGTGGACGGCAAACAGGAGTGGCGGTCCTCCCGACTAGCAATCAGCACCATCGCGATAAGTGCAGGCATCCGGGACCCTCTGACGAGAGGAGAGGTACCGCTTCCGCCAGGGAGACCCCCGCTCGAAGAGAAGGAGCAGAACGACGGCCGGCAACCGTCGCGTGTTCAATGCGTTATCTAATGCGCCCGGAGGGGCTCGAACCCCCAACCTTCTGATCCGAAGTCAGCAACAACCACTAACCTTTAACGACATACTGCCGAACTCTAGAGGGAAACCGAGCGTCGGTGCCGGACTTTCCCGTCATTCGAGCCGCAATTTACCGCGAGAAACGGCCCCACAAACGGCCCCACCCTCCAGAGCTTGCGCGGAAAGGCCCCACCCGCGCGGCGGTACGCGAACGCCGCAGTCGCTGATTGACGAGGCAGAGAAGCGGGCGGTCAAGCTGTTGATGAAGCTGGGCGCAGCTTTACTCAACAGCATCGGCAAGAAGATGCGGGCACATGGTACTGCTCGAGCCGAATTGAGCTCGCGGTGGGATGGGATGGGATCACCCTGCGCCATGCTTCTTTCTCGGAAGCAGGGTTGCGACAATAGGCTGCAGGGATTTCGCAGCAGAGCGCACGACTAGGACAACATGAGCAAGCGCTAAGTGCGGCACCCTCAACGAGTTGATCCAGCGGGAGGCGCCAAGCATTGCAGAATTAGCAGCCGCGGCTTGCAGTGAATGCCGCAATCTCGCAGTATAACGTCGCTGGTTAATAACTAGTTAGGAAGCAAACCACCTCACTCTCGCAACTACGTGATTGACGCTCAGGCAATCGAACTGGTTGGACGTAGTCAACTCACGTCAGAACTATTACGGGCAGGCATCGAGGTCGCCTCACCTTTGCGCGATCGAGGAATCGACCTCATCGTTTACGTAGACACTGGAGACGGTGTGACAGCGTTCACGGCTGTCCCCATCCAAATGAAGGCCGTGAGCGCACGTTCCTTCTCGATTAATAGAAAGTACGACAAGTTCCCGAACCTTCTCCACGCGTATGTCTGGGGAATCCAGGCATCAGAATGCCTAGCGACTTACGCACTGACCCAGCGAGAGGCGGTCGCGGTTGCCGACTCAATGGGATATACGGCCACCGATTCCTGGCGCATCAGTGGGCTCTACTCCACAACGAAGCCAAGCGCGAAATTGATCGGCCTACTTGAGCCTTACCTAATGACGCCCGAGCAATGGAAGGCGAAGGTCCACTTCGCTGCTTCCTAACACACGCTGCTGCTGAGCATCGGCGCCTCCGTCGGGAGCGTAAACCGGCGCTTCGCTGCGGTGAGTTCCCGCGTGAGTGCGGCTAAGTCCCGCGCCGCGATCGTCCGCAGGCGAGGCGGCTGGGCCGGTCCCCCGGCTCGAAAGCCCAGCTT